>JAUNPI010000018.1 GCA_030536875.1 Clostridia bacterium
CCTATCCGAATATCGAGTATATCGTGATCGACGGCGGCTCGAGCGACGGGACGGTCTACGTGCCCTATACCGTGGCCAAGAAGCTGCTGGGCACCTCGACGGTCACCACGCTGGAGGTCGACGTCACCGATCCGGACAGGACGGACGAGGCCATCGAGGAGATGGAGGCCGCGCTGGACGCCATCTTCAACTACAAGGACGACGCGTATATGGTCATCAACATGGAGTCGATGACCGAGGCGATGAACCTGATGACCTCCATGATGATGTCGCTGCTGGTGGGCATCGCCTCCATCGCGCTGGTCGTCGGCGGCATCGGCATCATGAACATGATGCTGGTCACCGTCACGGAGCGGACGACGGAGATCGGCCTGCGCAAGGCGCTGGGCGCGGAGCCCGGGCAGATCCAGATGCAGTTCTTGATTGAGGCGATCATCCTCTCGCTGCTGGGCGGCGTGATCGGCGTTCTGGTGGGGCTGGGCATCTCGTTTGCGATCTGCGTGAATACGGATATCACGTTCTCGATCAACACATTCGCCATTTGGCTGGGCGTGAGCTTCTCGGCGGCGGTGGGCATCATCTTCGGCTGGGCGCCCGCGCGCAAGGCGAGCAACCTCAACCCGATCGATGCGCTGAGGAACGTGTGACGTGAGGCGCGCAGAAGCGACGGAACACAGAACATGCAGCAGAATGCAGAAACAGAATGCAGTAGAATATGGAAAGGAAGACTGTACATGAAAAAAAGAGCATTTGCGGGCATCCTCGCCGCGCTGACCCTGATGAGCGGGGCGGCCTGCGCCGAAGGAACGCTCAGCCTTGACGGCGAAATCCGCGCCGGCCAGACCAAGAGCATCACGGCCCCATATGGCGGCGTGGTGGGCGACTACACCGCGCAGGCGGGCGACGAGGCCCAAGCGGGAACCGCACTGTTCGCCATTGAAACCCAGAAGGTTTACGCCGATTTTGACGGCACGGTGAGCGCCGTCTTCGCCGAGGCGGGGGACAGCGCCGCATACGTGCAGGAGCGCTACGGCGCGCTCGCCTATCTGGAGCGCGAGACGCTCTACACGGCCGAATGCACGAGCAGCGGCGCGGCGAGCGACAACGAAAACAAGATCGTTCACCCCGGCGAGCGGGTGTATATCCGCTCCTCGAGCGACAGCAGCCGCAAGGGCGAGGCGGTCGTCACCTCCGTCAGCGGCAAGGGCTACGCGCTGGAGGTCACCCGCGAGGGCGACCTGCGCGTAAACGAGCAGATCAAGGTCTACCGCGAGAGCGACTTTGCTTCCGACAGCTGCATTGGCAGCGGCAAGCTTTCCCGCGTGGATCCCGTCGCCGTGACGGCGGAGGGGCACGTGCTCGCCGTCCACGTGAGCGACGGGCAGACGGTCGCGCGCGGCGACCTGCTCTTTGACATCGTGCCCGACGCGCTGGAGGGACGAAACGGCGGGGACGGCAGCGTCTCCATGCCGGAGGACGGCGTGCTGCTGAGCATCGGCGCGGTCAGCGGGGAGAGCGCCGCGAAGGATCAGGTGCTGGCGACCTACTGCCCGGCGGGGGAGATGCGGCTCGTCTGCTCCGTGGACGAGGACAGCCTTTCCAAGATCGAGACCGGCATGAAGATGACCGTGACGCTCGACGCGTATCCCGACGACGCGCTTGAAGGGGAAGTGACCGGCATCTCCCGCGTCGCCGACGAGCATGGGAAATTCGACGTGACCCTCTCGCTTGAGGCGGACGAGCGCGTGCGCGTGGGCATGAACGCGACGGCTGAACAGTAAAGACAGGAAGCGGAGAGGGCCCGCGCCGTGAAAGGCGGCGGAGAGCCCCTATGTGAACAGGATCAGCCAAACGAAAAACCGCCTCCCAAAGACAAAAAGCCCATCCAAACAGAGCCCGCAAACCCCTCGAATCAGGCGGTTTGCGGGCTCTTTATGCGTGTTTTGGAAATGAATCTTTTTGTGAGGTTTGCCGAAAGCTTCCGGGGCCGAGGAAGAGACCGGCGGCGGATTATTCGCTTCCGCCGCTTAAAAGCTGGGACAGACGCGTCATCCATTCGTCCGGAGAAGGGGTGGGAACGGAAAGGGGGGGAGGAAAGGGCGGCGGAAGGGAAGGAGAGACCGGACAGGGATTCGGAGGGTGTCGCCTCTTGGCCGCCGCCTGCGCCGTTTCCGGCGGGGGAATCGGGGAGGGCCGGGGGAACGGGCGGCTCATCGTCTTCCGCGGGAGGATTGTTCCCCTCGCCTTCCGCCGGAACGGGATCCTGCGGCGCTGAAGGAAGGGGCGTTTCCTCCGCCGGCGTGAGATCTCCGCCGGATTCAGAGGGATTTTCGGAGGGCTCGTTAGAGGGCTCCTCGTCCTCCGGCTCGGGGGATTCATCGGGCGCGGGTTCCGACTTGGGCGTTTCGCCCTCCGCCTGCTGCGCGTCATCCGGAGCGCTTGGGGCGGGAGACGGCGTCTGCGCGAGCAGATTTTGCAGCGCGATATATTGTTCGGTGGTCAGCTTGGACAAGACGGAAAGCTGCTCCTGAGGCGAAAGCGTGTGCCAAATGCCGGCCAGGTACACGGGATCGTTCCAGTCCGGTTCCGGCGGGGCCGTTTGCTCCGGTTCGGGCGACAGGGCGTCGGGGGAGGCTTGCGGAACGGGCGTCGGGGTGCTTTCCGGCTTTTGGATGGGTTTGGCCGTCGGGATGAACAGGACGTCCTCCTCGGCGGGCGTAGGCTTGGGGCGCGCCGGGAGCAGCTCCTCCAGAGCGGCAAACTGCTCCGCGGTCATTTGGTTGATGGCGGCAAGCTGCTCCTCCGGCGTCATCGCAAACCAATTTTCGGCAATGGCCGCGGGATTGGGCGTCTCTTCGGGGGCCGTCTCTTCGGGCTCCTCCGTCGGGGCTTCCGCCGAAGGGGGAGCCGGGCTTTCCGGCTGCTCGGGCGTCGCCTGCGTTTGGGTTTCGCTTTCCGGAAGGGGAGACGGCGATGCCGCCGGAGCGATTTCGCCGCCATCCGCGGCAGGAGACGGCGTCGCGCTCGCGGCGGGGGAGGCTGCGCCCTGCTCTTCCAGCAGACGCCAGAGCGAGACGAACTGGGCGCTGGAGAGCTCGCTCAGCGCGGCGGATTGCTCCTCGGCGGTCAGCGTGTGCCAAATGCCGGAAAGATACGCGGGGTCGGCCCAATCGGGCGTCGAAACCGGATCCGGCGAGACGGAAGGAGCGGAGGCCGCCTCCTCCCCCAGCAGCGCCCACAGCGCGGCATAATCGTCCGAGGAGAGGCCGGAGAGCGCCGCGAGCTGCTCGTCGGTTGTGAGCGTGTGCCAGACGGCGGCCAGCGCGGCGGGCTCGCTCAGGCTCTCGACCCGATCCTGCGCCTGCAGGATCTCCAGCAGGCGCTCCACCTGCGCCTGCGTCAGGCGGCCGGCGAGCGTCAGCGCGCGTTCTTCGCCGAGGCTGCGGAAGAGATCCGCACACTGAGCGGAGGAGAGCAAATCGAAACTGCGCTGCAGCTCATCGTCGCTCATGGCGCTGGCGGCGGTATAGAAGGCGTCGGGGTTTTCGAGCAGCTGCGTGAGGTCGACGCTTTCCGAGGTCTGTTCGTTTACATAGACCCAGTGCCCGTCGATATAGTCGATCGTGCCGCCCTGCGTGCCGTCGCAGCCGCTGAGCGCCGCCAGCGCAAGGCCGAGCGCGGCGGCAAACCGCGCTTTCTGCTTCTTATTCATCCGATTTGCTCCTTTCTCAGCCGCCCAACAGGTCGCGCAGCTGGTTCAGCGAGGAATTGTCCTCCTCGCCGGTTGCTGCGGACGCCTGCAGCGGCTGCTCGGGCAAGGAAATGCCCTTGTATTTGATCACAAACTGTACCAGCGCCGGATGGTTCTTTTCGGAGGTAAAGGACGGCGCGGCATAGTTTTCGTTTTTGAATTTGTCAAGCGCTTTATTGACCTCCTCATCCACGCGGTCGCCCGCTCCGGCCGTGCTTTCGCGCAGCTCCAGCGTGCCGGAGGCCAGCTCGTCCACGCCTTCCACCAGCTCGTCGACGCCGTCCACAAGGGACTGTATGCCTTCGTCGAGGCTGGCGTAGTTGTTGGCCAGCCTCGTCACGCCGCCGGTAAAGGACTGGATGCCGCTGCTCATCTGCGCGTAGCTCTCCTCCAGCGTATCAAGGCCGGCATAGAGCTGGGAGGCGCCGTCCAGATAGGTTTGCGTGCCTTGGGAGAGCTGCTGCGCCCCGTCGTTGATCTGGTTCATGCCGCTTTGATAGGCGGAAACCAGCTCGATATAGTCGTTCACGGCGGCGACATAGGCCTCCGCGCCCGCCACGAGACCGTTTTCCCCATAGAGCGCCTCGTTCATCTCGTTCGCCTTTTCGCGGAGCGAGGCGCTCAGGGACAGGAGCTGATCGCGCTGGTTCAGCAGGCCGTTCAGGTCGATCCGCTCAAGGCCGGACTGCATATCGCCGAGCTTGCCGTGGGCGTCGGACAGCAGGGCGATGGCGATATCGATCTGCGCGCGGGCGACAGGCGTCATGATGGCGCTCAGGTCGTTCTTGGCGGCGCTCAGCATATCGATGACGGTGCTCAGATGGCTGCCGGCGTCGGGAAGGTCTTTGGCCAGATCCCGGCAGTCCTCGACGGCCTGCGTGACCGATTCGAGCTTGTCGATGAAGTCCGCCGTCAGCTCGAGCGCCTGGACGAGGGGGCTCATCGCGTCGGTCATCTGCCGGACGCCTGCGCTCAGCTGCGCGCCCTTGGCGGGCAAGCCCGTATTCGGGTCGGCGTAGGCGTTCAGCCCGGCGTTTGCCTGCGCCAGCAGGCTTTGCGTGGAGGGATCCGTGAGCGCCTGCGCGCCGGAGAGCAGCGCGGCGTGATAGCTCTCCAGCAGCGCCGCCGCGTCGGTCAGCTCGCCGATTCCCTCGGCCACCTGCTCGTTGCCCGAGCGCAGCGTGGAAGAGGCGCTTTTGAGCGTCCGCATGGCTTTGCTCACTTCGCTGGAGCCGTCGGAAAGCTCGACCGTTCCCTCCGCCAGCTCGTCCACGCCGCTGTGCAGCTCGCCCACGCCGTCGTCAAGGTCGATGGCGCCCTGCTCCAGATCGGTCATCTCCTCCTTGAGCGAGGAGGTATCGATGCTGCCCACATCCATCGACATGGGGACGCCGTTGATGGAAATGGGGTCCATCGCGAATTGGATGGCGTCCATCGTGATGGTCAGATCCGCTTCGCTGCCGGGCATGACGGTGAAGGAAACCTGCTTTTTGCTGCCCGCGCTGGCGACGACGCCGTTTGGAGCCTGAACGGATTTGCAGTTGGCCTCGTCGAACGCCGCGGTGATGGACAGCGCGTAGTGATCGAAGTAATCCCCGGCGCATTCGGCGTTTTCCCGGATGCGGAGCGTGATTTCCACGGGCCCGGAGCGCCCGGCTAAGTTGGAGGGGGAAACGGGCGTTCCGCTTAGCCGGTATTCGACGCTGATGAGCCAAGGCAGATCCGCGCGCGAAAGGACGCCCTCGTAGTAGAAGACGCCGGCGTTGGCCTGCACCGTGATTTCGTCGCCGGAGACGGCGATGGGCGCGGTGCTGGTCAGGTTGGTGATTTGCTGGTAGACGCCGTAATCGGTGATCTGCTGCGCCAGATCCAGCTCGAAGCGGTTGACGACGGAGAAGGCGGCGCTGCCGCCGTCCGCGTCATAGGTGGCGTAGATGATTTCGTCCTTCGCCGGCTGCGTGCTCGCCTGCGCCGGCGCGGCCGTGAAGCAGAGCAGCGCGAGGGCGAGGACGAGCGCGAGGGCTCGCTGCGGGGTTTTCATGGGATCACGTTCCTTTCTCGGGATGATGGGGGCTGCGCCGTTCGGGCTTCGGGCGCGGCGGCGCAGCGTCGCTTCTTCTTCGGCGATGGGCGGGCGGCGTCGCGTCCGCCGGGGCGGGAGGCTCTTCCCCCTGCGCTTCGCCGGTTTTGCCCGCCTGCTCGGGAAGGGCGTCGTGCGGCTCTTTCGGCCCCTTCGCCGGGCAGAAGCCGGCGTGAAGCGTGGTGAGGCGAATCGGCCCGTCGAGCAAAAAGAGCAGGCCCGGCAAAACGAAGAGGACGATGGCCAGCGAACAGAGCGTGCCGCGGCCGAGGAACGTGCCCAGCTGGGAGAGAATGCCGTGGGAGGAAAACCCTCCCAGCAGATACCCCACGCAGGTGAGCACGCTGCCGGAGCTGAGGACGGAGACGGTGCAGTTTTCAATCACATCCACGATGGCGTCGCGCTTGCTCATGGTTTTGCGGCACTGCGTGTAGTGCTCGGTGAAGAGGATGGCGTAATCCACCGTTGCGCCCAGCTGCACGGAAGTGATGATCAGATACGAGATATAGAAGACCGTCGTGCCTGTCACAAACGGGCAGGCCGTGTTGAGCCAGATGGCGGCCTCGATGCTCAGCACCAGAAGAAACGGCAGCAGCAGGGATTTCATGGACAAGAGCAGCACGAGAAACACGGCGCCGATGGAGACGGCGTTGACCTTGCCCATGTCCTCGGTGATGGTATCCATCAGGTCATAGGTGCTGACGCCCTCGCCTGCGAGCAGCCAGCTATCCGGATAGCACAGCTGCGCCAAGGAGCGGATCTCCTGGACCAAGGAGGAGGTCGCCTCGCCCTCGTAGTCCGCATCCACCGTGAGGACCATACGGCTGTAGCGGTCGGAGAGGAGCAGCTCCCTCTCGCTCTCCTCCAGATAGGAGACGGGAATCTGCGCGCCTGCGGTATCGACGTAGGAGATGATCGAGGTGACCTCGTCCAGCTCCTGCAAGGCGTTGGAGAGCGTTTTTTCCAGCGCGAAGTTCCCGCGCGGGACGAGCAGCACATAGGTGTCCTGCTTGCCGAAGGCCTCCTCGATCTGCGCCGTGTCGGAGCCCAGCTGCGTGTCCAGCCCGAAGATTTTGGAGGAGCCAAAGTAATAGCTGTTGCTGTTGGAGGCGACGCGGGCGGGCGGAACGACGAGCAGGAAGAGAACCGTCAGAGGGATCATCATCTTGAGCGTCAGGTGGCCCAGCCTGTTGAAGCTGGGGACAAACGAGCGATGGCGCAGCCTGTCGTTGAGCCTATAGGTCATCATGATCAGCGAAGGGGTGAAGACGAAGGTGACGATCAGGCTGATCGCCACGCCCTTGGCCAGCGCGAGGCCCAGATCCGAGCCGATGCCAAAGCGCATGATGCACAGCGCGATAAAGCCGATGACCGTGGTCAGGCCGCTGGAGAGGATGGAGCTGGTGGAGGCGCAGAGCGCGTCGATGAGCGCCTCGCGGATATCCGGCTGCTCCTTGCGGCAATCCTCAAAGCGATGCTGCAGAAACACGCCGTAGTCGAGCGACACGGCTAGCTGCAGAACGGCGCCCGCCGCGTTGGTGACGAAGGAAATCGTGCCGAAGATGATGTTGGAACCGCTGTTGATCAGAACGGCCACGCCGATGGAGCCGAGCACGATGACGGGCTCCAGCCACGACTGCGTCGTCAGCAGCAGCACCAGAAACGTGAAGACGACGGCGAAGGCGGCGATCAGCGGAATCTCCGTCACCGTGCTCGTCGTCGCGACCGCGGTGGAGACGGCAGCGCCGGACATCGCGTTCTCCTCGCCGATGACCGCGCGGACGGTGTCCACCGTGTCCACGACGTTTTCCTCCTCGATCGTCAGCGTCATGAGCGCGTTGCCGTCTTTGTAATACGTCTCCACCAGATCCGGATCGAGCGCGGAGAGGGGGATGGAGACGTCCGTGCTGTCGTCGAGCCAGAGCACGTCCGTCACCCCCTCGACGGCGGCGAGCATATCCTTGTAACGCAGCGCTTCCGCGATGGAGACGCCGCGCAGCATGACGCGCGCGTTGGGGATGCCGCCGTCGAATTCCTCGCTCATGACGTCGATGGCGACGGTGGAGGGGCTGTCCTCCGGGAGATAGTCGTTCATGTCATAGTTGACGCCGACCATCGGGAAGCAGACGGCGCTGAGCGCGGCCAGCAGGGCGAAGAAGACCAAAATGAGCTTGGGGTGGTAGACGATAAAGCGATAAAACGTGCGCATGGCTCTGTCGCTGGGAGGCGCGCCTGCCCAACTCTCCATTCTTTCAGAATGCATCCAGTCTATGTCCGGAGAGCCGGTCTGACAATGGGCAAACAGCAGACGAGTGTACGAAATTCAGACAGAAGGCCGGAATTTGTCTATCTTTTCCCACGAGCCGTTTCAGGGCTCGGTCAGGCCGGCGGCCTGCGCGTCTGCGAGGATGTTGGTGATGGCGCTGCGGAAGATGAGGGAGACGTATTCGACGAGCCGCTTGGGATCGTCCGCCGATTGATAGTGGACGACCCATTCGAGCAGCGTGCCCGCGGTGGCCTCAGTAAAAAAGTCGCACAAAAAGCCCTTGAGCCGCGGGGAGACCGAGAGGTGCTGCATGGCCTCCGCCCGGTCGATGATGGAGCGCATGATGCTCCTGCAGTCGGCGGCGAAAAAGCGCCTCAGATCACCGTAGCCGAGGGAATGATAGATGTTGTTGAGAATGTCGTTGTTCTCTTCGATATAATGCATCATGTAGAGAATGGCCTCCTCATAGTCGATCAGAAGGTCGACCTGGCGGAGAACCTCCACGGTTTCCAGCTCGAGCATCCATTTGAGCAGCGCATAGATATCCTCAAAATGATAGTAGAACGTATTGCGGTTCAGGCCGCAGTCCGAGACGATATCGTTGACGGTTATTTTCGAGAGGGGCTTTTGGCGCATCAGCTTTTTGAGCGAGGCCGCCAGCGTTGTCTTCGTGTTGAAGGACGATACCTGGTATTTCATCTGTTCGATCTCCTTTTTTCTTCGTTGATTCTATTATTCACGTTTGACGGGGCGATTTCAACGGACAAATTCAGACAAATGTCCAAAAATACAGCCGGCGATTTCTTAGGCAAAGCGCCCTGCCCTGTCTGGATTTCAGGCAAAAGGGTGATCATCGACCGTTTCCTGAAGGGGGCGTTTTCGGTATGATGAGGGTGCAGACAAACAGAACATGGAGGGAACGCACATGAAGGACTATGATATTCTGCTCAAAACGCCGATAGGAGACAAGGCGGGGCGCATGTCCGTTGCCGATGATCATGGCCGGCTGGAGGGGGAGCTGGAGGTGCTCGAGCACGCCACGCGCTTTGCGGGGGAAAGGGACGAAAACGGCTTCTGCCGGGTTACGGGGCAGCTGATTACAGCCCTGTCCACCGTGCCTTTCGAGGCGACGGGCTATATGGGGGAAGGCCGGCTGGAGCTCGTCTTCCAGCATAAGAGGCAGTCGTTTCAGATCGTGGGCCGCGTCTCCACGCCGGGGGAGGGAGGCGCTTTTTGACGCGGGGCAAACTATCGCAAACAGCAGCGTAAACAACAACGGGACATGGCGGGCGGCGCGCGGAGCGCCGCCCGCCTTGATTTCACCGCCCCGCCGCGCGCATGGCGAAAAAACGGCGGGCTTCCCGGCTGACAGGCAGGAAAACGGGCGCTTGACGCCGAAATTAGTCAGATCACGACAGAATTTTGAGGTGATGATTGTGGAAGAACTTCAAGGAAAGCGCGCGGAACTGTCGATTGACAGGCCGGAGACGCTGAGCAAAGTCGCGCATGCGCTCTCCTCGCCCGTCCGATTGTCGATTATGCGGGCGCTGGGGCAGCGGAGCATGAGCGTGGGCGAATTGGCGGAGGCGCTGGATATTCCCATGTCCACAACCGCGCTGGCGGTCAAGACGCTGGAGGAGGCGGGGATCATCACCTCCGAAACGCAGCCGGGCACGCGAGGCTCCATGAAGCTGTGCAGCCGCAGGCTGGATACGATCGCCATCACGCTGAACCCGGAGGTAGAAAATTCCACCAGCACGCTGGTCATGCACATGCCCATCGGCGGCTATTCCATCGCCGAGGGAATCAAGCCCACGTGCGGGCTGGCCGGGCCCGCCGCCTACATCGGGGAGATGGACGACCCCTCCGCCTTTTATGTCACCGACCGGTTTGCCGCCCAGCTCCTCTGGTTTCGGCAGGGCGCGCTCGAGTATCGCTTTTCCTTTCCCGCGCGCGAGGCGATGATCTATGACTGGCTGGAGATCTCGTTTGAGGCCTGTTCGGAGGCGCCGATGTACCGCGACCCGTGGAAGAGCGACATCACCGTCTCCGTCAACGGGAAAAAGCTGGGCGTCTGGACATGCCCGTGCGACTGCGGCGGGCGGCACGGCAAGCTGACGCCGGCGTGGTGGTCCGAGCTGTCCACGCAGTTTGGGTTCCTCAAGACATGGCGCGTGGACAAGGACGGCAGCTATCTGGAGGGGACGCAGATCGGCGGGACGACCCTTGAGGATTTGGACATCGGCAGGAAGGACTATCTGAGCGTGCGCATCGAGGTGGCGGCGGACGCCGAAAACGCCGGAGGGCTCAATCTGTTCGGGGAGGGCTTTGGGGATTATGCCCAGCCGCTCGTGCTTCGGGTGGGCTACCACATGCACGACGGGGGAGACGAATAGAATCTTCCAAAAAAGTTGAAACGTTTTTTTGACACAAGACCAGTTTTATAGAATATTCCAAAACGCTTGACAGAAACGCCTGGTTGATGATATGCTATTTTTAGCAAATCAACCCGGCGTTTTTTGTAAACGTTGAGCTGTTGAGACGAAAATGAGTCTAAAAAAATGAAGAGTAGAAGCTTTTATATTTCAAGCTTATTGGAATAAAAAGCCCGGTTGATGTGTGCAAAAAACAAACAAATGGGAGGAATCAACATGTCGAGCGCGAGAAACCACACCATTCCAAGGCCGGAGCATCCACGCCCCGATTTCATGCGCGAGACCTTCCTGAACCTGAACGGGCAATGGCAGTTCGCCTTTGACGATCGGGACGAGGGCATGGCGGAGGGATGGTATCGCCCGGGCAAGGCGCTGCCGATGGAGATCACCGTTCCCTTCTGCTACCAGAGCGAGCGCAGCGGCATCGGCCCGACGGACGAGATTCACCCCGTCCTCTGGTATCGCCGCGGTTTCGAAATTCCGGAGGAGATGCGGGGCGAGCGCGTGCTGCTGCGCTTTGGCGCGGTGGACTACAAGGCGCAGGTCTACGTCAACGGACAGCTGGCCTGCACGCACAAGGGCGGCTACACGCCGTTTGCGGCGGATATCACGCCCCTTCTCACACAGGGGGAGAACGACTTGTGCGTGCGCGTGCAGGACGACCCGGACTGCACGCAGCCGCGCGGCAAGCAGTATTGGGCGCGCGGGCTGATGGGCTGCTGGTATACGCCCACGAGCGGCATCTGGCAGACGGTATACCTGGAGGCCGTGGGCGAATACGCGCTCACGCAGGTACACGTGACGCCGGACATCGACAGGCACATGTTCACCGCGGAGCTGGCGCTCGACCGCCAGCCGGGCAGAGAGATCGCCTTCGAGCTGACGGTCGCCATCCGGGGCGAAACCAAGCGCGTCGTGCGCGTCACCACCTGCGACCGGATTACGCGCGTGCCGGTGGACATGATCGCCCGGGGCGACCTGTCGCCCATCGAGCTCTGGGCGCCGGGCAATCCCGCGTTGTACGACCTGACCGTGCGCGTGCTCGCGGACGGCGAGGCGGCGGACTGCGTGCGCACCTATTTCGGCATGCGCAAGGTCGAGGTGAAGGACGGCAAGGTCTACCTCAACAACTGCCCGATCTATCAGCGGCTGATCCTCGATCAGGGCTATTGGCCCGATTCGCTGATCACCCCGCCGAGCGACGAGGCGATTCGGCTCGACCTGCAATACACGCTGGACTTCGGCTACAACGGCGCGCGCAAGCATCAGAAGATGGAAGACCCGCGCTATTACTACTGGGCCGACAGGATGGGCGTGCTCGTCTGGGGCGAGCTGCCCAGCGCCTACGACTTCACCGACGAGACGGTCGCCAACCTCGCCGAGACCATGCTGGGCTTTGTCGAGCGCGACTTCAACCACCCGTCCATCATCTGCTGGGTGCCGCTCAACGAGAGCTGGGGCGTGCGCCAGATCTACACCGACGCGCGCCAGCAGGAGACGGGCCGCATGCTCTATCACATCGTCAAAGCGGCGGACGGCACGCGCCTTTGCTCCTCCAACGACGGCTGGGAGCAGGTGACGACCGATATCTGCGCGTTGCACGACTACGCGGCGGAGAAGGGCGTCATCGCCGATCACTTCGCTGAGCGCCGGACGGTGGAGACGCACGCCTGCGACTGGCGCCCCTGCTACGCCAAGGGAGAGACGCCGACGGGCCGCGAGGCCTTCATGGTCACCGAGTACGGCGGCATCGCGTTTACGAACGTGGGCGTTCAGGGTGAGATGGGCGGCATGCAGACGTGGGGCTATCACGACAAGGTCACCGATGAGGAGGCGTTCTTCGCGCGGTTCAAGGGCGTGACCGACGGCATCCGCGAGATTCCCTATTGCCAAGGCTACTGCTACACGCAGCTGACCGACGTCATGCAGGAGATCAACGGCCTGCTCACCCCGGACAGGAAGGCGAAGGTGGACGTGGAGCGTGTGCGCGCTATCAACCAAAACCCCGGCGGCCGCACCAACCAGGTGACCTGAGCGCGCATCATTTTGCAACCTGCCGTCTGAAGGACGGTAAAAAATAAAAGGAGGTTTTCCCATGAAAAAGACTCTGGCTCTCGTGCTGTCCCTCGCGATGCTGCTTGCGGCGTCGTCCGCGATGGCGGCAACGGAAATCGACTACTGGTCCGTGTTCACGGGCGGTGACGGCGCCGTCATGCAGGGCATGGTCGACGCGTTCAACGCCTCTCAGGACGAGGTTCACGTCAACCACACGCCGATGACGGCCGACGACCTGTATCAGAAGATCCCGATGACGGTTCAGACCGGCTCGGGCATCCCGGACGTCTGCGTCGTTCACATCGAGCGCATCCCGAACTTCGTGACGCAGGAGCTGCTCTATTCCTACGACCTCGACCTGATCAACGAGGCCGCCGGCATCGTTCCGGAGAACTACAACCAGGCCGCGTGGACCGCTTCCGACATCGACGGCGAGCACTACGGCATCCCGCTGGACGTCCACTCCTACGTGACCTATTACAACAAGGATCTGTTTGACCAGGACGACCTCAACGAGTTCGTGGAGGACGGCTACCTGACCTTCGACGAGATCCGCGAGCTGGGCGACAAGGCCCGTGCCGCCGGCTGGGAAGGCGACATCTTCAACCTCGGCTGGCTGCGCGCGCAGATTCTGGGCTACTATGCGCAGATGGGCGACGGCAAGCTCACGCAGGACGGCGTGACGCCCTCCATCAACAACGAGGCCATGAAGACCGCCATGCAGACCATGCGCGACCTGTGGCAGGACGGCTACACCACCGTCAAGAACACGGACTACTCCTCCAAGTTCTATGGCGGCGAGCTGCTGGTTTGGACCGAGGGCATCTGGATGAAGGCCGCGGTTGTCGACGCGGGCATCAACTTCGGCATGCTGCCGGGCGTCTGCTACACGCCTGAAAATGCAAAGAGCTGGACCTCCTCTCACAACTTCGTGCAGTTCGCCGACGAGAACCGCACCGAGGAAGAGGACGCGGCCGTGGCCAAGTTCGTCAACTGGATGGGCGAGAACTCCCTGACCTGGGCGAAGGACGCCGGCCAGTGCCCGTCCCACCTGTCCATCAACGACGTCGAGGAGTTTAAGGACATGCCGCAGGCGTTCCTGGCCGACCCGGAGCGCGTGGACGAGCTGGCGATCTACTCCTACGAGTACTGGGGCCTGTTTGATACGGCCATCAGCCGCTTGGCTTGGGACTTTGTGGACGTGATGGACATCGACGATGCGCTCGTGCAGGTCGAGCAGGAAATCAACGACGCGATTGCCGCCCAGTAATGCTTGGCAGCCTGAGATGAATCCGGGCAGGGGGAGCGATCCCCCTGCCCCTTTGCCTCATACTCATTCTGATTAAAATGGCTTCATCCGCGCAGCATCTTTTCCGCTCTGACTTTGCCTCGTTCCGTTCAACGTACCTCCAGTACGCCTCACTTCACTTGGCTTCGTCAGAGCAAAAAATCTGTTGCGCTCTGTTAAGCATTTTCATTGCGAATGAGTATAAAGAGTATAGGAAAAGAGGTGTCGGCATGACACGAAACAAAATCGCGGCGCTGCTTGCGCTGGCGTTTCTCGTTCTCTTTTGTGTTTCAGGCGTGACGGCGACGACGACGGTGAATGATGTCACGGCTTCCGCCCAGATGTCCATGCCCAAACTGCTCTTCTCGCTCTCCAGCGCCAGTATTTTGCTCATTCCGCTCTCGATCTGCGCCATGATCGCGGCGTTCATCGCGCTCATTCAAGACGAACGAAACGTCGGCGCGCTCTTCGCCGCCATAGCGTTTGTCACCTTTGCGCTGTTCATGGTGTTCTTTTCGATGGAGAAGGTCAATTCTGCGCTTTACACGCCGCTCAGCGACGCGCTCAAGGAGATGGGCGTCAAATTCAAAAAGCGAGACGTCAAGCTGATCGAGACCTCGTACAGCGTGACGGCCTATCTGGCCCTCCTGTGTTCTGGGGGGTGCTGATCGCCGCCAAGCCGTCCTTCAAGCGGGAGGACCGGAATATCCTCAAGCGCGATCTGCTGCCCTATGCCTACATCGGGCCGCACCTGTTCTTCTTTATCGTCTTCTTCGTCACCCCGGCGATTTACGGCATCTATGCCGCCTTCACCAAGTGGGATCTGTTCAACGAGCCGGTGTTTATCGGCCTGGACAACTTTAAGACGCTGCTGTTTGATTCCGGCAATACCTACTATAAACAGCTGAGGAACGGCCTTTTCAACACGATCAAGTTTGTGATCTACTGCGTGCCGTTCTGCATCATCGTTCCGCTCTCGCTTGCGCTGGCGCTCAGCGCGCGCCCGAAGGGCAACAAGTTTTTCCAAGCGCTGTATTACCTGCCCAGCCTGATGTCGATCTCGACGGTCACGCTGACGTGGCGCTATTTCTTCAACCAGGACTATGGCGTCATGAACAAGTTCTTTGGCTCTACCGCCAACTGGTTTACCCCGCCGTACACGTGGGTCATGCTCGTCGTGGTCACGGTCTGGTGGTGTACGGGCGGCACGATGGTCATCTACCAGAGCGCGCTGGCCTCCATCCCGCAGGACCAATACGAGGCCGCGGCGGTCGACGGCGCGGGGCCCGTGCAGAAATTTCTGCATGTGACGCTGCCGAACATGCGCTATCCGCTGATGTACACGCTGATCACCACCGTGGTGGCCCAGTTCAACATCTACGGCCAGCCGGATATCCTCGTGGGCTTCAACAACCAAGAGGCCAACGCGGTTCTGCTCCAGTATATCTATGAAAACTCCGTGAAAAAGCAGGTCGCCGGCATGTCCTCGGCGATGGCCGTCATCCTCGGCCTGTGCATCATGGCGGTCTCGTTTGTGCAGATGCGCCTGATGGTCTCGGACAGCAAGGATTGAGGGAGGGGGCGTTCACATGAAAGAAAGCAAGAATATCAAGCGCTTAGCGCTGCTCTTCCTTGTGCTGCTCGGCCTCATCTGGATCATTCCGGTGATCTGGCTGATCACGAATTCCTTTAAATACGACGCGGATTTTATCACCTCGTTTGCCAACATCACCGGCCCGGGGGATTATTTGACGCGCCTGATCCCGCGCAGCTGGACGCTCTCCAACTACACCGAGCTGTTCTTTGGCGGCGAGAACGTCAACACGACGGCCAACATCGGCCTCATGTTCAAAAACTCGTTCATCGTCTCCATCGCCCAGACGGTGGGCGTGGTGATCGTCACATCGCTGTCGGCCTATGCCTACGAGCGCCTGAACTTTAAGGGCGGAGACAAGATCTTCTGGACGCTGATGTACATCAGCATGTTCCCGAACGTCGTCTCCATCCTGCCGCAGTTCAGGATTGCGAACGCGCTGGGCTGGGTCAACAACCTGAACGCGCTGATTTGGCCCGGCTTGGCGGGCGTATTCAATATCTTCCTGATCCGCAACTTCATGAAGGGCATCCCCAAGGCGCTCGACGAGGCCGCGACCATCGACGGCGCCAGCAGCTTCCAGGTCTACACCAAGATCATCCTGCCCTCCATCGCGCCGGTCATGATCGTGGTCGGGCTGTTCGCCTTCAACGGCGCGTGGAATGATTACCTCTGGCCGCGCATCGTCATGACCGACGTCAACAACCAGACGTTGACCGCGGGCCTTCGCCTGCTGATGGGCCAGTATGAGCAGCGCTGGGCGCACATGATCGCCTCGTGCATCGTCTCGATGGCGCCGCCGTTTTTGCTCTACCTCTTCGCGCAGAAGTACTTCCTGCAGGGCATCTCCGTGCAGGCGAGCGTCAAGGGCTGAGGCATTGCCGCAAAATGTGTTCCATCTCGGTGCGCCGTTCCGCGAAAAGCTGGGCGGCGCGCTTTTCTTTTTTGGAAAGCCTATCTGGGAAGGCTGAGCGGCGTGACCGTCCGGCCGCCGCAGCCCCCGATGGAAGCCAATGGAAGCGCAAAAACGGAAAACAAACGCATAAGCAGCGGCCTCGGACAAAGGCGAAAGGTCTTTGTCCGGGGCCGCTTGCTGCGCCCAGCCAAAGCAGACGGAGGGGCAACAGCGAAAGATCCGGGATAATTCCCAAAAATTGTGGGTTTAATAATGAATAATTAAGTGATAGAATATTCAAAAGCAAGGGAGAATAAATGAAATACTCAAAAAGAATGAATAATAGAAAAGATTTCCTTGCTTAATTTGGCGGCGGAGGCATGAACGATGGGAAGATATGTTTTCAAGCGGTTGGTTTTATTGGTTCCCGTGTTGCTGGGCGTGGTGTTTATCATTTTCTGCCTGAACGAGATTTCCCCCGGCGATCCGGCCCGGCTGCTGGCGGGCGATTATGCGACGGAAGAGGATATTCAAAATCTTCGGGAGGAGATGGGGCTGGACGAGCCCTTCCTCAGCCGCTTTTGCAGCTACGTCTACGGCATCATCACCCGGGGAGACTTTGGCACCTCCTACGCGACAAAGCGCCCCGTGCTGGATGAGGTGATGGACAGGTTCCCGACGACGCTGCTTCTGGCGTGCCTCTCGACGCTGATTATGCTGGTGATCGGCATCGCCACGGGCATCGTTTCGGCGACAAGGCAGTATTCGTGGATTGACAACCTGTGCAACGCGATCGGCCTTGTCGGCGTGTCGATGCCGAACTTCTGGCAAGGGCTCATGAACATCCTGCTGTTTTCGATTTATCTGGGCTGGTTCCCGTCCTCCGGGTTTTACGGCCCGCAATACTGGGTGCTGCCGGCTGTGACGATCGGAACGAGCAACGCGTGTACGATCATGCGAATGACCCGTTCGAGCATGCTGGAGGTGCTCCATCAGGATTACATCACCTCCGCGCGCGCCAAGGGCCTCTCGGAAGGGACGATTGTGCGCAAGCATGCGCTCAAGAACGCGCTGATTCCGATTTTGACGGTTGTGGGCATGACCTTCGGCACGCTGCTGGGCGGCGCGCTGGTGACGGAGACGGTCTTTGCGATTCCGGGGCTGGGCAAATACATGGTGGACGCGATCAAGCTGCGCGATTATCCGGTGATTCAGGGCGGCGTTTTGATCATGGCGATCATATCGAGCCTTGTGACGCTGGGCGTCGATATCCTGTATGCGTTTATCGACCCGCAGATCCGCTCGATGTACAGAAGCAAGAAGAACAGGGCAAAGGAGGCGGCGCAAAATGGCTAAGATGTGTACGCCCGCGATGGAGAAGCTCCGGCGGAAGCAGGGAAGCAAGCCGCGCAAGACGGACCCTTGGCACGAGGCGTGGTATCGGTTCCGCAGGAACCGCGCGGCGATGGTCAGCCTCGCCATCCTGCTGGTTATGATTCTCTTCGCGCTGTTTCCGAGCTTTTTTGCCCGGTATGGCGAAGACGAGCAGATCTATAAGGACGCGTTTATCAAGCCGTGTCTCGAGCACCCGCTGGGCACGGACAACTTTGGCCGCGACATTTTGAGCCGCATCATCTGGGGAACGCGCACATCGCTGCTCATCGGCATTTCCTCCGTGATCGTCTCTCTGGTCCTGGGCGGCATGTGCGGCCTGATCGCAGCGTTTTACGGCGGCAAGGTGGACAACACCATCATGCGGCTCATGGATGTCCTCTATGCGCTGCCGAGCCTGCTGCTGGCGATCGCGATCGCAGCGGCGCTGGGCAGCGGCATGCGCAACGTGATCCTCGCCATTGCCGTCAGCCAGATTCCCTCGTTTGCCCGTGTGGTTCGCGCCGCGGCGCTGACCGTCCGCAACCAAGAGTATATCGAGGCTGCGCGGTCCAGCGGAAGCAGCCCGCTTCGGCTCATGTTCAGGCACATGCTGCCCAATTGCCTGGCGACCATCATCGTGCAGGCGACGCTGGGCGTGGCGGGCGCGATCATATCGGGCGCATCGCTCAGCTTCGTGGGCGTCGGCGTTCAGCCGCCCACGGCGGAATGGGGCTACATGCTCAGCTCCGCGAGGCAGTACATTCGTCAGGCGTGGTGGATCATCACGTTCCCCGGCATCGCGATCATGATCGCCATCTTCACGCTCAACACGCTCGGAGACGGCCTGCGCGACGCGATGGACCCGAAGATGAAGCGCTGACAGAGGGGGAGACAAGATGAACGACAAACCATTGCTCGATATCAAAAATCTGATCATTCACTATGAAACGGAGGAAGCGGTTGTCGAGGCGGTGAACAACGTCTCCTTCAGCATCCGCAAGGGCGAGACGCTCGGTCTTGTGGGCGAGACGGGCGCGGGCAAGACGACGATCGCGCTGGGCATCCTCAAGCTGATTTCCCAGACCACGGGAAGGATTATCGGCGGCGAGATCAATTTTGCGGGAGAAGACTTGGCTAAGGCGAGCGAGAGCCGCATGCGCAAGCTGCGGGGAAACGCCATTTCCATGATCTTTCAGGATCCGATGACGGCGCTCAACCCGGCGATCACGGTGGGCGAACAGGTGGCGGAGGTCGTCCGCCAGCACCAGAAGTGTTCCCGGCTTGAAGCCGACAAACGCGCGACGGAGATGCTCGAAAGGGTGGGCATCGGCGGCGAGCGGTTTGGCAACTATCCGCACGAGTTTTCCGGCGGCATGAAGCAGCGCGTCGTCATCGCGACGGCGCTGGCCTGCAACCCTCAGCTGCTCATCGCCGACGAGCCCACGACGGCGCTGGACGTCACCATTCAGGCGCAGGTGCTGGACATGATCCGCCACCACCAGCGCAGCAGCAACACGGCCATGCTGCTGATCACGCATGACCTTGGCGTCGTGGCGGAGGTCTGCGACAGCGTGGCGGTCATCTATGCGGGGCAGATCGTGGAAAGCGGATCGCTCACGCAGATCTTTGACCACCCGATGCACCCGTATACGCGGGGGCTGTTTGATTCGATTCCCAGCCTGTCCGCCAACCAGAAGCGGCTCAAGCCGATTCCGGGGCTCATGCCGGATCCCTCCAATCTGCCGAGCTACTGCTCGTTCTGCGACCGCTGCGGGGAATGCTCGGATGTGTGCAGAACCGGCGATCCTCAGGCCGTGGAGGTCGAGCCGGGGCACATGGTCCGCTGCTTTAACGTGAGAAGGGAGGAGGGCTGAGGCGATGGCTACCCCACTGCTCGAGGTGAAACACCTCACCAAGTTTTACAAGACGCACGCGGGAACGCTTCACGCCGTGGACGATGTGAGCCTGTCGCTGGAGGCGGGAAAGACGCTCGGCGTTGTCGGCGAATCCGGCTGCGGCAAATCCACGCTCGGCAGGACGATCCTCCATCTGGTCGAGCCCACGTCGGGCCAGATCTTCTTTGACGGCAAGGACATCTCGCGCATGGATGCCGCGACCTTCAAGGAGAGCCGAAAGTGGATGCAGATCATCTTTCAGGACCCGTATGCGTCGCTGAACCCCCGGATGACGGTGGAGGACACGATCGAGGAGCCGCTTCGGATCTTTGGCATCATGAAGGATTCGGCCGAGCGCAGCAGATACGTGGAATCCCTGATGGATTCCGTGGGGCTTGCGCGGCGGCTCAAGCGCAGCTATCCGCACGAGCTGGACGGCGGCCGCCGCCAGCGCATCGGCGTGGCGCGCGCGCTGGCGCTCAAGCCGAAGTTCATCGTCTGCGACGAGCCGGTCAGCGCGCTGGACGTTTCGATTCAGGCGCAGATCCTCAACCTCATGCAGGATTTGCAGCAGGAGCAGAAGCTCACCTATCTGTTTATCACGCACGACCTTTCGGTTGTTCGCCATATCTCCGACGAGATCGTCGTCATGTACCTGGGGCAGGCGGTCGAGCGAGCGCCGGCAAACGAACTCTTTGAACACACCCTGCATCCCTACACCAAGGCGCTGCTTTCCGCCATCCCGATTCCCAAGCCGCACGCCGCGGAGAACAGGATCGTGCTCAAGGGCGAATTGACCAGCCCGATCGACCCCAAGCCCGGATGCCGTTTTGCGCCGCGCTGCCCGATGGCCAGACCCGAATGCTACAAGGCGACGCCGGAGCTGAGAACGGTTGCGGAGGGCCACAGCGTCGCCTGCTTCTTTGCGCAAGAGGCGTCCACTTGATACACAGGCTGAGAAGTCTTTGTAAATATGCTATGAAAGAGGTAAGAAACCATGAAGAAAGCATTGACCCTTCTGATGGCCGCGCTCATGCTCGTGAGCACGGCGGCCGGCGCTTTTGCCGAGGCTGTCCACTACCCCGATGCGACGGACAACCCGAACGTTGTGGCGTATCTTTCCGAGGCGCCCAAGGGCGTTCCCGTCACGGCGGTCGCCGACACGCTGACCGTCGCGCAGGGAGGCGAGCCGAACACCCTGTACCCGCAGGAGGGCAACCAGATCCCTGCGATTATCGCCTACCATCCGCTCTACGAGACGCTGGTGGTCTATAATCAGTTCACCAACGAGTTTGAGCCCGGCTTGGCCGAGAGCTGGGAGATGATCGACGACACGACGATCCGCATTCACCTGCGGCAGGGCGTCCTCTGCCACGCCGGATACGAGATGACGGCCGAGGACGTGCTCTGGACGGCGCAGAAGGGCGCCGCCTCCTCCGTGGCCAACTATCTGTGGGGACAGTTTGACGTCGACAATTTCGAAATCGTGGACAAGTACACCATCGATATGAAGACCAAGACTGTCTTCGGCCCGCTGCTGTCCTACCTGTCCGACACCTCGACCGGCTATATCATCAACAAGCAGGCGTATGAGGAGCAGACGCCCCAGGACTATGCCCGCAACCCCACGGGCGGTTCCGGCCCCTACAAGTTCGTGGAATGGATCGCCGGAGACCGCATCGTCTACGAGGCGTTTGACGGCTACTGGGGAGACAAGCCCTATTTCAAGAACCTTGTGATCCGCAACATTTCCGACGACGCCACCCGCGCGATGGCGCTTGAAAACGGCGAGGTGGACGTGATCTACGGCGTGGATACGTCCAGCTATCAGACGCTGATCGATTCCCCGATTTCCAATCTGATCACGTTCCCGAGCTATCAGCTCATCCACATGGGCCTCAACTTGGCGGTCAAGCCGTTTGACGATGTGCGCGTGCGCCAGGCGATCCGCTATGCGCTGGACCTGGATGCGATTGTCGGCCTTGCCTTCAGCGGCTATGCGGACGTCGCGGACGCGCCGTGGCCGAACTCGCTGAGCACCTATCTGCCGCCGGAAGGCGATGAGGTGTATGACTACAACCCCGAGAAGGCGAAAGAGCTGCTGGCGGAGGCCGGCTATGCGGACGGCTTCACCTTCAGCCTCTGGGTGGCGGATACCACCGCGTGGGTGCAGATGGCGGAGATGATCCAAAACAGCCTGGCACAGGTCGGCATCACCTGCAACGTGACGGTGATGGACCAGAACACGCTGCTGGCCGACCGCGCGACCGGCAACTATGAGGCGTATATCGCGCGCTTCTCCTGCTCTTCCAACGAGACCGCATGGTGGCGCACGCGCCTGCATTCCGAGGGCGATTACAACCAGAACGTCGTGCAATACAAGAACGCGGATGTCGACGAGTGGCTGGATGCCGCCCAGACGTCCCTTGACGACGCATACCGCACAGAGCTCTATCAGAAGGTCATGCATCAGTGGAGAATCGATCAGGGCTGGATCAGCCTCGCCTGCCCGAGCATGGCGTACGGCATCCGTTCTACACTGATGGGCGTCGAGCCGCATCCATACGGCACGATGGACCTGCGTTATATCCGCCCGATCGACGCGCAGTGACAACCGCGATTTCCCGTTCGCCCGGGCTGCCTGGGCGAACGGATCGGCGGTTATACCGACTGTGAGGACATCATTGATTTGGAGGCGATTCCATGATTAAAGGTAGGCTTGCGGCCAAGGCGGCCGGCGACAAAATTCGCGTGTATTTCATGCAGCGCGGCAGCTGCCCGGAGGACGCCAACGTGCCGGTGAAGGTATACAGGCGTTCCGCGGATGAGATTAATTTCAGCACGGGCATGTGCGGCGACGCGCCCGGCGCTTGGACGGAGTATATCGACAACCAGCGCATGGACGATCCGCGCGTGCGCATGGTGTTTGACGGCGTGCTTCCCTGCGAGAACTCGTTTTGCAGCTATATGGACGAGGATGTCGCCTATGGGCACACCTATCTGTATTGGGTGGTATCCGACGAGGTGGGAGAGCGGATTCAGATCGGGCCGGTGGCCTGCAAGCTGCGCGATCCCGAGATCTGGTGGGGATACGACCGCGCCGTCGAGGAGATGAAGAAGCTCTGCGGCGAGTATCCCTCCCTCGTGAGGATGGAGGCCTACGGCAGCAGCACGCGTCATCGCCCGATTTATGGGCTCAAGATTGGATCCGGAGAGAAGACGCTTGTGCTCGCCGGCGCGATTCATGCCAGCGAACCCGGCCCCGAGCTGCTCGTTCGCGCGCTGCGCTTTATCCTCGCCGAGCACGCCGAGCTGCTCAGCCGGGTCAACATCGCCGTGATGCCGGAGGTCAACGTGGACGTTCGCGAGGAAACGGTGGAGGGCGAGCCCTTCTATCTGCGCAAAAACCCGAACGGCGTGGACCTGAACCGCAACTTCGATTGGAAGTGGAAGCAGGAGTACGTCTACGGCTACGACAATTCCGACCCGGATGCCAGCACGTATCACGGGCCGTTTGCCGCCAGCGAAAACGAGACGCAGGCGGCGGTGGCCTTCGTCCGCTCCGTGGAAAAGGTCTGCGCGGTGTTTGTCTACGACTCCAGCTCGGTCATCACGGAGGACTGGCTGCTGATGGATTCCTTCCCGGGAGACGACGATTTCGAGGAGAACTGCCGGATTGCCAATCTCTACTCTCAGGCGTTCCGCGAGGATCACGAGGGATGCGGGACGTTTACGGCCGAGCCCATGCATTACCCGATCGCGCAGATGGAGTGCTTTGCGGGCACCGGCCAGCCGCACGGAACATTCGAGGGATGGGCGCACGAGACTTACGGCGTGCCCGCATACTCCCTGCAGTCCGCCGGCTCCAAGGAGGGGCGCGTGAACAGCGACGACGCGGTGACGCGGGAGCTGCTGGACCAGTGGTCCCGCCGTCACGCGTGGGCGATTATCGCGCTTTTGAAGGAATACGCGGCGTAAGCCCATGAGCCGATTCGATTCGGCGGGCAAGGGGCGAGCGAGAGGCAGCCCAGAAAGGATGACGAGCATGACGCAGGAACAGCAGAAAGCCATTTACGATATTGTGGTCAACTATTGGACGAGCGACGACCCGGATTTGAAGGCGATTGCGCTCGCCTACAACGCGGAGGCCACGGAGCAGGCGCGCCGCGTGCATAAGGAATGCCTGATCGTCGACGGATGCACGTTTTATTTGGACGGATACAATTGGCAGCTGGAGCAGTCGGGCGCGGCATGCCTCAACATGACGATCCCCTCCGTGTTTGACCCGTCGATCGGAGGCCTTGTCAAGGAAGCGTGCGACATTCTGGACGTCGTCAGGAAGGATCCGGAGCACTTTGTCAATATCCTAAAAGTCGAGGACATCTACGCGGCGCACGAGAGCGGCAGGATCGGCATCCTGTTCGGGGCGCAGAACTGCGATTTCATGCTCTGCCGCGATCTGGAGGCGATGACGGAGCTGGTGGAGCGGTTGGGCCTGCGCGTCATGCAGATCGGCTACAATACGCGCTCGTTTGCCGCGGACGGCTGCGTGTCCGGGACGGATGCCGGCATCACGACGCAGGGGCGCGCGCTGATTCGCGCGATGGAGAATCACGGCATCACGGTGGATCTTGCGCATGTCGGCCGCCTTTCCACGCTGGAGGCGATGGACATGGCGACCAAGCCGATGATCTTCAGCCACGCGAACCCGAAGGCGCTGTTTGACCATTGCCGCAATATCACGGACGAGCAGATCAAAAAATGCGCCTCCATCGGCGGCGTGATGGGCGCCTGCGCCTATTCCCCGATCCTCTACGACGGGGAGCACATTCCCTCGATCGAGCGGTTTGTGGATGCCATCTGTTACTATGCCGATCTGGTCGGCGTGGACCATGTCGGCATCGGCTTGGATTCCGACGCGCAGCCGGGCGCATACATCCATCACGACGCGCACAATCTGGCCAGAAAGGGAAGCCCTGCCTTTGAGGCGAGCTATCTGGCGGGAAGAGGCAAGGCCAGCGCCAACACGGACGGCATCCTCAGCTTGGCGAACCATTTGAACATCGTCGACAAGCTGCTCAGGCGCGGCTTCAGCGAAGAAGAGGTCAAAAAGATCATGGGCGGAAACTTTATACGCGTCTTCAAGCAGACGTGGAAGGCGTAACGACAGGCTAGACACAAACACAAACACTGCCGCTTTCAGGCGATAGGGCCTTTAGCGGCAGTGTTTTTTGAGCGAAGCAAGGGAGCAACCTTGGCTAGCGCCGGCCGTCCGCGTCTGCATCGGCGGGAGGGATATTTCCCTGATATTGGGAAATCGTCATGTGCATGACCTGCTTGAAGCATTTGGCGAAATGCTTGTAGGAGGTATAGCCGACGGCCTCGCCCACCTCATAATTTTTGAGATGGGGCTGCTCCCGGAGTAGCTTGAGTGCATTCTCGATGCGCACCTTATGGATGCAGTCGACGAAATGCATGCCCAAAGACTGGGAAAACAGCGTGCTGAGGTAGGCGGGGGAGACATAGGCCGCCTGAGCGACGCTCTCCAGCGTCAGGGCGGAGGCATAATTCGCGTCGATATAGCGCAGAGCGGTGTTCAGCGCGGAGCCGCCCCGCTTCTCGCCGGACATGTCCTGACACAGCGCATGGCAGAGGGTTTGAATGTACCGGCAGAAGAGGGCGGGGTCGTTGCTCGCCTCCGGCGAGAGCGCAAAATCCTCCGGCCATACGTTTCTGGCAAGGGCGAAGCGGCAGATTTCGACGTAGAGGATGACGAAATAATTGAGCTGTGTGTTCGGGTCGAAGGCCTGTATGCTCTCCGAGAAGGCGCGGATGGACGTTTGAGCGGCGTCATCGTCGCTGATGTGAAGGGCATGAACGATCTCCTGCTCGATGCCGCCCGGATAATCCATGTGCGCGCCGATTCCCGGGAGGAAGGGAAGCAGCGCCGGGGAACGGGCGGGGGCTTCCTCCTTGGCGTCGATGAGCGGATGGACGCTTCGGATGTGCTTGGCGGCGCGATAGATGGCGTTGCAGATGTCGGAAGGGGTAAAGGGCTTGAGGAGATAGTCCTTGGCGCCCAGACGCATGGCCTCCTGCGCATAGCTGAACTTGTCGTGACTGCTGACGATGATGAACACGACCTGGGAGAGGGCATCGTCTTCGTAGACGGCCTTCATGACATCCAGACCGGACATACCGGCCATTTCCACATCGATCAGAACGATATCCGGCACGTTTTCCCGGATCATCCGGATGGCCTGCGGGCCGTTGGAGGCCGTACCCAGAATCCGAATTCCGTATTTTTCCTTGTCCATAAACCGCACCATCCGGTCGCGGGCGTCCTGCTCGTCATCGACGACAATCAGCTTCAGCATGGCTGTTTTCCTCCTTCTCTGAAAACTCCCCGGCGGCGTGATCGGGAATATCGATCAGCACGGTTGTTCCCTGCCCTACACGGCTTGAAAACGAAAAGACATAGTTCCCCTCGCCGTAAAACAGACGCAGCCGCTGATGAATGTTTTTGAGCGCGTAACGGCTGCCGAAGCAGCGCGTTCCGGCGCTCTCCGTTTGATCCGGCAAAAGCGCAAGCGTCTCGGGCGGTATGCCGATGCCGTTGTCCGATACCGAGATGGCCAGCCGGCCGGCGCCGGATGCGCATATGTGGACGCGGATGTCAATGTGGGGATGCTCGGCGTCCACGCCGTGGGTGATGCAGTTTTCCACGAGCGGCTGGATCATCAGCTTGGGGATCTTGAGATCCGAAAGCTCGGGGCTGCATGCCAGTTCATAGGCGATCCTATCCTTAAAGCGCATCTGCTGGATTTGGAAATAGCAGGCGAGCAGGTTGATTTCCTGGGCAAGGGAGATAAACGAGCGGCCATTGCTGAGCGTCAGGCGGAAGATTTGGCCGGTGTAGTAGGCCATCTGAGCGACGTCCTCGATGCCACTGTCGAGCGCCGCCCACTGGATCATGTTGAGCGTGTTGTAGATGAAGTGGGGATTGATCTGAACGCTCAGCGCGGTGAGCTCCGCCTCCTGCTTGCGGATGGTGAGCAGATACTGCTCGTCGATCAGCCGGTTGTTGGATTCGACCATGCTGTTGAACATGGCGCCGAGCCGGCCGATTTCATCATGATAGCGCAGATGTACGCGCGCGTTCCGATTGCCTTTGCCGTATTCCGACATCGAACACAGGATATGCTGGAGGGGTTTGGAGAGGGACTGC
>JAUNPI010000019.1:0-6354 GCA_030536875.1 Clostridia bacterium
GACGGCGGATATCCGGCGTGCGGTTTGGCAAAAGCTGATGACCAATGTCTCGCTGAGCGCGCTGACGGGCGTCATGGGCATGCCGATGGGCTTTGTGAGCTCGAGCGCGTCCTGCTGGGCTCTCTGTGAAATGCTCATTCGAGAGGTGGTCGCGGTCGCGGCGGCGGACGGCGTCGTCTTCGACGCGGAAGAGAAGATCGCCGAGGTGCGCGCCGTTGCCGAAGGCGGGCCGACGGGGATCACCAGCATCTGCGCCGACCTGCTGCATGGAAGAAAGACGGAGGTGGATACGATCAGCGGAAGCGTCGTGCGCGCGGCGCGGCGGCTCCATGTGAGCGCGCCGCGGCACGAGATGATGGCGCTGCTGATCCATGCCATCGAAGATAAAAACGAACAATCGAAAAGGTAAGTGCAAAGGAGGAATACCCCATGCCCGATTGCGTATACACGATGGGCAACCTGCGCATCGTCGATCTGACGAAGACGCTCGACCCCAAGACCGAGAGCCGCCGCTGCCACCTGATCCGTTACAACACCGGCGGGCCGATCCCCGATTTCCACACCGCGCTGGATCTCACCAGCCATCTTGGCACGCACTGCGAGTGCCCGTATCATCACTTTGAGGACGGCAAGTCCGTCGGCGAGCTGCCGCTGACCACGTTCATGGGCCGGGCGATCTATGTGAACATCGACTTCCTCGAACCGAATGCGCACATCAGCGGCGCTGATCTCGACCGCGCCTGCGGAGACAAGATCAAGGAAGGCGACATCGTCATCCTCGACAGCAACTGGAAGTTCCCGCCGTTCACGCCGGAGACCAACAGCCCGGCGGACAAGCGCCTGTTCATCAACGCGGAGACCGCGTGGTGGCTGCGCAACCACGGCGTCAAGTGCGTGGGCTTTGGCGACGGCGTCTCCATCGAAAACTGCAACGAGGACGTCAAGCCCTTCCACGACATCATCATGGAGGTCGACGGCGTGTTCCTCGAGGTGCTCAAGAACCTCGAATACCTGACCACGGACGTGTTCTTCATGTCCTACGCGGCGCTGCCGATCATCGGCGCCGACTCCTGCCCGGTTCGCGCTTACGCGATCGAGGGCCTTGCGGAGTTCAGCAAGTAAACGCAAAACGGCGGCAAGGCGGGCCTGCGCTCGCCTTGCCGCTTTGTTCCGCCGCGCCTTCTGTCAATCGCGCGTTCAAAAGGGGAAGAGAGCATTTGACGCGGCGCGCATGTCGCGGTACAATAGGGTTGGCCGCTTCGGCGGCGGATACTGCGGTTTGAATATGGGGGGATGGCCCATGAGGATCAGGGCGGTCATATGGGATTTGGACGGCACGCTGCTTGACACGCTGGATGATTTGGCGGCGTCCACCAACGCCGCGCTTTTGCAAAACGGCTTGCCGGAGCGCACGAGGGACGAGGTGCGCGCGTTTGTGGGCAACGGCGTGCGCAGGCTGATCGAGCGCGCCGTGCCGCAGGGCACGGACGAGCAGACGATTGGGCGCGTATACGACGCCTTTGTCGTACACTATGGCGCGCATAGCCGCGACCACACGCGGCCCTATGCCGGCGTGACGCAGATGCTCGACGCGCTGGCGGAGCGGGGCGTCAGGCTGGCGATCGTCTCCAACAAGATCGATTTTGCGGTCAAGGAGCTCAGCCGCGCCTACTTCGGCGAGCGGATGAGCTCGGCGGTCGGCGACGCGCCCGGGCGGCGGCGCAAACCCGCGCCGGACAGCGTGCTCGAGGCGATGCGCCAGCTGGGCGCCGCGCCGGAGGAAACGGTCTACGTCGGCGATTCCGACGTGGATGTGGAGACGGCGAAAAACGCCGGCGTGACCGGCTGCGCGGTCAGCTGGGGGTTCCGATCGGAACGCTGCCTCCGGGATGCCGGAGCGGAGCATATCGCGGCGACGCCTCAGGAGCTGCTGCGCCTGCTGGAGACGCTATGAGCGGAAGATACGACGCTGTTGTGCTGCTGGGCGTCGAGCTGGACGAGCGGGATCAGCCGACGCAGGAGATGCGCCTTCGGGCTCAGGCCGCGGCACAGGCGCTTTCCTGCAACCCCGGGGTTCCCGCCGTCGTCTGCGGCGGCGTGCTGCCGGGTCACGCGATCGCCGAGGCGGACGCGTTGGCGGAGCTGCTCATGGACAGCGGCGTGGCGCCCGCGCGGATCCTGCTGGAGCACCAATCGCGGGACACGATGGAGAACCTGCGCTTTGCCGCGCGCCTTCTGGGCGGGGCGAGGGGCAGGCGCGTGCTCGTGGTCACCAGCGACTATCATATGCGGCGCGCGCGCATGACGGCGCGCCGGATCGGCCTGCGGGCGGACGGCTTTGCGGCGCGCATGCCTCACGACGCGGCATGGAGGGTGCTCTGGCTCAAAGAGTGGGCGTATTGTTTCGACCTGATGATGGGCTGGCAGGACGAGGGAAGAGCGCGGCCCGAGTGGACATACCGGCTCTTTGCGAAGGTGTTTGGCACGGGCGCCCAGGGGCAAAAGCCCGAGGGGGATTGACAGCCTCGAGGGGCGGGCCCTATAATAGCGCAGAGAACCGACGCGAGGAGCGAGCGGCCGCGGGCCGTGAGGGGCAGGCGCGGCGCACGACGGAAAACGGGCGGAATGAAGACAAACGGGAAGAAAAACGGGTGGAATGATGTTGAAACCGCTTCAATATATGCTTCAATGTATCGACGAAACGACGCTGAGGCGCCTTGGGGCCGCCTTGGGCGCCTGCCTGCGTCCGGGCGACGTGGTGCTGCTGCGGGGTGAGATGGGCGCGGGCAAGAGCGTGCTCACGCGCGCGGCGGCGCGGGGCATGGGCGTGACGGGCCCCGTGCCCAGCCCGACGTTTACCATTCTCAACATCCACGAGGGGAGAGCCATGAAGCTCTATCACTTCGACCTCTACCGCCTCGAGGGGGAGGACGCCCTTTACGAGCTGGGGCTCCACGAGTTCATTCCTCCTGCGGACGGCGCGGCGATGATCGAATGGCCGGAGATGGCCGAAGGGGCCATGCCCGGGGACGCGCTGACCGTGAAGATCGCCTACGCGAGGGATGGGGAGGGGCGCACGGTGTCGCTTCTGCCCGGGGGCGCGTTTGACATGGCGCGCATTGAGCAGATCGCCATGAGGATGGAGGAGAGCGCATGAATATCCTGATGATCGATACATCCGGCCCGGTGTGCGGCGTGGCGCTGTCGAGGAACGGGAAAATCGCCTGCGAGATGGAATTGACCAGCGGGCTCACGCACAGCCAGCGGGTCATGCCGATGGTGGACGGTGCGCTGGAAATGAGCGGCATGGCCATCGGCGAGGTGGACGTGTTCGGCGCGGTGGTCGGCCCGGGGTCGTTTACAGGCGTGCGCATCGGCGTGTCAACGGTCAAGGCGCTTGCGCACGCGGCGGGAAAGCCCTGCGTGGGCGTGGACGCCCTGCAGGCGCTCGCCGCCAACGCGACGGCGTTTGACGGGGTGGTCTGCCCGATCCTCGACGCGCGGGCGCAGCAGGTGTATGGCGCGATGTTTGAGGCGGGCTTTCCGCCGGCGCGCCTGATGGGCGACGCGGCGATGAAGCTGACGGAATATCTGACCCGGGTGGAGGAGACCGGGAGGCATGCGCTCTTTTTGGGCGACGGCGCGACGGCGTTTGAGGCGGCGATTCGAGAGCGGCTTGGCGAGAGGGCCTTTTTTGCCCCGGAGCAGCACAGAGGCCTGCGCGCGGGGAGCGCGCTGGCGCTTGCGGCGCTCTACGCCGAGGGAAAGCTTGAAGCCGGGGAGGGCGTTGGGCTGTGCGACAGCCTGACGCTGATGCCGCTGTACCTGCGCGCGCCGCAGGCCGAGCGCGAGCGCGCGGCGCGGGAGGCGCAAAAGCATGGCTGAACCGGTGATCCGCCCCATCCGCGAGGAGGATGTTCCCAAGATCCATGAGATCGAGACGCTGTGCTTTGCGATGCCTTGGAGCGAGGCGTCGATCCTGCATGACATCCGCGAAAACGTGGTGGCGCGCTGGCTGGTGATGGAGGGCGGGGACGGGCGCATTTTGGCCTATGCGGGCATGTGGTTTGTGCTCGACGAAGCGCACGTGTGCAATGTCGCCGTCCATCCGGATGAGCGCGGAAAGGGATACGGCAGGCGGATCTTCACGGCGCTGATCGACTTAGCGCGCGAGAATTCCATGTCGATGATGACGCTGGAAGTGAGGCGCAGCAACGCGGCCGCCCAGAGCCTGTATCACAGCTGCGGCTTTCTCGACGTGGGCTATCGCAAGCGCTATTACGAGGACAACAGAGAGGACGCGCTGATCATGTACCGCGAGTTCGCAAGCGAAGAAAATTTCGACGGGGCGAACGAAAAGTGAGCCTCTGCGTTCGATTTTTACGCCCGCAAATGCATAGAATAGGGGAACCAGCGCCGGCTTGCCCCTTTTCTTTTGGTTAAAAATGGAGTACAATAGTAGAATCCGGAATAATGGGGATGACTATGGCGGGAATAGGAGAGAGGACATGCAGCTTGAGGTTTGCAATGCGAAGGTCGACGTGACGCTCAGCGGCGAAGGCGAGCGCAGCGCGCTGCTTTTGCACGGGTGGATGTGTTCCGCACAGCTGATGGAAAACGTGCGCGGCGAGCTCGAAGGGCGCATGCGCGTGGCGGCGATCGACTTCCCCGGTCATGGCAGGCAGGGCAAAAGCGCGCCGCCGCCGGAACCGTGGGGCGTTCCGGAATACATGGAGATGACGGCGAACGTGGTGAGCAAACTGAACCTTGCGCCGTGCGACATTGTCGCCCATTCTTTCGGCGCGCGCGTGGCGATTCTGCTTGCGGCGACATACCCTGAGATGGTGGGACGGATGATCCTGACCGGCGCGGCGGGCGTCAAAAAGCCGCAGACCGGCAAAGCGAGCGCGAGGCAGCAGCTCTACAAAGGGCTGCGCGGGGCGGTGAATTTGGCCGAGAAGACGCGTCTGTTCGGCTCGCTGCCCGAAAAGGGACGCGAAAAGCTGGTTCAGACGTTCGGTTCGCCGGATTACCGGGCGCTCAGCCCCGAGATGCGCAAGACGTTTGTCAAGGTCATTTCGCTCGATCTGACCGATCAGCTCGAGCGCATCAAGGCGCCGACGCTGCTTTACTGGGGCGCGCAGGACACGGAGACCCCGCTGTGGATGGCCAAGGTCATGGAGGAGCGCATCCCCGACGCCGGGCTCGTCGTTGAAGAGGGCGCGGGGCATTTCGCCTATCTGGAACACAGCCGCACGTTCCTTCGCGTGGTTCACAGCTTCCTGCTGGAGGGGAGATAAATGAAAGCGATTCTGATTCTTTTTGAGGCGCTTGTGCTCACCCTTGGCTGCCTGGCAGCCGGGTGGAGGCTGCTGCATTATCTCCAGCTGGAGAGCTATCAGCTGCCCGGCTATGCGCGCAGCGTAAGGCGCAACGCGCAGCGCGCGCTGGTGCCGCCGCTTGCGCTGGCGGCGCTGGGCGTTGCGGCGCTGCGCTTGGGCGCGCCGGCGTCCCTCAGGTGCGCGCTGGTGGCGCTGCTGGCGATCCCCATCGAGCGCAAGGCGCGCACGGAGAAGGCGAAAAAGCCGTTTGTCGTCACCGAGCGTGTCAAAAGGCTGATCTGCGTGCATGCGGCGCTGACGTTTGTGCTGGAGCTTGCGCTGCTGGCGTTTTCGCCTGCGCTGGGCTATCTGCTGCCGGCGTTTGAACCGCTGATGATCATGCTTTCGGCGCTGATCGCCCAGCCGGTGGAAAAGCGCATCAACGATCAATTTTTAAACGACGCCAAGAGACGGCTGGACGCGATGGGCGGCCTCATCCGCATCGGTATCACGGGAAGCTATGGCAAGACGAGCACAAAGTTCTTGCTCAGGGACATTCTGTCGGTCAAATACCGCGTGCTGGCGACGCCGTCGAGCTTCAACACGCCGATGGGCGTGACGAGGGTCATCCGCGAGCAGCTGATGCCCAGCCATCAGGTGTTTATCGCCGAGATGGGCGCGCGCCACGTGGGCGACATCGCGGAGCTGGTCGACCTCGTCCACCCGACGGTGGGCCTGCTCACGTCGGTCGGGCCGCAGCATCTGGACACATTCGGCAGCATCGAGCGCGTGCGCGACACGAAATACGAGCTGATCGAGGGGCTGCCGCAGGACGGCACGGCGATCTTTGCGCGCGACGGCGCGCTGTGTGAGGAGCTGTATGCCAGATGCCCGCTTGAGGCAAAGTATATGCCGGGGGATCTGCTCGCCGCCAGCGACGAGGAGACGGGGCCGTGGGGCACGCGCTTCACGCTCGCGGACGTGAAGACGGGAGAGAGCCGGAAGGTCAACACCAAGCTGCTTGGCGAGCACT
>JAUNPI010000019.1:6364-26789 GCA_030536875.1 Clostridia bacterium
GCCAACCTCATGCTCTGCTGCACGGCGGCGCGCACGCTGGGGATGACGCTGTCCGAGATCGCGGAGGGCGTCTCCCGCTGCCAGCCCGTGGAGCACAGGCTTCAGCTGATTTCCGGCGGCGGCGGGGTCACGATCATCGACGATGCGTTCAACGCCAACCCCGTGGGAGCCAAGGCCGCGCTGCGCGTGCTGGAGCGCTTCCCTGGTCGGCGGATCATCGTGACGCCGGGCATGGTGGAACTGGGCGGCGAGGAGGAGGCGTTCAACGCCTCGTTCGGCGAGCAGATGGCGGGCAGCGTCGACATCGCCATTCTGGTGGGCAGGCGGCATACCGCGCCCATCGCCGAGGGGCTGCGCAGAAAGGGCTTCCCGGAGGAGAACATACATGTGGTGAGCAGTCTGAACGAGAGCACGCAGGTGCTGCACGCGATGATGAAGGCGGGCGACGTGGTGCTCTATGAAAACGATCTGCCGGATAATTACAGCGAGTGAGGAGAGAGCAAATTATGAGCAAAATCAACATTGCGGTCGTCTTTGGTTCCCGAAGCTGCGAGCATGATGTGTCCATCATTTCCGCCTTGCAGCTGATTGAGGCGGCCAGGAGCGCCGGCTTTGAGGTGACGCCGGTGTATATCTCGCGCGAGGGCCTCTGGTATACGGGCGAGGCGCTGGAGAAGATCGAAACCTTCCGCGAGTTCAACCCGATGGGCAAGGGGATCACGCGCGTCAATCTGGACGTGAGCGCGAATGCGGGCGATCTTTGGGCGTGGCCGCCGCAGCGGGCGGGCCTGTTTGCCAAGGTGCCCGCGCCGCTGGCGCACATCGACTGCGCGGTGCCCGTGCTCCACGGCCTGCACGGCGAGGACGGCACGATTCAGGGTCTGTTTGAAATGGCGAATATTCCGTACGCCTCCTCCGGCGTGCTCGGCTCGAGCGTGGGCATGGACAAAATCGCGATGAAGCAGCTGCTGCGCGGCGCGGGCTTCCCCGTGCTCGACTTCGTGTGGTTCACGCGCGACCAGCTGGAAAACGACCGCGAGGCGATCATCGCGCGCATCGAGAAGGAGATCAAGTATCCGGCGTTTGTCAAGCCGGCGGCGCTGGGCTCCTCCATCGGCGTGTCCAAAGCCAAGAACCGGGAGGAGCTGGAGCGCGCGCTCGAGCTGGCGGCCTCCTACGACAGGCGCATTCTCGTCGAGGTGGGCATCACCCGCCCGGTGGAGATCAACTGCGCCGCGCTGGGTTACGGCGAGGACGTCATGACCTCCGTGTGCGAGATGCCGGTTTCCGCGACGGACGGCGGATTCCTCGATTTCTTTGAAAAATATCTGCGCAACGCGGGCGTCAAGGGCGAGAGCAGCCGGGGAATGAAGAGCCTCTCGCGCGTCGTGCCCGCGCCCATCGGCGAGGAGCTCACCGGGCGCATCCAGAGGATGACCGCCGAGATCTTCAAGATCCTCGATTGCCGGGGAACGATCCGGGTGGACTTTATTTTGGACGAAAACGATGTGCTCTACGTCAACGAGCCCAACACCATTCCCGGATCGCTGGCGTTCTACCTCTGGAAGGAATGCGGCGTGAGCTTCCCGCAGCTGGTGGAAAGGATGGTCGAATCCGCCCTGCGCGCGCATGCGGATGAGAACAAGAGCGTCTACGCCTACGATTCCTCGATCCTGCAGAAGGTGAGCGCGGGCGTCAAGGGGAGCAAGGCGTAAGGGGAAGCTTTCCGCCCTCATGGGAAAACCGAGAGGGCCGTGAGCGAGTTTGACGCGCATGCTGGCAAACTGAAAAGCCTTCCGCACGGGAAGGCTTTTCAGGGGCCGGGGGGCCTTAATACCCCAGATCCTCGTCGATCAGCAGGACGACGGTGCGCTTGCCGGCGGGCGCGCGTTCAAAGGCGACCGTCATATGGCACATCGACTGCGCGCAGTGGGCGCTGTCGCAGGCGCCGCCCTCTTTGGCGCAGGGCGTATCGAGGCCTTGGCGGCGGGCGTTCAGCGGGCAGGCGATCTGCTTGATGCGGCGGACGGCCTGCTGGTAGCCGCCGGCGACGAGCTTGTTTTTGCCCACGACGACGTAGACGGTCGAGGGGCCGTAGCACATCGCCGCGACGCGGTTGCCGTTGCCGTCGATCTGCACGATCAGGCCGCTTTCGGTCAGGGCGTTGGCCGAGCAGACATACAGCGGCGCGTTCATCGCCTCGTGCAGCAGCGCAGGGCGGTTGGCGGGCGGAACCTCCCAGTGCCAGAGCACGGGGTGGCCGTTTTCGCGAAGGAGCTTGTCCAGCCCCATCTGCTTGGCGGTCATGCTGCCGCCGAAGGCGACCGTCTGCCCTGCGGGCATGTCGCCAGCAAGATAGGCCGCGGCCTTGGCGGCGGTGGAGAAGACGGCGGCTTCGAAGCCGCGCTCGCGCAGCGCCTGTGCGGTTTTCTCAAGGGCTTGGGTCATGTAACCACTTCCTTCCTGAATGATTGGATTGGTATGATTGGATTGGTCTAGGCGGAGCCGCACGTGTATTATACCAGCTTCGGCGCATTTTTTGAAGGGGGAGAACCGGGATGCTCGACGAGTGGTTCGACGGCGTTGTGGACAGGCTCTGCGTGAGCGTGCCCCGGAAGGCGCGGGTATACAGAACCTATCTGATGGGGTTCTCCCTGTTCTGGCGGATCGGGCTCTATTTGAGCGCGCTTGGCGGCATGATTGCAGGGGCGTTTGGGCGCATCAGCGACGAGGACAAGGCCGAGGATCTCATGAAGGAAGCGCTTGAGCGGGGCGAAGACCAATTTTTGCGGCTCAGGCGGGCTTCCGAATGGCGCTTTGGGCTGATGGCGTATCTGAACGAGGGGGTCAGACGGGCGCGGCTTGGCGCCCTGCTGGCCCTGCTCATGCTCAGCGCGCTGGCCGTGCTCGGGACGGGGTCGCGCAGCGCGGCGGCCTGCGCGCTTTCGACGTGCCTGTTCTTTCTGGCCGCGGGCATGGAGGACGACTATGCGCCCGTCTGCGGCGGGGTTCGCCAGCGGTATCTGGCGGCGATGCTCCTGCGCGCGGCGGGCATGGGCGCGCTGCTGGCGGACAGCTTCCGCAGCTATGCTGTGCGGGATTTGGCCAGCAACGTCGTGCTGCAGAGCGCGATGATCGTGGCGCTCACGGTGCATGCGGCGCTGTTTTTATCGCTGACGGCCTTTGAGCGGCGGCAGCCCCTGTTTCTCCGGGCGCTGTCGGGGGTGTTGGGCGTGATGTCGGCGCTGATGGCGGCCTCTTCCGTTGCGCTGGCGGCGTCGACGCTGGGGCAGGGGCCGGAGCGTTTCGCCTTGGGCGTCCTCGGGGCGATGGGCGCGCTGCTGCTCTTTCTTTCCGAGGAGACCGGCACGTTTACGCAGGTGGGCTCGATCCGCCTGCGCTATGCGGAGCTTTGGCGGCACGGATTTTTCCTCGCAGGGCTTGCGCTCACGCTGGCTGCGGCGTGGGGCGCGTGAGAGGCTTCTTTTTTACAAACGGATTTTCCGAACGGTTTTTCAAACGGCTTTTCAGATGATTGTTCAAACGAGGGATTGCCGAATGCCCGGCAATCGCACGCAATTTACGCAATTCATGTCATTCAATGGAGGGAACCGCACGCATGGATAAACGCATGGAGACCATCCGCAATTTTTGCATCATCGCGCACATCGACCACGGCAAATCGACGCTGGCGGACAGGCTGCTGGAGAAGACGGGCGTCTATGAGAAGCGGGAGATGGTCGAGCAGATTCTCGACTCGATGGAGCTGGAGCGGGAGCGCGGCATCACCATCAAGAGCAAGGCCGTCCACATGGACTACACCGCGCGGGATGGGCAGGTCTATACGCTCAACCTGATCGACACGCCCGGCCATGTCGATTTCACCTACGAGGTCTCCCGCGCGCTGGCGGCATGCGAGGGCGCGCTGCTGGTCGTCGACGCCACGCAGGGCGTGGAGGCGCAGACGCTGGCGAACGTCTACATGGCGCTGGAGCACAATCTGGAGATCATCCCGGTGATCAACAAGATCGATCTGCCCAGCGCGAGGCCGGACGAGGTGAGGGCCGAAATCGAGGAGGTTATCGGGCTGGACGCCTCGCAGGCGCCGCTCATCAGCGCCAAGGTCGGGCTGGGCATCGACGAGGTGCTCGAGAGCATCGTGACGATGATGCCGCCGCCGGAGGGAGACGCTTCCCAGCCGCTTCAGGCGCTGATCTTCGATTCCTTCTACGACAATTATCGCGGCGCGATCTGCTTCGTGCGCATCGTTTCGGGCAGCGTGCGCGCGGGCATGCGGATTCGGATGATGAACACCGGCGCGTGTTTTGACGTCGTCGAAGTCGGCGTGCGCAGCCCCGGCTACGTGCCTACAGGCGAGCTGAGAGCGGGCGACGTCGGCTATATCGCCGCATCGATCAAGGATCTGCATGACACGCGAGTGGGCGACACGATCACCGACGACGCAAACCCCGCCAAGGAGACGCTGCCCGGCTACCGCCAGGTGAACCCGATGGTCTTCTGCGGCATCTATCCGGCGGACGGCGCGGACTATGAGAACCTCAAGGATGCGCTGGAGAAGCTGCAGCTCAACGATGCGTCGCTGACCTACGAGCCGGAGACGAGCCAAGCGCTGGGCTTTGGCTTCCGCTGCGGCTTCCTCGGCCTTCTGCACATGGAGATCATTCAGGAGCGCCTAGAGCGCGAGTTTGATCTCGAGCTGATCACCACCGCGCCGAGCGTCATCTACAAGGTCTACAAGACGGACGGAACCGAGGTGGACGTGGACAACCCCTCGAACCTGCCGCCTGTGGGCGTCATCGAACACATGGAGGAGCCGTATGTCAAGGCCAGCATTCACACGCCGCAGGAGTATGTCGGCGCGCTGATGGAGGTCTGCCAGAACAAGCGCGGCATCTTCAAGGACATGGTCTACGAGGGGCAGCGCGTCTGCCTGCACTACGAGATGCCGCTGGCGGAAATCATCTTCGACTTCTTTGACCAGATCAAGAGCCGAAGCCGCGGCTATGCGAGCTACGATTACGAGCTGTGCGGCTATCAGCAGAGCGACCTCGTCAAGCTGGATATGCTGCTCAACGGCGAGATCTGCGACGCGCTCTCCATGATCGTCCACCGCGACCGCGCCTACCCGCGCGGACGCTCCATCGCCGAAAAGCTCAAGGACGTCATCCCGCGCCAGCTCTTCGAGATCCCGATTCAGGCGGCGATCGGCGGCAAGGTCATCGCCCGCGAGACGGTGAAGGCCATGCGCAAGGACGTGCTGGCCAAGTGCTATGGCGGCGATATCTCGCGCAAGCGCAAGCTGCTTGAAAAGCAGAAGGAGGGCAAAAAGCGCATGCGCCAGCTCGGCAGCGTGCAGGTGCCCAGCGAGGCGTTCATGGCCGTGCTTAAGATGGACGAGTGACCCGGAAGCCGCCCGAGGGAAGCCCGCAAAGCCGATGGCAATGGGCTGAGGATGGGCGGCGAAGGACAGAGAGAGCCTATGGAACCGATTTCGATTTACATTCACATTCCCCTGTGCGTTCAAAAGTGCGCCTACTGCGACTTTACGTCGTTCGCCGGGCGTTTGCAGCAGCGGGAGGCATACGTTCAGGCCGTCTTGCGCGAGCTTCGCGCACAGGCGGCCTTCTTTGGGGCGCACCGCGTCGGCACCGTGTTTATGGGCGGCGGGACGCCGACGCTGCTCTCCGGGGAGCAGGTTGCGGGCATCATGGATACGATTCGCGCGTGCTTTTCGCTTGACGAGGACGCGGAGGTCACGATGGAGGGAAACCCCGGCACGCTCACGCGGGAGAACCTTGCGGCCTATCGGAGAGCGGGGATCAACCGGCTGTCGCTGGGCGTGCAGAGCCTGGACGACGGCCTGCTTCGCACCGTCGGGCGCATCCACACGGCGGAGGAGGCCGTCCGCGCCGTGCGCATGGCGCGGGAGGCGGGCTTCCAAAACCTGAATCTCGACCTGATGAATGGGCTGCCGGGCCAGAGCGCGGACCAGTGGGCGCAGACGCTGCGCCGGGCCGTCGAGCTGCAGCCCGAGCACCTGAGCTGTTACGGCCTGATCCTCGAGGAGGGAACGCCGCTTGAGGCGGCGGTAAAGGCGGGGAGCTGCCCGCCGCTCCCGGATGAGGACACGCTGGAGACGATGGACGCGCTGACGCGGGAGATGACCGCAGCGGCGGGATACGAGCGCTACGAGGTATCCAACTACGCCAAGCCGGGCCGCGCCTGCCGCCACAACATCGTCTATTGGGAATGCCTTCCGTATTTGGGCGTGGGCTGCGCGGCGCACAGCGATATGGACGGACACAGGTTTTATAACCCCGAAGGCTGGGAAGACTACATGGGGCTCAGCCGCGGGGAGGAGAGCCTGCGGCGGCGCGAAGGCGAAGACGCGCCCGGCGAACGCCGCTTTGAGCGCATGATGATGGGGCTGAGAATGGCGCGCGGGGTGGACTGCGCGCGCTTTACGCGGGACTTCGGCGCCGGGCCAGAGGCATACTGGCCCCGGTCGATGGAGAGGCTGGGGGCGCTGTTTGAGCGCGGGGAGGGGCGGCTTCGCCTGACCGAGCGGGGGATGCAGGTGATGAACGGCGTGCTGGTGGAGATGCTCGAGGAACAAAACGGATAAAAAGCCCAAAAACCTCAAAAATGCGCTCCAAACCTGCATGGCGACGCCGAAGTGTCGCGTGGGCGGATTCAAGGGCGCTGCAAAGGGCAGGAAAAGTCAGAATTTCTTCCAAAAAGATGCGAAAAGGCTGTTGACAAAACCCCGCCGTCGTGGTATCTTTATCACGCTGATTAGCACTCGAACCGATAGAGTGCTAACAACATCGGAAGGAGGTAAGCGGGATGGATCTGATCGATCGCAAGTATCGGATATTGCAGGCGATCATCGACGACTACATCCTGACCGCTCTGCCGGTTGGTTCCCGAACCATATCCAGAAAATACGAGCAGAAGCTCTCCTCGGCGACCATCCGCAACGAGATGAGCGATTTGGAAGAGCTGGGCTATCTCGACTCGCCGCACACGTCGGCGGGGCGCGTCCCCTCCTACAAGGCCTACCGGCTCTATGTGGATCAGATGCTGCGCCCGGAGACGCTGAGCGTCGAGGAGGCTGCCTTCATCAACCGCTGCTTTGAGCGCAGGGTTCATCAGGTTGAGGAGCTTTCCGCTAGGATTGCGCGGGTGCTCTCCAGCGTGACGCATTACACCTCCGCCGTGATGACGCGCACGCCGCATGGCGAGCAGGTACTCAGCCATCTGCAGCTGGTGCCCGTGGCGGAGCGGCGCGTGCTGCTGGTCATGGTGACCCGCAGCGGGAGCGTTCGCCAGACGGTGATCGAGCTTGGGCAGGCGATTGCGCCGGATGAGCTCTACACCGTCTCGCGCATCCTGTCTGGCAGGCTGGAGGGATGCCCGCTGAGCGAGCTGCCAAGGCGGCTTTTGCTTCTGGCCTCCGGCGAGGAGCCCGGCATGAACGAGGTGGCCCGCGCGATAGCGGTCCAGCAGCCGGAGGAGGGGGAGGAAGGCGACGTCTCGGCCCTCGTGGTCGGCGGGCGCTCGAATCTGCTCAGCTTTCCGGAGTATTCAGACGTTGACAAGGCAAAGGCGCTGCTCAGCGTGCTGGAGACGCGGGAGAAGGTGGTATCCCTGCTCTCACAGAACGGGGAGATGGAGTTTTCCGTTCGCATCGGCCCGGAGACGGGCATGGAGGAAACCAAGGACTGCTCCATCGTCACGGCGAGCTATCGCTTGGGCGACGGAAGGGTCAACACGATCGGCCTGATCGGCCCCACGCGCATGCAGTACGGCAAGGTGCTCGCGGCGCTCGAGCAGGTCGGCAGGTCGATCACGGAGCTGCTCGACGAGCAGAACGGGCAGACCTGAGGCACGGCAGGAACGTGAAGCGATATGAATAAAAAGAAGAAAAAAGAAAGACGGGAGGCCGCGGGCCCGAAGCTCTCCGAGCGCTTCAGGCAGGCGGCGGACGGTCTCAAGGAAAGGGCAAAGAGCATGAACAGCGAAGAGAAAGAGGTCAACGCCACGAATACCGAGGCGCAGGACCCTCAGAACGCAGCGCAGGAAACGCAGGAGCAGGAACCGGACGCCAAGACCCTCCAAGAGGAGCTGGCCAAGGCGAAGGCGCAGTGCGAGGAGTACCTCGATCTGGCCCAGCGCAAGCAGGCGGAGTTTTCCAACTACCGGCGCAGGACGGAGGGCGTGCGGCAGGAGGCCTACGACGACGGACGCCGCGACGCCATCGGAAAGCTTCTGCCCATTGTGGATAACCTCGAGCGCGCGCTTTCGGCGGCGGGCGAGGAGGAATCCGCCCTGCGCAGCGGCGTGGACATGGTGCTGCGCCAGACGCGCGACGCGCTGACCAAGATGGGCGTGGAGGAGATCGACCCCATCGGAAAGCCGTTTGACGCCGAGCTGCACAACGCGGTCATGCAGGGCACGGCCGAGGAGGGCGAGCCCGGCACGGTCTGCATGGTGCTTCAGAAGGGCTACAAGCTGGGAGACCGCGTGATCCGCCACGCGATGGTCAAGGTCGTCGCGGGCTGAATACGGCTGCATGCAATGCTTCCGCGCGGGGCTCCCCGGGGCCCCGCGGCGGCAAGATTCACATAAATCAACCATACGTTCAAGATTTCCATCATCAACTGACAGGAGGACACATATATGAGCAAGATTATCGGTATCGATTTGGGCACCACCAACAGCTGCGTCGCCGTCATGGAGGGCGGCGAGCCGGTCGTCATCCCCAACGCGGAAGGCGCGCGCACCACGCCGTCCGTCGTCGCCTTCACCAAGAGCGGCGAGCGCCTTGTCGGCCAGGTCGCCAAGCGTCAGGCCGTCACCAACCCGGATCGCACCATCATCTCCATCAAGCGCGACATGGGCACCGACCGCCGCGTGACCATCGACGGCAAGGACTACACGCCGCAGGACATCAGCGCCATGATCCTCATGAAGCTCAAGTCCGATGCGGAGGCCTATCTGGGCGAGACCGTCACGCAGGCCGTCATCACCGTTCCGGCGTACTTCTCCGACAGCCAGCGTCAGGCGACCAAGGATGCGGGCCGTATCGCGGGCCTGGAGGTGCTGCGCATCATCAACGAGCCGACCGCCGCGTCTTTGGCCTATGGCCTTGACAAGGAGGACAGCCACAAGATTCTGGTCTACGATCTGGGCGGCGGCACGTTCGACGTCTCCCTGCTGGAGATCGGCGACGGCGTCTTCGAGGTGCTGGCCACCAACGGCAACACCCGCCTGGGCGGCGACGACTTCGACCAGAGAATCATCGACTACCTCGCTTCCGAGTTCAAGAAGGAGAACAACATCGACCTCAAGGCCGACCGCATGGCGCTCCAGCGCCTCAAGGAGGCGGCCGAGAAGGCGAAGATCGAGCTTTCCGGCGTCATGAGCACCAACATCAACCTGCCGTTCATCACGGCGGACGCCACCGGCCCCAAGCATCTGGACATCACGCTCACCCGCGCCAAGTTCGACGAGCTGACCCGCGATCTGGTCGACGCGACCGTGGCCCCGATGCAGAACGCGCTGCGCGACGCCGGCATGACGGCCAGCGAGGTGGACCGCGTGATTCTCGTGGGCGGCTCCACCCGCATTCCCGCGGTGCAGGAGGCCGTGCGCAAGATGACCGGCAAGGAGCCCTACCGCAACATCAACCCGGACGAGTGCGTCGCCGTCGGCGCGGCGATTCAGGGCGGCGTTCTGGGCGGCGAGGTCAAGGACGTGCTGCTGCTGGATGTCACCCCGCTGTCTTTGGGCATTGAGACGATGGGCGGCGTCTTCACCCGCCTGATCGACCGCAACACCACCATCCCGACCACCAAGAGCCAGATCTTCTCCACCGCCGCCGACGGGCAGACCTCCGTTGAGGTTCACGTCCTGCAGGGCGAGCGCGAGATGGCGGCGGGCAACAAGACGCTGGGCCGCTTCCAGCTCACCGGCATCGCGCCGGCGCCGCGCGGCGTGCCGCAGATTGAGGTCACCTTCAACATCGACCGCAACGGCATCGTGAACGTATCCGCCAAGGATCTGGGCACGGGCAACGAGCAGAAGGTCACCATCACCTCGAGCACCAACCTCTCCGAGGAGGAGATCAAGCAGCGCGTCAAGGAGGCCGAGCAATACGCCGCGGAGGACAAGAAGCGCAAGGAAGAGGTCGAGACCCTCAACCACGCCGACAGCATGATCTTCGAGGTCGACAAGCAGCTCAAGGAGCTGGGCGACAAGCTCTCCGCCGAGGACAAGGCGACGGTTGAAAGCGAGCTCGCCGAGTTCAAGAAGGTTCGCGAGACCAACGACGCCGCGCAGATCAAGACGGCGATGGAGGCCTTCACCCAGAAGGTTTACGCGGTCTTTGGCAAGATCTACCAGCAGCAGCAGGCGCAGGACCCCGGCGCGCAGGCGGGCGGGTACACTCAGGCGCAGGACGCGACCTCTGACGGCGCGTCCGACGCGGACTACGACGTTCACTGATTGTAAGGCGTGAGATTGTAAGGCATGAAGCGAAAGCCGCCGTCACATTGTGGCGGCGGCATCGCGCGGTTTAGACGGCAATGCACAACGTTCAAAAGCAACGTTCAGATAGGCGGTGACTGCTGTGGCAGACAAGAAAGACTACTATGAGGTGCTCGGCGTTAGCAAGAGCGCCTCGGACGATGAAATCAAAAAGGCATACCGCAAGGCAGCCAAGGCGAGCCACCCGGATCTTCACCCGGACGACAAGGAGGCCGAGGCGCGCTTTAAGGAGATCAACGAGGCCTACGAGGTGCTCTCCGATCCGCAAAAGCGCGCGCGCTACGATCAGTTCGGCTTTGAGGATCCGCAGATGGGCGGGGCCGGCGGCGCAGGCGGATTCAGCGGCTTCGGCGGATTCGAGGATATCTTCGACATGTTCACGGGCGGCGGGTTCGGTTCTTCGCGCTCACAGGGCAGCCGCCAGAACGCGCCCCAGCGCGGCAGCGACTTGCAGTATAACCTGACGCTGACCTTCGAGGAGGCGGCCTTCGGCTGCAAGAAGGAGTTCAGATTCCAGCGCAACGCGACGTGCGACGCCTGCGGCGGCACGGGCGCCAAGCCCGGCACGCAGCCGCAGACCTGCCCGACCTGCCACGGTTCCGGCCAGCAGCGGGTGACGATGAACTCCCCGTTCGGTCAGGTTCAGACGATGCGCACCTGCCCGACCTGCGGCGGCAAGGGAAAGACGATCAAGGAGCGCTGCGCCAAGTGTTCCGGCAGCGGGTTTATGCGCGTGACGCGCACGGTGACGATGAACGTTCCGGCGGGCGTCGACGACGGGCAGAACTTCAAGACCATTCCGGGCGAGGGCGAGCCGGGGCGCAACGGTGGGCCGGCGGGCGACCTCTACGTCACCTGCACGGTGCGCCCGCACAAGATCTTCAAGCGCGACCGCTACGACCTCTACTGCGACGTGCCGGTGTCGTTTACGCAGGCGGCGCTGGGCGGCGATATCGACGTGCCGACGCTCGAGGGGACGACGAAGTACAACATCCCCGCCGGCACGCAGGAGGGCACGTCCTTCCGCATCCGCTCGCAGGGCATCCAGCAGCTGCGCGGCTCCGGACGCGGCGACCTGTATTTCACCGTACACGTCGAGGTTCCCAAGCACTTGGGCGAGAGGCAGAAGGATCTGCTCCGGCAGTTCGAGGATTCGCTCAATGGGCGGGAATACGAGCGGCGCAAGAGCTTCGGCGACCAGGTGCGCAGCTACATCAAGGAAAATGCGGAGCGCTTCAAAGAGAAATTCGATAAAAAATAAAGACGCGCACTCCTTCCGGCTGCCGAAGGGCAGACCGGGGGAGTGATTGTCGTGGAAAAGAGGAATACATGGATTGGACGGAGGCCGTGGTGCATACCACGACGATGGGCGCGGATCTGGTCAGCGAGCTGCTGATGGATGCGGGCGCCGTCGGCACGGCGATCGAGGACCGATACGACGTGACATCCAGCAAGAAGTCGGACGGCATGTGGGACATGATCGACGAGGACGTGCTCGCCAAGATGAGCGAGGATGTGCTCGTCAAGGCGTATTTTCAAAACGATCAGCACGCGGCGGAGACGCTGCTGCTTGTCTCGGAGCGGCTCAGGGAGCTTTTGCGCATGGATTTGGGCTTTGACGTGGGCAGCCTTGAGCTGGAGAGCCGCGGCGTGCGCGAGCAGGACTGGGCGGAAAACTGGAAGAAGTATTACAAGCCCTTCCGCGCGGGGGAGCGTCTGGTCATCAAGCCCAGCTGGGAGCCGTATGAGGCGCAGGCGGGCGACCTCGTGCTCGAGCTCGACCCGGGCATGGCGTTCGGAACGGGCACGCACGAGACGACGTTCATGTGCATGCAGCAGCTGGAGCGCTATGTGACGCCCGGACGCCGGGTGATCGACGTGGGCTGCGGCAGCGGCATCCTCGCGCTCGCGGCGGCGAAGCTCGGCGCCGGCGATGTGCTGGCGATCGATCTAGACGAGCTGGCGGTCAAGGTCGCAGCGGAGAACACGCAAAAGAACGGCCTTGCGGACGTCGTCCGTGTGGAACACGGCGACCTGCTCGAACGGCGGGAGGAGAAGGCGGACGTGATCGTCGCCAACATCATCGCCGACGTGATCTGTTCCCTCTGCGGCCCGGCAAAAGAGCATCTGCTCCCCGGCGGCGTGTTCATCTGCTCGGGCATCATCAAAGAGCGCGAGGAGGACGTGCAGCGCGCACTTTCGAGCGCGGGCTACACCGTCGTCAACCGGCTTGCGAAGGGAGAATGGGTGTGCCTCGCGGCGCGCCTGTGAGCACAGATGCATCGATTTTTTGCGGCAGAGAGAGGCGCGGCGGAAGGGCTGGCGAGCCTGAGCGCGGAGGATTCCCGCCACGCCGTGCGCGTTTTGCGCCTTGAGCCGGGCGACGAGATTGAGATTGTCGCCGCGCCGAGAAGGTTTTTGGCGCGCATCGAGCAGGCGGACGAGGCGAGGGTCACCGCGCGGCTCGTGAGCGAACTGAAAAGCACGGAGGCGAAGACGCGCCTCACGCTCTATCAGGGCCTGCCCAAGGCGGACAAGATGGAGCTGATCGTTCAGAAGTGTACGGAATTAGGCGTCGCGCGGGTTGTGCCCGTGGCGATGGAGCGCAGCGTCGTTCGCCTTGAGGGCAAGGACGCGCAGAAGAGGGCCGAGCGCTGGCAGAAGATCGCGCGCGAGGCGGTCAAGCAGTGCGCCCGCGCGGAGGTGCCCGAGGTGAGCGCGCCGCAAAGGCTTGCCGCGCTCAAGGAGGAGCTGGGCGCGCTCGACCTGCTGATCGTCCCGTGGGAGGATGCGCGGGACGGGAGCCTCGCTTCGTGCCTCGCCTCGTATGCCGGGAAAGAGGCGCTGCGCGTGGGCATCCTCATCGGCCCGGAGGGCGGCATCAGCGCCCAGGAGGCCGCGTGGCTGAACAAAGAGGCGGGCGGCAGGCTCGTCACCCTCGGCCCGCGCATTTTGCGCACGGAGACCGCAGGAATTGCCGCCGTCGCCGTCACGATGGCGCTCCGCGGGGAAATGGAATAAGGGAAAAGGAAATAAGGAAAACGGAACAAGAAACAGAACAAGAAACGGAAGAAACAGAAAAACACCTTAAATGCGGCGGAAGGCTTGAAAAGAGGCCCCGCCGTATTTTATAATGGATGGGCGATCGCATGGATGGACAAGCGTATGGATGAGCGATCACGAAGGAAGAGGGGACGGCGAGATGCGTTTTCGCAAGAGCGTGAACATCTGCAAGGGCGTGAAGCTCAATCTGTCCAAATCGGGCGCGAGCGTCACGGTCGGCCCGGGAAAGGGCGTATCCCTGAACCTGGGGACGAAGGGCGCATATGTCAACTGGAGCATTCCCGGAACGGGCGTATACGACCGCGTCCGTGTCGACACGCTGATCAAAGACAAGCTGGGCGATCTCTTTGGCGCGAAGGAGCCGCAGCGGGAGAACGAGAAGCTTGAAACGCCCCCATCCGCCAAGATGTCTCCGGCGGCGAAGGGCAAAGGGCAAGCGCGTGCCTCCGCCAAGAGCGGCGGGGCAAAACGGCCTTCCGCGCCCTCCGAAAAGGAGCTGGAGCGCCTTGAGCAGGAGGCGGCGCTGATTCACATCCATCTCCTCGCGCCGGACGTGAGCCCCCGCGCCGCGGGCGCATTCAGCGCCGGGGAGGCGGAGCGGGCCATCGAGGATTGGCTGAGCGAGGCCGAGGCGCCTGTCGCCCTGACCGTGCAGACGCAGGCGCTGGAGGGGAAGGCGGCGGTCATGATCGATCTGGATCTGCCCGAGATCGAGGATATGCCAACGGACAAGCTGACTGAGCTTGCGGACGGCACGCTGAAAATCAAGAAGAAGAGCCAGAGGGAATGCCGGGAGGATTACAAGACCTGCGTGTTCGGCCTCGGCGAATATGTGGCGGGCAGCGTGTTTGCCCTTCTGCCCGCGGCAAGCAAGGCCGTCGTTTCGGCCTACACGCAGCGGCGCGACGAAAAGACGGGCGAGCGCTACGATGCGTTTATCTATTCGGTGATCTTTGAGCGCGAGGCGTTTCAAAAGGGCTATCAGGCGGGCGATCCCTGCGCGTTTTGCAGCGGGTTTGAAAGCCGGTTTTATATTCTCTCAAGCGGCGTGATGAAGCAAATTCAGCCGTATGAGCCGGAGGACGTGTGAAACAAGGAATGAGCGAAGAAAGAGCGATAAGCGAAAGGACGGTGGCCTTCCACACGCTGGGCTGCAAGGTCAACCAATACGACACGCAGGCCATGCGCGAGCGCTTCGAGCGGGCGGGCTATCGGACGGTCGGCTTTGACGAGGCGGCGGATGTCTACGTCGTCAACACGTGTACGGTGACCGGGACGGGCGACAAAAAGAGCATGCAGACCATCCGGCGCTGCCACAGGCGGAACCCGAACGCCGCGATCGTCGTGACCGGGTGTCTCGCCCAGCGGGCGGCGGACGAGCTGACGCTCCCCGGCGTCCGGCTCGTGCTGGGCACGCAGAGGCGGGCGGAGGTCGTGGAGCTGCTCGAACAGGCGCTGGGGCAGGATTGCGCGCTGATCGCCGTGAGCACGCTGCGCAGGGCGCCGTTTGAGCGGCTCACCGTCCACGCCAACGAGGGGCACACCCGCGCGACGATGAAGATTCAGGAGGGCTGCGACCGCTTTTGCAGCTATTGCATCATCCCGTCCGTGCGCGGCCCGATCCGCTCCCGCCCACTGGACGACATTCGCGCGGAGGCGCGCAGCCTTGCGGACGAGGGCTTTGCCGAGATCGTGCTCACGGGCATCCACCTGACCAGCTACGGGCGGGATATGGGCGGCGAGGTCGCGCTGACGGACGCGATCCGTGCCGTGCATGAGGTGGACGGCATCCGGCGCATCCGGCTGGGTTCGCTGGAACCGGTGATTGTGACGCCGGCGTTTGTGGAGGAGCTGAAGGGGCTGCCCAAGGCCTGCCACCAGTTTCATTTGGCACTGCAGAGCGGGAGCGACACGGTGCTCAGGCGGATGCGCCGCCGCTACACGAGCGGAGAGTTCCTCACGTCCTGCCGGCTTTTGCGCGAGGCGTTTGACGACTGCACGCTGACGACCGACGTGATGACCGGTTTCCCCGGGGAGACGGAGGAGGAGTTCGCCCAGACGATGGCGACCTGCGAAAGCGCGGGCTTCGCCAGGATGCATGTCTTCCCGTATTCCGAGAGGGAGGGGACGAAGGCCGCGCAGATGGAGGGCAGCGTGCCGAAGGCCCTGCGGGAGGAGCGCGCCAGGCGGCTCATCGCGCTTGGGCGAGAGCTGGAAAGGGCGGCGCTCGAAGCGCGAATCGGCAAGACGGAAGAGGTGCTCTTTGAGGAGACGGACGAAGCGGGGCGCTCCGCCGGCTACACGGGCAGCTATCTGCGCGTGAGCGCGACGGGCGGGTGGCCCGGAGCCATTCGGCGGGTTCGGCTCACAGGAATCGAAAACGGCGAGCTTGTGGGCGAATGCGAACCCGAAACGCACACGAACATGTGAACGAACATATCAAGGATGAAACCAAACGACGAAAGGGGTTTTTGACGATGAACGATTGTCTGTTTTGCAAGATCGCTGCGGGCGAGATTCCCAGCAGCAAGGTCTATGAGGACGAGGAGATCCTCGCGTTCCGCGATATCGCGCCGCAGGCTCCCGTGCATGTCCTCGTGATCCCCAAGAAGCACGTGTCCGGCTGGTACGAGGCCAAGGAGGAGAGCGACGCGGCGCTTGCGCGGCTCATGCGCGCGGCGGCGACGGTCGCCAAGATGGAGGGCATCGTGGAAAGCGGCTTCCGCGTGGTCTCCAACTGCGGGGCGGACGCGCAGCAGAGCGTTGCGCATTTGCACCTGCACGTGCTGGGCGGCAGGGCGATGAGCGGGAACATGGCGTAAAGGGCAGGAGTCCCAAAGGAGCAACCGATGGCAACGCTGACCAAAAAGGCGATCATGGCCTCGTGTCTCAAGCTGCTGGACAGCAGGCCGGTGAGCAAGGTGTCCGTCAAGGATATCGTGGAGGACTGCGGCATCAACCGCAATACGTTTTACTATCACTTTGAGGATTTGCCGTCGCTGCTGGAGGAGATCGTCTGCGAGGAGGCCGCGCGCATCATCGCCGAGTACGCCGACGTCAAGTCTCTGGCGGAGTGCATGGAGATCGCCCTCCAATTCTTTTTGGAGCACAAGCAGGCGGCCTTGAACATCTATCGCTCGGGAAACAGAGATATCTTCGACCGGTATCTGATGGAAATCTGTCGCTATGCGGCGGAGACCTACATCGAGCCCAAGCTCCAAGAGGCAAAGATTTCGGAGCTGAATCGAGCGGTCATCCTGCAGATCTATCGCTGCGAATGTTTTGGGCTTTTGATGGACTGGTATGCCGGAGGCATGAAGGAAGAGGATATTCGCCCGAAGATCTCGCGCATCTGCTCGCTCTGCGAGGGAACGCTCAGCCGGATGATCGAAAAAAGCGAAGAAGGCGAAGCGTGAGGATACGCTTCGTTTGGACAAAGTCCGCGATTTGTCTCATTTTTGAGCAGATTGCGGGCTTTGTTTCTTTTTTGGGCAGGAGGGGCGGTGTGCCCATATCTTTGGGCGAGGCAAACGGCTACAATCAGGATGTGACAGTTGAAAGGCCCTTGTGGCCAAGAGACAACCATGAAACGATATCCGAAAAGGAGGACATGACGTATGTATTATGCCAGCGGCAACTATGAAGCCTTTGTTCGCCCCTTGAAGCCGGAAGGCGTGGAGGAGAAATCCGCCCACATCGTCGGCACGGGGCTGGCAGCGCTGACCGCCGCCTGTTATTTGGTTCGCGACGGACAGATGGCGGGGGAGAGAATCCACATCTACGAGAAGGACCCGATTCCCGGCGGCGCGTGCGACGGCTACGCCTATCCCGGCCTCGGCTATGTGATGCGCGGCGGGCGCGAGATGGACAACCACTTCGAGGTCATGTGGGATCTGCTGCGCTCGATCCCGTCGATCGAGACCGAGGGGCAGAGCGTGCTCGACGAATACTACTACCTCAACAAGCGCGACCCGAACTACTCCCTCTGCCGCGCGACGGTGAACCGCGGCGAGGACGCGCACACCGACGGAAAGTTCGGCCTGTCCGACAGGGCGGCGATGGAGATCATGCATCTGTTCTTCACGCCGGACGAGCAGCTTTACGACAAGAAGATCACCGACTATTTTGACGACGAGGTGCTGAATTCCAATTTCTGGCTGTATTGGCGCACGATGTTCGCCTTTGAGAACTGGCACAGCGCGCTGGAAATGAAGCTCTATCTCAAGCGCTTCATCCATCACGTCGGCGGCCTGCCGGATTTCAAGGCGCTGCGCTTTACGCGCTACAACCAGTATGAGTCTATGATTCTGCCGATGGTGAAGTATTTGGAGGAGCACGGCGTGCAGTTCCATTACAGCACCAAGGTGGCGGACGTGCGCTTTGAGATTTCCGGCGATCGCAAACAGGCCGTGAGCATCGAGCTTTTGACGCAGGAGGGAGCGCGCAGCGTGGAGCTGACGGCAAACGACCTTGTCTTTATCACCAACGGCGGCTGCGTGGAAAACTCGACCCTCGGCAGCCAGAACGCCCCTGCGCCGTTCAACCCGGAGATTCGCCCCGGCGGAGGCTGGGACATGTGGCGCAGGATCGCCGCGCAGGACGAGGCCTTCGGTCACCCCGACAAGTTCTGCTCCGATCCCGAGCGCAGCAACTGGATGAGCGCTACGGTGACGACCCTTGACGCGCGCATCGTGCCCTACATCGAGCGCATCTGCAAGCGCGACCCGTTCTCCGGCGGCGTGGTCACGGGCGGCATCGTCACGGTGAAGGATTCCTCCTGGCTGCTCAGCTGGACGTTTAACCGCCAGCCCCAGTTCCGCACGCAGCCCGACGGGCAGCTGGTCGGCTGGATCTACGGCCTGTTCAGCGACGTTCCCGGCGACTACGTGAAAAAGCCCATGCGCGAATGCACGGGCAAGGAAATCTGCATGGAGTGGCTGTATCACATCGGCGTGCCGGCGGACGAGATTGAGGACATGGCGGAGCACAGCGCCAACACGGTGCCCTGCATGATGCCCTACATCACGGCCTTCTTCATGCCGCGCGCCGCGGGCGACCGCCCGGATGTCGTGCCGGAGGGCGCCGTGAACTTCGCGTTCCTCGGTCAGTTCGCCGAAACCAAGCGCGACACCATCTTCACCACGGAGTATTCCATGCGCACGGGCATGGAGGCGGTCTACACGCTGCTGAACATCGACCGCGGCGTGCCGGAGGTCTGGGGCAGCACCTATGACATCCGCGATTTGCTGAACGCCTCCGTCCAGCTGCGCGACGGTCAGCCGATCACGCAGATGCACATGGGGCTCAAGGAAAAGATCGCCCTCAAGGAGATGATGAAGCTCATCGAAGGAACCGACGTGGAGAAGCTGCTCAAGGCGTATCGCGTGATCGAGTGACGGCAGGCCGGAGAAGGGGATGGCCCGAAGGCGCGGGGACGTTTAAAAGCGGTGTACGAGTGTCGAGCATGTGCTTTTCGTCGCTTTCAGAGACGGCATGTAGCCCTCCTTCATAAGGAGGAAGGTCACAGAAACGGGGCTTGCGGACTTGGCGGAAATCCTGTATAATAACATTATTGGGGAGGTGGAGGAATGCCGGAACTGTCCAGAGTCTACGCCGGAGATCCCAGACCAACACATAAGGTTATCTATGCAGAGTATCAAGGCGATCATGTCCTCCGAATTGCTTTTAACACAGGGGAAGTTGTGGATGTTGACTTCAAGAAAGGGTTTTCTGGTTCTGCATTCCGTCCCTTACAGGAGGAAGGTATGCTTAAGCGATTTGAAATCCAGCACGGCGTCTTGACGTGGTCTGATGGAGAAATTGACGTGGCCCCTGAGTATTTGCTGGATGTTGGCAAAATGATTGAGGAAGCTGTTACAGCATGATTGACTACATTTTTACGACAAAATCACACCGAATGGCGCGTTATAGTATACAACAGTAAGTACATCGTCATATCGACAAGCTCTTATATTGCTTGATCATACGCAATCATATCTGACAATCAAAAATGTTAGTCTTTAAATCGATCCATTAAAATCAGATTGCGAAAAAAGTCAACAATATATAGAAAAAATTGTTGAGTATCATGGATTTTACAACAGTTTTACGACAAATTTGCGTGACAGAAGAGGTTTTTTACAGAGCGTAATTTTATGTTTTCTGAGAACACATCTTAACTTCTGGATAATAGTAATTCAATAATAATAGAAATAAAAAAAGAGGAGAGTTCCGAACATCGGACTCTCCCCATTTTCTTTAATTGTTGTATCCTCGCACATCTTCAAGGAAGCTGTGGTCGAGCATGTGCTTTTCGTAGCTTTCAGAGACGATGCGATGAGCAATGTCCACCTCACCGTTGGTCATTCCATTTTTGGAAATGGTCTCTTCATACTCTTCGTAGACTTTGAAGAATCGCCTGTATTCTTCGCGGGTCACCTTGCAAGTCTCATCTGCAACCCGTGAAGCAAATCCCAGGATCCAGTTGCGCTTGCTTTCGATCAGCAGCGACAGAGTGATGGCATTGTTCTTATCGAGTTTTTCTGCAAGCTCTTGCCAGTGCTTTTTATTTTCTGCGGTATCTTGTGTGATAGACTGCATCCATTGATCCCGCTTCTTGATATTGTCGTTGTTGTAATGGGATTTAATTTCGTTAAAGAAAACTTTGTTTTCGTTTAACACCTCAGCAACCTCTCCAAGGATGCGCTTTTCCTTTTCTTTTCTGGCGAACCATTTTCGAACCTTGAGAAATTCTGGGACAACCTTCCCTTTGAATTCTAATAATTCACCG
>JAUNPI010000020.1 GCA_030536875.1 Clostridia bacterium
ATGCGGCTGCGCAGGCCGTCGCCATCGGCCGCGCCTATTTTGAAGCGTTGGGCGTCGAGATTGAGCAAGACGCCTATAGGATCTATAGGCCGAACGACATGGAAGACGATATGGCAAAGATGAGTGTGCTTTATTCCCATCAATATTCCGATCCGTCCGTGTTTTTAGAGCGAGCCCGCGCCCAGTATATTCGCTCCCATCGCTATGCAACGGATCCTCCGTATTATACATGCGTCCTCTTTCGCGTGACGCTGGATGGCATGCGCCTGTGTAATCCGAGTTATCCTGCGGGCTATGCGGACGAGCCCGGCGCATGGATAGGCTTATCCTTATGCGCCGACGTCAAGGTCTCCGACAGCGGCATATTGGTGGAGGCATCTACCTCGAGCATTCCGGAAATCAAGTCCCGCCGGCCCATGACCGATGAGGACGTGGAAGCTTATGTCGATGCGTGTATGCTCCACAGTGGAAACTGTGAGTTCATCGTGGCTAAGGACGGGCAAACCGCGCTTCTCGCTGCGCTGGCGGATAGCAGCCGTATGGGCCGGCTCACAGGAAACGGGGAGGACACCGTCTTTCAGGATGAGCGAATGACAGAACCGATGACGCACTATGGCTCGCGTGGCGTCATCACCGGCATCAAGCCCTGCCTGTTTACGATCTCTAAGTATGAATGGATACCGGTTTGGGACATCGAGAGCGCGTCGGAATATGCCGACGGATGGCGAAATTGAGATGGCTTTACACGGAGGTGGCGATTCCATGAGACGGATGTTTTCTATGCTGCTGAGCCTGCTGGCGTTTGCGCTTCCTCTTTCGGCGAACGCCGATTTGACCGAGGATGCCATCATCCTAACCGACGATCTGCGCGTCACAGGGCAGATCACCTCCGATTTGGGCGTTCCTATCGAGCTCGACTTGATCCGGCCCGAGCTGGAGCTGCCGGATCAGGCGCTGACGGTTCAATACCGCCGGTTTACGAAGCGCGAGCTGCAAGAAGCGCTGCGCGCCATCGGGCAAAGCGACATGGGAACGTTTGACGTGAGCGGAACCGGATGCAGCTATTCGGGTGGATGGCAAGACGAGGCCTCAGCGTCTATCTCTCATGAGGAAGCCGCTGCGCAGGCCGTGCAAATCGGGCATGAACTGCTCGCTGCGCTCGGAATCGATGTCGCCAAGACGCCGCAAAGCATCGGGCGTCCCTACGAATGGGATGATTCTGATCAGCCGTATTGGCATGCATTTTCCGAAGCGGAAGCGATGTCCGCCTATTACGAGGCCAGATTCAACTCTCCGCGCCAAAGGCGCACAAGGCCCGAACAGAGCGCTTATACCATCGTCTATTTTGCCGTTCTGTTGGATGGCGTGCCCATTGCGCAATGCTGCTCCTATCCTGCCGGGTATGCGGATGAGCCTGATGCGAGAATAAGCTTTTCGACCACGGCAAGCGTGACCGTCTCCGACAGCGGCATGCTGGTGAGCTTTACGCTTTCCTGCGTCCCCATTGTCGTTTCTCGCGCGCCATTGGAACAGCCCCTGCCTTCATGGCAGGATGCGATTGAAGAGGCTTGTCGGAACTGCCCGGATACGCCTAGCAGTCTCATGGATACGACGTTTTACAACGAGTATATCGGGATGAATGTTACGCATTACGCGCGGCGCCCCATTCTGACCAGGCTTGAGTGCCTCTATGAGACGACTGAGGAGTTTGAGTGGGTTCCCGTCTGGAAGCCGGCGTTTTCCTACGAGGTTCTTCGGGATGGATATCGATATTAGGGATTTTATTTGTGGATTTCGTATAGACACAAAAAGGAGGCCGCCGCATGACCCAAGAAGCCTTTGTATCCCACGTGAGCGCATCGCGCCGCCGTTTGCTTCGCCTTGCCCGAACCATGCTCCCCGCTGCCGACTGCGAGGATGCCGTACAGAGCGCCATCCTCTCCGCATGGGAACACCTCCCTCAGCTCCGAGATGAAGCCTCGTTTGACGCATGGCTTAGCCGAATCCTCGTCAACCAATGCAGGGCTATCCGCCGTGACAATCATTCTCCGATCCGGAGGCCGGGCTCGACGCCCTGCGCGCCCGGTGGATCCACAGCCATCGCTTTGACAAAGACAAACAGGCCGAGTATACCAGCGTCAGCTTCTCCGTCCTTCTCGATGGCATGAGGGTTTCCCCTGTTCCCTCCTACCCAGCCGGCTTTGCGGATGAACCTGATGCGACGATCGGCTTCGGCGTCAGTGCGGAGGTCACCGTATCGGACAGCGGCATCCTCGTTGAGGCGCGAACCTCCTGTATCCCGGCCATCGTGTCTCGCCGCCCCGTGAACGATGCCGACTATGCGCAGCTCACCGGGTGGCTCGTCGCGCCCGACGGCCTTTCCGCGCTTCGGATAGCGGCGCAGGAAGGCAGAATTTCCCGCAATCAGAAGGAGTTCATCCTTCATGCGGATTATCTCGATGAGCCTATCACGCACTATGCGACCACCAGCGTTGTGACGGCCATTCAGCCCGAACTGTACACGATCTCCGAGACAGAGTGGGTTCCGGTATGGCGGATCACCTGTTCGAATGAGTATCCCGACGGCTGGCGAGACTGACTGCTGCGAAAATTTGTGCAGTTCGTACATTTTCGGGTGAAATAATCTCCTCTTTTGATCTTTACTGACTTTCTTTGACCATGATATACTGTATGCGTCAAAGGTCAACAATGATCATGAACAGCATCCGGCGTCTTTGGACGCCACGAACATAAAGGAGGATGATTTGGATGGATGCCAACCGTTTCACCCAAAAATCCCTTGAGGCTCTGCAGGGCGCACAGCAGCTGGCGCAGAGCTATGGCAATGCGCAGGTGGAGCAGCTCCACCTGATGACTTCCCTGCTTTCGCAGGAAAACGGGCTGATCGGCCAGCTGATGGGTAAGCTCGGCGTGAACCCGCAGCAGGCGCTCAGCCAATGCGAGAGCGCGCTCTCGCGCATGCCGCGCGTCTCGGGCAGCACGCAGCAGCCCTATGTTTCCGGCGGGCTTTCCGCTGTGCTTGCGCAGGCGGAGGCCGAAATGAAACAGATGCGCGACGAGTATGTTTCCGTCGAGCATCTCTTCCTCGCGCTGATGGAGAAGGCCGATTCGACCGTGAAGCCTGTGCTTTCGTCGCTCGGCGTCAAAAAGGCGGATTTCCTTAAAGCCCTGCAGGAGGTGCGCGGCAGCGCCCGCGTGACCAGCGAGGATCCGGAATCCACCTACGACGCGCTCAAAAAGTACGGGCAGGATCTTGTGGAACTGGCGCGGCAGAACAAGCTCGACCCGGTCATCGGGCGCGACAGCGAAATCCGCAACGCGATCCGCATTCTGTCCCGCAAATCGAAGAACAATCCCGTGCTCATCGGCGAGCCGGGCGTCGGCAAGACGGCCATTGCCGAGGGCCTTGCCCAGCGCATTGTCCGCGGCGACGTGCCGGACAGCCTCAAAAACAAGACGATCTTCTCCCTCGACATGGGCGCGCTGATCGCGGGCGCAAAATTTAGAGGAGAGTTTGAGGAGCGGCTCAAGGCCGTGCTAAACGACATCAAGGCCAGCGAAGGGCGCATCATCCTGTTTATCGATGAGCTGCACACCATCGTGGGCGCGGGCAAGACCGAGGGCAGCATGGACGCGGGCAATCTGCTCAAGCCCATGCTGGCGCGCGGCGAGCTGCACTGCATCGGCGCGACGACCCTCTCCGAATACCGCAAGTACATCGAGAAGGATGCCGCGCTTGAGCGCCGCTTCCAGCCCGTGATGGTTGCCGAGCCGACCGTTGAGGACACCATTTCGATCCTGCGCGGCCTCAAGGAGCGTTACGAGGTCTTCCACGGCGTCAAGATTCAGGATCAGGCGCTGATTTCCGCCGCCGTGCTCTCCAACCGCTATATCTCCGACCGCTTCCTTCCGGATAAGGCCATCGACCTGGTGGATGAGGCTTGCGCCACCATCCGCACGGAGATGGATTCCATGCCGCAGGAGCTCGACGACGTCCGCCGCCGCATTATGCAGCATGAGATTGAGGAAGCCGCCCTCAAAAAGGAAGAGGACTCCCTCTCCCGCGAGCGCCTAGCCGTCATCCAGAAGGAATTGGCGGACATGCGCGAGCAGTTCAGCTCCATGCAGGCCCGCTGGGAAAACGAAAAGAACGCCATCGGCAAGGTGCAGAAGCTTCGCGAAGAGATCGAGCACGTCGGCGGCGAGATCGCCGAGGCCGAGCGCAGCTACGATCTCAACCGCGCCGCCGAGCTCAAGTATGGCAAGCTGCCCCAGCTTCAAAAGGAACTCGCCGAACAGGAGAAGCTCGCCGAGGAGGCCAAGTCCGACAGCACGCTGCTGCGCGACAAGGTCACCGAAGAGGAGATCGCCCGCATCGTCGCCCGCTGGACGGGCATCCCGGTCGCCAAGCTCATGGAGGGCGAGCGCGAGAAGCTGCTGCATCTGGACGACACGCTGCATGAGCGCGTGATCGGTCAGGACGAGGCGGTCGAGAAGGTCTGCGAAGCCATTCTGCGCAGCCGCGCGGGCATCCAGAACCCGAACAGGCCGATCGGCTCGTTCCTCTTCCTCGGCCCCACCGGCGTGGGCAAAACCGAGCTGGCGAAGGCATTGGCTCAGGCGCTGTTTGACGACGAGAAGAACATGATCCGCATCGACATGAGCGAATACATGGAAAAGCACAGCGTCTCCCGCCTGATCGGCGCGCCTCCGGGATATGTCGGTTACGACGAGGGCGGCCAGCTGACCGAAGCGGTGCGCCGCAGGCCCTATGCCGTCATTCTCTTTGACGAGGTTGAAAAGGCGCATCCCGACGTGTTCAACGTGCTCCTTCAGGTGCTCGACGACGGGCGCATCACCGATTCTCAGGGCCGCACGGTCGACTTTAAGAACACCATCATCATCCTGACCAGCAACCTCGGCTCTTCCGCCATTCTCGAGGGCATCGGCGAAGGCGGCATGATCACGGAGGAGGCCCGCAAACAGGTCGAGGCCATGCTCAAAACGCATTTCCGTCCGGAATTCCTCAACCGTTTGGATGAAATCGTCTTCTATAAGCCGCTCACACGCGAGGAGATCGACCGGATTGTCGACCTGCAGGTCGCCGACCTCAACAGGCGCCTCAAGGATAAGCAGCTGACGATGCGCCTCACCCCCGCTGCCCGCAGCTATATCGTAGCGCAGGGCTATGACCCGATTTACGGTGCGCGTCCGCTCAAGCGGTTTATGCAGCGTGCGGTCGAAACGCTGATCGCCCGAAAGCTGATCGGCGAGGACGTGCAGCCGCGCACGGAGCTGACCGTCGATTACGACGGCGAAAAGCTCGCCATTACCGACGAGCCGGAGTACACGGTGTCCTGACGAAAATCGTTCTTCTTGATCATTCAAGCGGACCGGGGCTTGTCGCCCCGGCCTGCTTTTTTTCTTGCGTTTTAAACCCGAACCTCGGTCGGTCTGGCATGAGCGACGTAGATCATTGCGTCAAACCAAGCGCCCGGCGTCCATTCAGGGCGGTAGGCGGTCTGCGGGAAGAGAGATGTCCGCCTCAGCTTCGGATGAGGCGCACGTTTTGCGCAAACAGCCTTGGGGAAAGCATCTGCCTGTACATGGAGAGGATCGCTTCGGCCCAGTCTTCGCTTCTCGGCGTTTGGCTGCAGGGCAGCACGAGTATGCTGTACTGGACCTCAAAGAGCCAAATGCGCACGCGGGTCAGCTCCGCCCCACCCAGCAGATAGAAGCGGATGCGACGCCGGGCCTCGGCTTCGTCGCGCGCGGCTTTCGGACGCTCGCATTCGATGAGCAGCGCATCCGCTCTTGGCGCGTAGTGGTCTTTGAGCAGCGAGAGCATCGTAGTGCCGATGCCGCGCGAGCGAGCATGGGGTTCCACGGCAAGGTAGTCCAGCAGCAGCACGCCGCCCTCCTTGGGGCAATACAAGAGCGCGTAGCCCACCATTTCGCCGCCGTCGTACGCGCCCAGCACGTCGTACAGCCCCGCGCGGCGCATGGACAGGATGGCGGAGAGCGGCCGCAGCTCGCTCGGCGGAAAATCACGGGCCAGCTGATGCTCGTATAGCAGCCGCGTCTGCGCCTCCCCCAGCGCGCGAAGGGTCAGCATGCCGTTTCCCCGCCGGGGTTTGCCGCAATGATGTTGCGCACCCAGATGCCCTTTCTCACCAGGATGAAGCCGATAATGCCCTTGATCAGCTCCAGCGACTGCACGGCCAGATACAGCGGCACGATGGGAAGCGCCGTTTTGTACGCCAGCACGTAGGCGACCGGTACGCAGACGCCCCATGTGTACACGCTGTCAAACAGGAACGTGATGATCGTGCGCCCGCCGGAGCGCAGCGTAAAGTAACAGCAGTGGCAGAAGGCATACAGCGGCATCATCGCCGCAACGACATAGAGCATCTGCGTGGCGATCTGGCGCACATGGGGTTCCGTGTTGTAGATGTGAGGAATCGCCGGGGCAAGCGCGACCACGAGCGCGCTCATCACGACGTTGGACGACACGGCGAGCGCGATCAGGCGCCAAACGGTGTCCTTTGCCCGGCGAATCTCGCCCGCGCCCAGCGCCTGCCCGACCATGATGGCCACGGCGTTGCCCATCGAGAGAAAGACCACCTTGAACAGGTTGCTGATGGTGGAGGCGATGTTGGCCGCCGCCACGACGTCCAGCCCGCGCATGGAGTAGCACTGCATGAGCATCGCCATACCGGAGGACCAGAGAAACTCGTTGATCAGCAGCGGCATGCCCCGGCGCATGATATCGCCCATCAGCGCACCCGGAACGCGCATGGAGCGGTAAGCGCCGCGGATAAAGGCGAAGCGCGCGCTCTTTGCGTGCGTGTAGATCATGATGATGGCCGTTTCGACATAGCGCGAAAGCGCGGTGGCAATCGCCGCGCCGGTGACGCCCATCTCCGGAAAGCCGAACTTGCCAAAGATCAGCAGATAGTTGAACACGAGGTTGACCAAGATGGCGATGACGCTGGCCAGCATCGGCAGCCGCGTCTCCCCGACCTCGCGCAGCGTGCTGGCGTAGACCTGCGAGACGGCAAACGGCAAAAGCCCCCAGAGCATGACGTTCAGGTAGTCCATGCCGAAGGACAGCGTGAGGGCGGCGTCGGCTTCGCTCGTCCCTTCCGCCAAATAGACGGAAATCAGCTTCTGCGGCATGGAGAGAAACACGCCGAAGGCGCATACGAGCATCGCCGCCGCGATCATGCATTTGACCCTGAAGCAGCTGCGCACACCCTCGTCGTCCTTTGCCCCGGCATATTGCGTGGCAAAGATGCCCGCGCCCGCCAAACCGCCGAAAATGCACAGGTTAAACACGAAGAGCAGCTGGTTGACGATCGCCACGGCGGACATTTGCAGCGTCCCCACGCGCCCGACCATCACATTGTCGAGCAGGCTGACCACGTTGGAGACCGTGTTTTGAATGATGATCGGCACGACGATGGCGACAACTTCGGCGTAAAATGCGCGGTCGCCGATCAGGCGCTCGCGAAGCCTTTCGCGGGAATGCTCTTGTGTCATGGTTTTCCTCCGTTTGGTTATCCTGATGATGAGCCCCGAAAAGGGGCAAATGCTAATATAACACATTTAAAGAGGTTTGTAAACGGCCGCCGGCATCTTTGCGCCAAGAGGCAAAGAGCGGCGGGCCGATCGGATTTTTCCTAAAACACGAACGATGCGTGATGATTTTTCACAAAAATTCGACATTTTCGCAAAATACGCCCTTTTTGACCTTTACAAGTTCCTCAACTTGCGGTATGATAGCGAGGTCTTCTTTTAAATGTTGGTTCCATGCTGTGAAGGAGGAAAACCAATGAAGAAATGGATTGCCCTGCTGCTTGCCGCCATGCTGTGCGTGATGGCCTGCGCCGCTCTGGCCGACGATCTCAAGGTCGGCGTCATCCTCGTCGGCGACGAGACCGAGGGCTACACCCTCGCGCATATGAACGGCATCAAGGCCGCCGCCGCGCAGGTCGGCCTCGACGAGAGCCAGATCGTCTGGAAGTACAAGATTCCCGAGGATCAGACCTGCTCCGACAACGCCTATGACCTCGTGGGGCAGGGCTGCAACCTGATCATCTCCAATTCCTATGGCCATCAGACCTTTATGCGCGATGTCGCAGAGGAGATTCCCGAGGTGACGTTCGTGGCGATGACGGGCGATTTCGCCGCCATTTCCGGTCTGGACAACCTCAAGAACGCTTTCACCAAGATTTACGAGGCGCGCTATGTGTCCGGCGTCGTCGCGGGCATGAAGGTCGCCGAGCTGCTAGAAACCGGCGAGCTTTCCCCGGAAAAGCAGCCCACGTCCTTCGACGCGGACGGCAACGTGAAGATCGGCTACGTCGGCGCGTATGATTACGCGGAGGTCGTCTCCGGCTACACGGCGTTCTTCCTCGGCGTGCGTTCCATCGTCCCGAACGTGGTGATGGAGGTCAACTACACCAACTCCTGGTTTGATATCGACAAGGAAGCCGCTGCGGCCGAGGCGCTCATCTCCAAGGGCTGCGTGATCATCGGCCAGCATGCGGATTCCACCGGCGCTCCCGCCGCGACGCAGAAGCTGCTCGACGCGGGCAATGTCTGCTATTCCGTCGGCTACAACATCGATATGCTCCCGACCGCGCCGACCGCCGCGCTGACCTCCCCGACCAACGAGTGGCAGGTGTTCTACGCCGAGCTGTTCACCGCGATGATGAACGGCGAGGAGATCCCCGCCGATTGGGCGAAGGGCTATGACGCGGGCGCCGTGGCTATCACGGAGCTGGGCTCCTCCTGCGCCGCCGGCACTGCCGAGAAGGTTGCCGAGGTCGAGGCCGCCATTCACGACGGCACGCTCAAGGTCTTCGACACCGCCACGTTCACCGTGGACGGCCAGACGGTCACCTCCGCGCCCTGCGACATGACCTTCATGGATTGGGCGACGATGACCGCGATTTATGAGGGCGAGACGGTCGAGGCCATTGCGGACGGCGCGTTCAACGAGTCCGTGTTCCGCAGCGCTCCGTACTTTGCCCTGCGCATCGACGGCATCACCGAGATCAAGTAAACCTTCATTCCGCAGGCGATTTCCTGCGGGCAGCGCATGAAAAGGGAAGCCAGCCGGAAAGCTCCTTCCCTTTTCAATTTTTCATCTTTCTTTGTCATATCCCGATAAGGAGTGAGCGGTCCCCTATGGAATACGCCATTGAACTGAGGCATATCACCAAGACCTTCGGCAGCGTCGTCGCCAACCGCGATGTTTCGCTATGCATCCGCCAAGGGGAGATTCTCTCGCTGCTCGGCGAAAACGGCAGCGGCAAAACCACGCTGATGAACATGATCGCCGGCATCTATTACCCGGACGACGGCGAAATCCTCGTGGGCGGCAAGAGCGTGGAGATTCGCAGCCCGAAGGACGCCTACGCGCTGGGCATCGGCATGGTTCATCAGCATTTTAAGCTGATCGACGTCTTTACCGCGGCGGAAAACATCGCGCTGGTGCTGGGGCCCAACGAGAAATACGACCTCAAGGCCATTCGCAAAAAGGCGCGCGCCATCTGTGACGAATACGCCTTTGAGCTGGATCTGGATCAAAAGGTTTATGAGATGAGCGTCAGCCAGAAGCAGACGCTGGAGATCGTCAAGATGCTCTATCGCGGCGCGCAGATCCTGATTCTGGACGAGCCCACCGCCGTGCTCACCCCGCAGGAGACGCAAAAGCTCTTCTCCGTCATGCGCAACATGAAGCGCGGCGGCAAGTCCATCATCATCATCACGCACAAGCTTCACGAGGTGCTGGAGATCTCCGACAGGGTGTCCATCCTGCGCAAGGGCGAGTATGCCGGAACGGTCGAAACCCGCGAGGCGACGGAGGCCTCCCTCACCGAAATGATGGTCGGCAAAAAGGTCGAATTGAACATCGAGCGCCCCGAGCCGGTGAACCGTCATCTGAGGCTGAGCGTCCACAACCTGAGCGTCACCAACGCCGAGGGGGTGCGCGTCCTCGATCAGGTGACCTTCGATGCGTTCAGCGGCGAAATATTGGGCATTGCCGGCATCTCCGGAAACGGGCAAAAGGAGCTGCTGGAGTCCATCGCCGGCCTTCAAAAGACGGAGCCGCAATCCAGCGTCGTCTATTACCCGGACGACGACCGCGATTCCACCGCCGAACAGCTGATCGGCAAGACGCCGCTGGATATTCGGAACATGGGCGTTCATCTCTCCTTTGTTCCGGAAGACAGGCTGGGCATGGGGCTTGTCGGCTCGATGGGCATGGTGGACAACATGATGCTGCGCAGCTATGGCGAGGGTCATTCCCCCATCGCGGACCGGCGCGCGCCGCGCCATCTGGCGGAGGAGATCAAGGAAGAGCTCGCCATCGTCACGCCTTCCATCCAAACGCCCGTCTCCCGTCTTTCCGGCGGAAATGTGCAGAAGGTGCTTGTCGGGCGCGAAATTGCGGCCGCTCCGTCCGTGCTGATGACGGCCTACGCCGTTCGCGGTCTCGACATCGGCACCAGCTATACCATCTATCACCTGCTCAACGAGCAAAAGAAAAAGGGCGTCGCCATCCTCTATGTGGGCGAAGATCTCGATGTGCTGCTCGATCTGTGCGACAGGATTCTCGTCCTCTGCGGCGGGCGCTGCAACGGCATCGTCGACGCCCGCAAAACCACCAAGGAAGAGGTCGGCCTGCTGATGACCCGTCTTCAGGAGAAAGGAGGCGCCGCGCAATGAGCGATAAGCCCCACGCGCTCCATGAACCGCTGATCCGCGTCGTCCGGCGCAGCGAGTGCAGCGCAAAACTCAAAGTCGCCGTCCGTTTGGCCGCGATCGTGCTGGCGCTGGTCGTCGACGCGCTGTTTATCTACTTTGTCACGGGGCTCAATCCCCTCGCCGTTTACACGACCATGTTCCGCGGCACGTTCTCCACGGCCATGCGCTTTTCGTGGGCGATGCGCGATCTGGCGTCGCTGCTGCTCATCGGCGTCGCGCTGGCCCCCGCCTTTAAGATGCGCTTTTGGAATACCGGCGCGGAGGGGCAGGTGCTCATGGGGGCGCTTGCCACGGCGGCGGTGATGATCTACGGCGGCAGCGCGCTTCCCGCCCCACTGCTCTATGCCGCGATGCTTGCGGCCGCGCTGTTTGCCGGCGCGCTGTGGGGGTTTATTCCGGCTTGGTTTAAGGCGCGTTTTTCAACCAACGAGACGCTCTTTACGCTGATGATGAACTATGTGGCCATTCAGCTCGTCGCCTGCTGCGTGAACATTTGGCGCGGCCAGGCTTCCGGCCTGGGCAAGCTCAACAGCCGCACAAAGGCAGGCTGGTTCCCCAAGGTGTTTGACATGCGCTTTGGCATCAACCTGATCGTCGTCGTGCTGCTCGTCGTGCTCGTGTATTGCTACCTGCGTTATTCCAAACAGGGATATGAAATCTCCGTCGTCGGCGAAAGCGAGAATACCGCGCGCTATGCAGGCATCAACGTAGGGCGCGTCATCATCCGCACGATGATCCTCTCCGGCGCGCTCTGCGGCCTGACGGGGTTCCTCATCGTCGGCGGGCGCGACCAGACGATTTCAACCGGCACGGCGGGCGGAAACGGCTTTACGGCGATCATCGTCGCGTGGCTGGCGAAGTTCAATACGTTTACGATGGCGCTGATTTCGTTTCTGCTGATCTTCCTTGAAAAGGGCGCTGCGGAAATCGCCTCGGCCTATAACCTCAACGATTTTGCCTCCGATATCATCGCCGGCATCATCCTCTTCTTCATTCTCGGCAGCGAGTTTTTCGTCAATTACCGCCCCATCTTCCGCAAAAGCCACAAGGAGGTGCGTTGAATGGATACGTTTGTCGCATGGATTCTGCGCGCAATTCCCTTCGGAACGATCATCATGTACGGCGCATTGGGCGAGATCGTCACGGAAAAGTCCGGCAATCTGAATCTCGGCGTGCCGGGCATCATGTATTTGGGCGGCTTTGCGGGCTTTGCCAGCGCCTATATCTACGAAAACAATGCGGCCAACCCGAATATGCTCCTCTGTGTGCTGCTCTCGCTCGTCTGTGCGTTCGCCGCGGCGATGGCCGGCGGGCTCATTTACAGCTTTTTGACCATCAGCCTGCGCGCCAACCAGAATGTCACCGGCCTTGCGCTCACGACGTTTGGCATGGGCGTGGCCAATTTTTTCGGCGTCTACATTCTCGACGGGCGCACGGCGACGCAGAGCCTCGTTTACAAGACCTTTCAGACCAAATTGCCCGTGCTTTCCCAATGGGGCGTCATCGGGCAGACGGTGTTCGGCTATGGCTTTATGGTGTACGCCGCTGTCGTGCTCGCCTTTCTGCTGCATGCTGTTTTAAACCGCACGCGCGTGGGCCTCAACCTGCGCGCCATCGGCGAAAACCCGGCGACGGCTGACGCGGCCGGCATTTCCGTCACGCGCTACAAGTATTTGGCGACGTGCCTCGGCGCCGGCATTTCCGGCCTCGGCGGCCTGTACTATGTGCTCGACTACAATCAGGGCATTTGGGCGACCACGGGGCAGATTGAGGCGCTAGGCTGGCTGGCCGTCGCCTTGGTGATCTTCACGACGTGGAAGCCGATCAATGCCATTTGGGGTTCCTACCTCTTCGGCACGCTCTATTGGCTCTATCAGTTTTTGCCGACGCTTCTGGGCATCAGCGTTCCCGGCTATGTGACGGACCTGATCCAAATGGTGCCCTATATCGTGACCATTGTCGTGCTAGTGGTCACCTCCCTGCGCAAAAAGCGGGAGGATCAGCCGCCAGCCAGCTTGGGTTTGCCCTATTTTAGAGAGGAGCGCTGACGCTCCTCTCCTTTTTTCAATGGGTTGCAGATCGCAGGCTCTCTCAAAAAAACATTGACAAGCGGCCATTCTTTCTCGTATAATAGAAGAGAATTAGGGAGTAGTCAGCGTCCGGGTTCTTTTGCGTCAACGATGGGCCCGCGGCGTAATAAGGCCAACACACTGGGGCTTTCGCCTCTGGCTTTATTGTAATTGGCGAGACTAATCTGCATCGCGGCGGCGGCAGATTGGTCTTTTTTTGTGCCCCGTCGCTTACACATGAAAGGGAGGAATTTCACATGGGACTTTGGGAGCTTTTTGTCATTGCGTTGGGGCTGTCGATGGATGCCTTCGCCGTCTCGATCTGTAAGGGGCTGTCGGTTCGGCGCTGCGGGGTGCGCCATATGCTGATCTGCGGGCTCTATTTCGGCGCTTTTCAGGCCGCCATGCCGCTGCTGGGCTATCTGCTCGGCTCTCGGTTTGAGGCGCTGGTCACCTCCGTCGCGCCGTTTATCGCTTTTGCGCTGCTCGTGTTTATCGGCGCAAACATGATTCGCGAATCGCGAGAAAAGGACGACGAGGAGATGAGCGACGATTTCAGCCCCCGCGCCATGATCCCGCTGGCCGTCGCCACAAGCATCGACGCGCTGGCCGTCGGCGTATCGTTTGCGTTTTTGCGCGTCGCCATTGTGCCCGCCGTGCTGTTTATCGGCCTGACGACCTTCGTTTGCTGTGTGGCGGGCGTCAAGGTTGGCAGCCTCTTTGGGGACAGATACAAATCGCGTGCGGAGTTTTTCGGCGGCGTCGTCCTGATCGTCATGGGGCTTAAAATTCTGCTGGATCACCTGATGGGGTGATCCATTTCCTCATTGCGCCGCGGCGTCCGTCACGGCGGCATGCGTCACGATATCGTCGAGCAGCACGCTAACCAGCATCTGCCCTTTTCCGCTGCGGCGGTCGACGCCGATTTCGGCGGTCGGGATGACCGTGACATGCCCGTGTTTCTGGGTAAAGGCCACCTGCGCCGCGCCTGTGACGTTGAGGCACGAGGCGAGCCCGGCGCCCAGCGCGCCGTTTTTCGTGAACGGCATGAGCTTTTGCCCCTTTCCTGCCCGGCCCTGCCGCTCGATGTCGTCCGCAAGCATACGCTTGCCTATCCCCTTGTCCGTCACGACGAGCAGCATGTCGCCTGCCTGCGGCAATTCGAACCAGCGCACCTCGTCGCCCTCGTCGAGCGTAATGCCCTTGACGCCGGCCGTTGCCCGGCCCGTCGTGGGGATCGTGTCCAGCTTGAAACGAATGCCCATGCCGGAGGCCGTCGCCAGCATCAGATCGCCCTTGTCGCTTACGGCTAGCTGGGCCATGCCGACCAGCTCGTCGCCCTTTTTCAGGTTGATTGCGGCAAAGCGCGAACGCCGGATGCCGTATTCCCCGGCGGCCGTCCGCTTGACGAGGCCGTTTTTCGTGATAAAGAGCAATTCGCCCTTCTTGTCCATCTCCTCCGATTTGGCGCAGATCATCGCCACGGCTCGCTCCCCGTCGGCAATGCCCGCGATGAGGCCCGTGAGCAGGCTGCCGCGCTCCTTGAGGCGCATGGTCTCCGGAATCTTCGCCACATCGAGCATAAAGCAGTTGCCAAGATTGGTGAAGATATAGAGCGAGCAATCGGTCATGGTGTCGATGGTTTCCACGACCTCCTCCCGCATGCCCGGCTGCTGGATATACTTGTCGACCATGCGCGGGCTCATGCGTCGCAGCTGGCCGTCGCGCAGGCGCAGAATCGCCGTCTCTTCGGCGACGGGCTTGTTTTCCACCACGGGCAGCGTCGCGCTGTCGTCTTCGATCAGTTCCGTGCGCCGGTCGTCGCCAAATTTGTCTCGGATTTCGAGCATCTCCGTGCGAATGACGGCGATGAGCTTCTTCTCGCTCTTTAAGATCCCCTCAAGGCGACTGATCGTCTTTAAAATCGCCTCGTATTCCCTGCGCAGCGCCATGATCTCCAGACCGGTCAGGCGCTGCAAACGCATATCCAAAATGGCCTGCGCCTGAATGTCCGTGAGGCCGAAGCGGTTCATCAGCTGTTCCTTCGCTTCTTTCGGGTTTTTGCTCTTGCGAATCAGCGCGATCACCTCGTCAAGGTGATTGACGGCGACCATCAAACCCGCCAGAATGTGTTCGCGTGCGCGGGCCTGTTCGAGCTCATAGCGCGTGCGGCGCGTGATCACGCGCTTTTGATGCTCGATGTAATAGGTGAGCATGGCGCGAACGCCCATCTGCATCGGGCGTCCTTCGGCAATGGCGACCATGTTGACGCCGAAGGTCACCTGCAAATCGGAATATTTATAGAGCACGGAGAGAATCGCCATCGGGTCGACGTCCCGCCGCAGCTCGATGACCGCGCGCAGGCCCGTCCTGTCCGACTCGTCGCGGATGTCGTAGATGCCGCCGAGTTGGCTCTTCTTTTCCTCGCTGAGCTTCAAAATCTTCTCAAGCATCGCCGCCTTCGGCACCTGATAGGGAACCTCCGTGATGACGATGAGCTTGCGGCCGGCGCTTCCCTCCTCGATATGAACCTTGGCGCGGAGCGTCAGCTTGCCCCGGCCGGTCTCGTATGCCCTGCGGATTTCCTCGTTGCAAATGAGCCGCCCGCCCGTCGGAAAGTCCGGAGCGGGCATCACCTTCATGATCTCCTCCAGCGTTGCCTCCGGATGATCCATGAGCAGAACTGCGGCATCGATGGCCTCGCGCAGGTTGTGGGTCGGGATGTTTGTCGCAAGGCCCACAGCGATGCCCGAGGCGCCGTTCACGAGCAGATTCGGGTATCTGGCCGGCAACATATCCGGTTCCTTGAGCGAATCGTCAAAGTTAAAGCTGAACGGCACCGTATCCTTGTCGATGTCGCGCAGCATCTCAAGCGCCAGCGGGGCCATGCGCGCCTCCGTGTAACGCATCGCCGCCGCGCTGTCGCCGTCAATGGAGCCGAAATTGCCATGCCCGTCGACCAGCAGCGCGCGCAGGCTGTACGGCTGGGCCATGCGCACCATCGCGTCATAGACCGAGCTGTCGCCGTGCGGATGGTATTTGCCCAGACAGTCGCCGACAATGCGGGCGCATTTTTTGTGAGGCTTATCCGGTGTGACGCCCAACTCGCTGAGCGTGAAGAGAATGCGCCGCTGCACCGGCTTGAGGCCGTCCTCTACGCGGGGAAGCGCGCGTTCCAAGATGACGTGCTCCGCGTAGGGGATCATGGAGATGTGCATGACCTCCTCCATCGGCCGCTGAATGATCTCATGCTGCGGTCCGCGCGGCGTTGGCGGCTGTGCGCCCTCTTTTTTGCGTGCCATTATGTTGCCTTCCCTTCTCGTGCCAAGAACGTATCGACCTTGTTAAAGTCGGCGTATGTCGTGATGTAATCGCGCCTAGGCTCAACCTTGTCGCCCATCAGCAGCGTAACCAGCCGTTCCGCCTCCGCCACATCCTCGAGCGTGACCTGCATGAGCTGGCGGTTTTCCGGGTTCATCGTCGTCTCCCAGAGCTGGGGCGGGTCCATTTCGCCAAGCCCCTTGTAGCGTTGGATGGTGTATCCCCTGCCGACCTCGGCGGTTACCTTCGCCAATTCCTTGTCGTCGTAGGCGTAGACGATCTTCTCCCCCTTCGCCACGCGATAAAGCGGCGGCATGCCGATGTAGACGTGTCCGTCCGTGATCAGCCTGCGCATATAGCGATAGAAGAATGTGAGCAGAATGGCGCGGATATGCGCGCCGTCCTGATCGGCATCCGAGAGGATGATCACCTTGTGGTATTTGAGCGATGTGATGTCGAAATCCTCGCCGATGCCCGTGCCCAGCGCCGTGATGATCGAGCGGAATTCCTCGTTGGCGAGCACCTGATCGATGCGCTTTTTTTCGACGTTGAGCGGCTTGCCTCGGATGGGAAGAATCGCCTGAAAGCGCCTGTCGCGGCCCTGCTTGGCCGAACCGCCTGCGGAATCGCCCTCGACGATGAACATTTCGTTGTCCTCCGCCTTTCTGCCCGTGCAGGCGGATAGCTTGCCCACCAGCGGGGCGGCCTCCAATTGGTTCTTGGCGCGGGCGACCTCTTTGGCCTTTCGCGCGGCTTCGCGCACCTTGCAGGCGCGCAGCGCCTTGTCCACCATGCGCTGGGCGACATCCTGATTCTTGAGGTTTTCCAGGTATTCCGTCATGCGGGCGTAGACAAACGACTCCACCGCCGGGCGAACCTCCGTGTTGCCCAGCTTGCCCTTGGTCTGCCCCTCAAACTGCGGGTTGCGCACGAATGTCGCAAGCACCGCCGTGATGCCCTCGCGGTAATCCTCGCCCATCAGGTTATTGTCCTTCTCCTTGAGGGCGCCGATGCGGCGGGCATAGTCGTTGAGCGCGCGTGTGAAGCCCGCCTTGAAGCCCATCTCGTGCGTGCCGCCCTCTTGGGTGGGAATGTTGTTGACATAGGAGAAGATGTTCTCCGCATAGTCGTCCGTGTGCTGAATGGCGAGGCACACGCGCACGTCGTCCTGCATGCCCTCCAGAAGCAGAACGTTTTCATAGAGAGGCGTTTTGTCCCGGTTGATATAGGCGATGTAGTCCGCCAGACCGCCCTCGAAATGGAACACGGATTTTTGCTTCTCCGGGTCCTTTTCCCGCTCGTCGACAAGCGTGATCTCCATGCCCTTGTTGAGATAGGCCAATTCGCGCAGGCGGCGGCGAACGGTATCGGCGTTGAACTTCGTCTCCTCAAAGACCGTGTCGTCGGGCATGAACGTGACGGTGGTGCCGTGGCGCCGCGTCGCGCTCACGCGTTCCAGCGCGGTCACAGGACGCCCGGAGGCGATCTTCTTCTCCTTCGGATCATAATTGCTCTCAAAGCGCATGCGGTAATGACCGCCGCCGACGCAGCTGTCCACGACCATCCACTTGGAGAGCGCATTGACCACGGACGCGCCTACGCCGTGAAGGCCGCCGGAATAATTGTAGCTCTGGTGGTCGAACTTGCCGCCGGCGTGCAGCTTGGTGTAGATGACTTCTACGCCGGTGATGCCCAATTCCGGGTGAATGTCGACCGGCACGCCGCGCCCGTCGTCTTCGACGGTTGCGCTGCCGTCCTTGTGCAGCTCCACGCGGATACTCGTGGCGTAGCCGTTCACCACCTCGTCTATCGCGTTGTCCACGATTTCCCAAAGAAGATGGTGCAGACCGCGCGCGCCCGTCGAGCCGATGTACATGCCCGGGCGCATTCTGACCGCGTCGAGCCCCTCGAGCACCTTGAGCATGCTGGCTGAGTATGTCTTCGCCATGAAATGAAACCCTCCTTGTGGTGATGCAAGTCTACATTATAATGGATTTTTCCTTTTTTTGCAATCCTCGCTCCGAAAAGGTTCGGGAAGGTTCGGAAAGGTTCTTGAAAAATGGCCTTGCGGCGCTTCATTTGTTTCCTTCGCGCGGATAAATCGGCCTTTTAGCGCCTACACTAGGCATCATCACGATGAAAGCGAGGTTTTCCCATGTCCATCGGCATGATTCTTCTGCTCGTTCTGGCTCTGCTGATTCTTTTCGGCGTGCTTCAGCGCGTGCTCGACCGCATGGCGCTCACTGATCGTCAGGCGCTGATCGGCGTCGCCGCGATCTTCATCGGCGGCTGGCTGCCCGACCTCACGTTTGGCATGGTGACGGTCAATATCGGCGGCGCGCTGATCCCGCTGATTCTATGCGTCTATCTGTTCTTCCACGCGGGAACGGCCAAAGAGCGCGTGCGCAGCCTCGTGGCCTCCGCGCTTACGGCGGCGGCCATTTACATCATTGGCCTGTATTTCCCCGCCGATCCGGTGACCATGCCGTTTGACCCGATGATCCTTTACGGTGTGGCGGGCGGCGCCATCGCGTGGCTGCTCGGCCGTTCGCGCAGGAGCGCGTTTATCGCCGGCATTTTGGGCGTCGTGCTTGCCGATGTGATCTCCGGCGTTATGCTCTGGTCGCAAGGCGTGAATCAGGCGCTTCGTTTGGGCGGCGCGGGTGCGCTGGATGCCGTTGTGCTTTCGGGCGTCATCGCCGTGCTGCTATGCGAATTGTTTGGCGAGATCATGGAACGCATCACGACGGGAAGGGCCGACGCTCCGCACGAGGATGGAGCGATCGAAGGGGGGCAGCGCGCATGAAAACTCGCTTTCTGCGTCTGCTGCTTTCCTTTACGCTGGCTCTGATGCTCTATTCCCTGTGCTCCATTGATGCCGCCGCGGACGATCTCGACGGCGACCATGAGCTCTCCGTCGCGCTGGATTCCTCCGGCGCGAGGCTCTTCGCCATCTCCGGCACGATCAGCGAAGGCGACGAGTATATCAGCGCGGACAACGTTCTCTACCGCATCGCCACCGTGCAAAACGGCACAGCGATCGCCGAACGCGTCGGCGAGGAGGAGATGCCCGACGTCTCATGGCTCGACGCGGGCGAGGCGCAGGCTGTTTTTGCCGCCGAGGAAGCCATCCCGACCGCCTCGGACAGCACGGGCGAAGCGGATAAGAAAAAGCTCATCGCCATGTACGTCACCCATAGCGATGAGAGCTATATCCCTTCCGACGGCACGCAGAGCATCAACGGACAGGGCGGTATCTACGATGTCGCGCGCGAGTTCCGCGATGCGCTTCAGGCGCAAGGCGTCGACGTCATCCTCGATGAGTCGACTCATTTGCCGCACGACTCCGGCGCCTATCGGCGCAGCCGTCAGACGGCCGAGCGCCTGCTGCAAAAGCGCCCGGACGCGATCATCGATATCCATCGCGACGGCATTCCCGACGAAAGCGAGTATGCCTGCACCATTCACGGCGAGAACGCCTCCCAAGTGCGTCTGCTCGTGGGCCGAAGCAACCAAAACAGCGCCGTCAACCGCGAGTTCGCCAAGCAGATCAAGGCCGTGGCCGACAAGCAGTATCCCGGCCTGATCAAGGATATCTTCATCGGCAAGGGCAACTACAATCAGGATCTTTCGCCCAATGCGATCCTGCTCGAGTTTGGCACGCATACCATCAGCAAAGAGCGCGCGCTGGCCTCTACGGAGCTCATGGCGAACGTGGTGAACACCACCCTCTACGGCAAGGAGACCAGCAGCGCCAAATCGAGCTCCGAAAGCGGAAAAGCGGCGGCGCAGGCCGGCAACGGTGAAGCAAAGGGATCCATGACCGGCATCATCTGGATGCTGATTGCCGTCGTCGCGGGCGTGCTGATCTTTGCGCTCGTACAGACGGGCGGCGGCAAAGCCATGAAGACCAAGATCGGCAGGGGCATGAGCGAGATGACGGGCGGACTGTTCGGCAAAAAATCCGGCGGGAACGAAGCCTGACGCCCCGAGCGGCTATGTAAAATTTGAAAGCTTTGAAAGCAGTCGTTCGGCTATGCTGTATAGCGAAACGGCTGCTTTTCTCCGCCCGTAGCCGGGATACCGAATCGAGGCTCTCTCCCCTTTCGCTCATCTTCTTTGGCCGGTTTTTTGGCCGTGAGCGGCTTTATGGCTCGTCCGCTCCGGCGGCTTTGAAGTCAGCGTGAGCCCTGCCGTCAAAGCGAGCATGGCGAGCATGGAAAGCGCGCTGAGCACGATATTGGCGGGTTCCTTGGCGCCGTTGAAGTTGGCCGTATCAAAACCCACGATCGAAAAGGGCGCTAAAAATGGATAAACGCTGCGTAGCGGGCCGCTCTTGAAGAAGAGAATGCTGTATCCGCAAAAGAACGCAAACACTGCCCCGCCCAAATACGCTCCGGGTGTTCTGCCGAACAGCACGATGATCGGAAGCGTGACCGCGCAGGTGCATGCGCAGATGGCGATATTCTGTGCGCACCGGCCGATGAGCACGCCAGTATCGGGCCGCGCCAGCCCCGCCGCGCCGCCGATCAGGAGCGTCATGACGCAGCTGTATAGCCCAAAGAGCACGCTGAGCAGCATCAGCGCGAGCAGCTTTCCCGCGATCATGCGCGGAAAGGACACCGGCACGGTCAACATGTTTTTAAGCGTATCGTCTGTAATCTCCCGGCTTATCCAATATCCGCCGATGAGCGTGAAGCTCAGCGGCAGGAAAACCTGCGCATTGCCCCAAATCACGGAATCAAACAGCGCAAGCAGATCGAAGTTTGGGTTTCGAACCGATTCGTCGACGACATACTGCGTGCCCAGCTGCAGCGCCGGGCACAGCGCCAGCGCGATGAAGCCCACCAGCAGCATTTGGCATCGCTTCATCTTTTGCAGCTCGGCGCAGACAAGCGCCGGTAAACCGACCTTCTTTACAAGAACCAAGCTCATCGTTTACGCCTCCCTTCTGTTGTAGACCCGGACGATCGCGGCCAGGCATAGCGCCGCTTCCGCGCTCAGCACAGCGAAGCACGCCGGCGTCGAGGAAAAATAGGGGCTGAACGCCGCGTGATACGCGCGCGACTGCTCGCCTGCCGCGCTGAAGAACTGCGTCAGCCAACGCTGCAAAAGCGGCAGCGGCAGAAGCGTTCCCATATTCAGGCCGGTGGGCTGAAAGATGACCGGCTTGCTCATGGCGAGAATGTAATTGAGCGTCGCGTAAAAAAACGCGATGATCACACAGATGAGCGTGCTCTTGTTGAGGAAGACGACCAGCAGCACGCAGGGCATCGCCGCCGCGAAAAAGAGGTAGCCGCACGCCGCGCTCAGCAGCAGGTGCAGCGCCACGCCGCCCAGCGGCAGCCCGCGCAGCAGCGCGAAGCACAGCGTCGTCAAATAGCCCGACAACGAATAGACCATAGAGAACAGAAGCAGCAGGAGCAGCTTTCCCGTCGCCAGCGCCGCGCGCGCAACAGGCACGCACAGCAGATTCTTGAGCGCGCCGCTCTCCTGCTCCTGCGAAAAGAGCTGCGCCGCGAGCACGACAATCAGCGGAATCTGAATCAGGTAGCCCGTGAATTGATAGCAGACGGTGATTTGATCCTCGAAGGTGTCGTTGGGCTTTCCCATCAGCACGTTAAACGCCAGCGGGAAAAACAGCGCCGTCAGCACGGCGAGGAAAAACAGCTTCCTTCGCCGCAGTTTGAGTATTTCGCAAACGAATAGATCAACCAATGCCCTCACCTCCGGTCACGCGCCTGAAATAGTCTTCGAGGCTGTCTTCCCGCTTGTGAACATCGTAGACGTCCACGCCGTTTTGCACGAGCGTGCGGATGATCTCCGCCGTATGGACGGATGTGTCGTGTACAAGCAGCGTTCCGCTGTCCTGAAGGCTCATCTTGGGCCTTTGGAATACGTCGCCGATGATCTGCGCGCTTCTCGCCGCGTCGGAGACGGAGAAGCGAATATAGCTGTCCGCGCGCGCCTCCAGCTCGGCGAGGTTGCCTTCCTCCAGCAGCTTGCCGCGGTCAATGATGCCGATGTCGTCCGCCAACAGCGCCATCTCCGAGAGAATGTGGCTGGAGATGAGGATCGTGATGCCCTTTTCATCGCAGAGCTTTCGCAGAGAGGCGCGCATCTCGGCGATGCCGATGGGATCCAGCCCGTTGACCGGTTCATCCAGAATCAGCATGTCCGGGCTGTGCATCACCGCCAGAGCGATAGCCAGACGCTGCTTCATGCCTAGCGAGTATTGCGAGAACAGCTTTTTGTCGCGATAGGGCAGCCCCACGACGGAGAGCGCGTCCTGTATGGCGCCGCGCCTTACGCCGCGAAGGCGCGCGAAGATCTGCAGATTTTCCGTGCCCGTCAGATTCGGATAAAATCCCGGGGATTCGATCATGCAGCCGATGCGCGGCAGCAGCGCGCGCTCGTGCCCGGCAAGCGGCTCGCCAAACAGGCGGATATCCCCCGATGTCGGCTTTGTCAGCCCCAAGAGCATGCGCATGGTCGTGGTCTTGCCCGCCCCGTTTCGGCCCAGCAGGCCGTAGATGCGCCCCTTTTGCACATGCAGGTTCAGCGCGGAGACGCTCGTCTGCTCGCCATAGCGCTTGGTGAGGTTTACAGTTTCAATCATGCAGTCATTCAAAATGCATGCCTCCTTTCCTGAAGTGACTCCATCATACCGGAAGAACCTTATTTCAACCTTAATCCAACCTTATTTTTACCTTAAGATTGGCTGGAAGATTGGCTATGATGGCGCAGGCGCGGCGTTTTTCTCGGAAACGCTTGACTTTATTCCAGAAATCGGACATAATAGCTTGGGTTAGAAAGAAGGTGTAGCGCGCGCATGTCACAACGCATTGTCAGCGTTTTTCCCGGGTCGCTTGCCGCTCGCAGCGGTATTCGAGAGGGAGAAACGCTCATTTCCATCGGCGGTACACCTGTGCTCGACTTGGTCGACTACCAGTTCCTCACTGCGCGCGCTTCGCTTCTGCTCCTGCTGGAGGATGCGCAGGGCGCGCGGCGCACCGTTCATATTCATAAACTGGTGGAAGAGCCGCTCGGGCTGACGCTCGAATCCTCACTGATGAGTTGCCCGAAGACGTGTGCCAACCACTGCATGTTCTGCTTCATCGAGCAGATGCCTCCGGGCATGCGCCAAAGCCTGTATGTGCGCGACGACGATTGGCGCCTTTCTCTGATGGCGGGCAACTTCGTGACGCTGACCAACCTGCCCAGCGTCGAGATGGACCGCATGATCGAGCGGCGCGCCAGCCCGCTGTATATCTCCGTGCATACGACAAACGGCGAACTGCGCAAGAAGATGCTTCACCATATCCATGCCGATCGTATCATGGAGCATTTGCACCGCTTCGCGGACAACGGCATGAGCTTCCACTGCCAGATTGTGCTCTGCCCCGGAATCAACGATGGCGAGGAGCTTGACCGCTCGCTGCGCGACCTCTCCTCGCTGATGCCCTACGCGCTGACTGTCGCGTTGGTTCCCGTCGGTCTGACGCGGTATCGGGAGCATCTGTATCCCCTTCGCCCCTACACGAAGGAGGAGGCCGCGCAGGTGGTGCGCCAGGCGGAGGCGTTCCAAAGCAAGATGCTTTCGGAACACGGCACGCGCTTTGTCTTCCCGTCGGACGAATTCTATCAGCTCTCGGGCCTTCCGCTCCCGACCGTGGAGGCTTACGAGGATTTTCCCCAGTTCGAAAACGGCGTGGGGCTGCTCGTCCGCCTTAAAGACGAGTTTGAAACGGCGCTCCGGCTTGATCCGGACGACACGGCGGCCATTCCCCGCCGCGTGATCATGGCGACGGGCACATCCGTCGCCCCCTTCATGCGCGAGCTGACCGACGCGCACCCGATTGCCGGGGTAAAGGTCACCGTCAAACCCATCGTCAACCACTTTTTCGGCGAAACGGTCACCGTTTCCGGCCTCATCACCGGGCAGGATCTGGTCGCTCAGCTGCGCGGAGAAGAGGTGGACGAAATTCTGATCACAGAGAGCATGCTTCGCGAGGGAGAGGACATCTTTCTCGACGACATGACGCTACTTGAAGCGCAGCAGGCCCTTGGCATCCGCATCACGCCCGTTCCGGACGACGGCGCCGAGTTGCTCTATGCCCTGCGCGGAACGGAGGTTTAACTCAGCATGTCCAAACCCTTAGTCGCCGTCGTCGGACGTCCGAACGTCGGCAAATCCACCTTTTTCAACAAAATCGCCGGACGGCGCATCTCCATCGTGGAGGATACGCCCGGCGTCACGCGCGATCGCATTTATGCGGACTGCGAATGGCTAAGCCACAGGTTTACGCTCGTCGATACCGGCGGTATCGAGCCGAAGACGGATGATATCCTGCTCAAGCAAATGCGCCGTCAGGCCGAGGTTGCCATCGACACCTGCGATGTGATCCTCTTTTTCACGGACGGCCGCACCGGCCTCACCGCCGACGACCAAGATGTGGCCTCCATGCTGCGCAAAAGCCGCAAGCCGGTCATCCTCGTGGTCAACAAGGTCGATTATCAGGAAATGAGCGATACCATCTACGACTTCTATGCCCTTGGGCTGGGCGAGCCGTTTGCCATTTCTTCCACGAATATGCTTGGCCTCGGCGATTTGCTCGACGAGATGGTCAGCCGCTTTCCGCAGGACGCGGATACGGGCGAAGACGAGGAGCACACCATCCACATCGCCGTCGTCGGACGTCCGAACGTCGGCAAATCAAGCCTTGTCAACAAGATCTTGGGCCAGGAGCGCTCGATGGTCTCCGACATCGCCGGAACGACGCGCGACGCCGTCGATACCGCCTTCGTGCGGGAAGGACAGCGCTACAACATCATCGATACCGCCGGCATTCGCCGCAAACGCGCGATCGAGGAGGAATCCATCGAGCGCTACAGCATCGTGCGCGCGCTTGCCGCCGTGCGCCGCTGCGACGTGGCGCTGATCGTCATCAACGCGGAGGACGGCGTCACGGAGCAGGATACCAAGGTTGCGGGCTATGTCCATGAGGAGGGCAAGGCCGCCGTCATCGTGGTCAACAAGTGGGATGCGGTCGAGAAAGAGACCGGCACGATGGAAACCTATCGCAAACAGGTGATGGAAGATCTCAAATTCATGGATTATGCGCCGGTCGTCTTCATTTCCGCTTTGACCGGTCAGCGTGTTCCCCGCGTCATCGAGACGGTTCGGGCCGTTTATGAGCAGGCTTCACGCCGCATCACAACGGGCTTGCTCAACGATGTGCTCGGCGACGCGATCGCGGCCTTCCAGCCGCCCATCTCCGGCGGACGGCGTCTCAAGATTTACTATGCCACGCAGCAGAGCGTCTGCCCTCCGACGTTTGTCTTCTTTGTCAACGACGAGGAGCTCATGCATTTCGCCTATCAGCGCTACCTTGAAAACCAGTTCCGCAAGTCCTTTGGCTTTGAGGGCACGCCGATTCGCTTTATCCTGCGAGAGAAGAATCAAAAGGAGGTCTGAGTTTATGCTCCGATTAGCGCTTACATTGGTCATCGGCTATCTGCTGGGCAGCATCTCCCCTGGCGTGCTGCTCTCCCGTGCCCTCGGCCACGAGGACATCCGCACCAAGGGCAGCGGCAATTCCGGCACGACCAATATGCTCCGCGTGATGGGCAAGAAGATGGCGGCGCTCACGTTCATGGGCGACATGCTCAAGGGAATCGTCGCCGTGCTCATCGGCGCGGCTCTCGTTGGGAACAAGGGGGGCGAACTGGTCGGCGCTGTGGGCGCCGTGTTGGGCCACAACTTCCCCGTCTTCTTTGGCTTTAAAGGCGGCAAGGGCATTGCCACCAGTTTCGGCTGTCTGCTGTTTATCTATCCCCTGCAGGCGCTCGCGGCGTTCGCCGTATTCCTTGCGCTGGTATTGATCACGCGCTATGTTTCGCTCGGATCCATCGGCGCCGCGGTGACGATGCCCATCTTCGTCATGCTGACCACGCCGAAGGATCCCGTCGTCTGGGGCTGCGCGCTTTTTCTCGGCCTGCTGGCCATCTGGCGCCATAGGGCAAACGTCGCGCGGCTTCTTGCGGGCACAGAGAGCAAAATCAATTTCAAGTCTTCCCAGAAAAAAGAGCGTTCGTGATGCCTGTGTATGCGGCGCTAAAATACAACAGTGAGGAACCGCTTTGCTTAAAGCGGCTCCTCACTGTATGTAGGCATTCAGGTTTCCACGCTCTCGCCGTCCTGCGTCGTTTCCTCTTGCTGTTCTTCTTGTTCTTCCTGCGTTATGCGGCGACGCGTGGGCAGGCAGATCACCTGGCCGGCGACGAAATCGCTGGGCAGAAGATTGGGGTTAAGCCTCAAAATCTGCTCGACGTTGGTGGCGTTGAGCTCCGCGATCTCGTCAAGCGTATCGCCTTCCTGCATCCGGTAGACCGGCCCGCCGTTTGGGCACAGGCCGCGGTCGCCGCTCTGCGGCACACAGAGCACATCCCCCGGACGGAGCGCCGTCAATCGAATGTCTTCGTTGTATTCTCTCAGCGCCCGCATAGAGA
>JAUNPI010000180.1 GCA_030536875.1 Clostridia bacterium
GATATCATCATCTTCAAGGGAGGGAAGACCATGAACCCATTCGACCAAAAACCGATTCCGCTGATCAAGACCTATGAGAGCTTCTGTGACCTGTATCCCACGCCGTATGACCCCCAGACGGTGAACCCCTACACCAAATGCCGCATCATCCTGCTCAACGGCGCGGAATACGAGGCCGTCAAGTTCTCCCATCAGATGGAGCGCCACATTCAGGATCACGCGATCCGGCGCGAGCTGGCGATGGCCCGGCGCACGGAACAGCAGCAGCAAAAAAAGCTCTCCTGCCTCAAGCCCATCGGCGAGACAATCCTCGAGCACACCATCGGCTATGAGCAGCTCGCCGTCGACCTGACGGCGCATTTGGGCAAGCGCGTCTGTTCCCCGCAGATCAAGGAGGCGCTCGACCTTGCGCTGCTGGAGGATTTCGACCATCTGTACCGCTACGCCGATCTCATGGACATGGACACCGGCGAGCACGCGGAGCGCCTCGTCGGCCGCTACACGGAGATCATGCCGGGCCGCCCGACGATCAGCGAACACCGCTTCCCGCGCGACGGCATTCCCTGCCCCATCGACCGCCGCGCGCCGATGTTCGACCAGCTCGCCGCCTCCATCATCACCGCCGCCGAGCAGCAGACGATGAACTACTACATGAACGCAAACGGCTTTTACGCAAACGATCTCGGGCGCAAGCTCTATCAGGAGATCGCCATGATCGAGGAGCAGCACGTCACCCAGTACGAGGCCCTCATGAACCCCGCGCTCACCTGGCTGGAATCCCTGCTGATGCACGAGTTCACCGAGTGCTATCTCTACTGGTCCTGCGAGCAGACGGAGACCGACGAACGCATCCGCGGCATCTGGGCGCGCGGCCTCGAGCAGGAGATCGCCCATCTGCACAAGGCGGCGCAGCTGCTGGAGCAATACGAGGGCAAGCACTGGTCCCAGGTCATCCCCGAGCCGAGCTTCCCGGAGCCGCTGAAGCTCGAATCGAATATCGACTATGTGCGCGCGGCGCTGCTCTCCGCGCAGCTGACCTATAAGGACGCCTCGCCCGTCCCCGTCCAGAATCTGGAGGGCACGGACCCGTTCTTCGCCTATCAGGACATCGTACACGCGCGCCTTGATCACGTCGCCAGCCACGCCGTCGTCAAGCAGCACATCGCCTGCGCGGAGGAGGACTATCGCTTCGAAACCGCGCCGCATCCCGTCCGCGAGCTGCAATCCCGCACGCAGGACAACACGCAGATCGGCCGCGACCCCCATATTCCGGGCTACACCGCCGTGGGCGAAGCGGCGCGAAGGGACGTCTGCCGTCCCTGAAGCGTTCCCCTTTGAAGGCAGAGAAATGCCCTCGTGAGAGACCGCCGTTTCCGGCCTCTCGCGAGGGCATTCCATTTTGTTTACATATGGCGTCATGCCGGTTTATTTTCCGGCGCGCCACGCCTTGATCTGCTCCAGCCTCGCCTTGAACTTGGCCTCCTGCCCCTGCTCGGTGGGCTTATAATAGACCCGGCCCAAGAGGGAATCCGGCAGACAGCGCATGCGGGTCAGCTTTTCCTCGGCGTCGTGCGCGTACTCGTATCCCTCGCCGCAGCCCAGCTCCTTCATCAGCTTGGTCGGCGCGTTGCGGATGACAAGCGGAACGGGCTCCGCCATGCGCGTTGCCGCGTCGCTTTTCGCGGCCTCGTAGGCCGCATACAGCGCGTTCGATTTGGGCGCGACGCTGAGGTAGACGACCGCCTGCGTCAGGTGAACCGTGCATTCCGGCATGCCCAGAAAGTGGCAGGCCTGATACGCGCTCACGGCGATTTCCAGCGCGCGCGGGTCGGCGAGCCCCACGTCCTCGCTGGCAAAGCGGATCACGCGCCGGGCGACGTAGAGCGGGTCTTCCCCGCCCTCGAGCATGCGCGCGAGCCAATAGACCGCCGCGTCCGGGTCGGAATTGCGCATCGACTTGTGCAGCGCGGAGATCAGGTTGTAATGCTCCTCGCCGTTTTTGTCGTAAAGCAGCGACTTTCTGGCGATGCACTGCTCCATCGTCTCGCGCGTCACGCGCACGCTCTCGCCCTGCGTGTCGCCGTTGAGGACGACCATTTCCAGCGTGGTCAGCGCCATGCGCGCGTCGCCGTTTGAAAAGACGGCGATGGCCTCCAGCATCTCCGGCTCGATTGCCACGCGCAAACGCCCAAAGCCGCGCTCGTCCCGCAGCGCGCGGGTCAGCAGCGCCGTCAAATCCCGCGTCTCCAGCGCGCGCAGCACAAAGACCTTGCAGCGGGAGAGCAGCGCGCCGTTGAGCTCGAAGGAGGGGTTTTCCGTCGTCGCGCCGATGAGCACGATGCTGCCCTTCTCCACAAACGGCAGAAACGCGTCCTGCTGCGCCTTGTTGAAGCGGTGAATCTCGTCGACAAAGACGATCGTCCGCACGCCGAGCAGGCGGCTCTTTTCCGCCTGCTGCATCACCGCGCGAATCTCCCGTATGCCGCTGGTCACGGCGGAGAAGTCCACAAAGTCCGACCTCGTCCGGCTGGCGATGATTCTGGCCAGCGTCGTCTTCCCCACGCCGGGCGGCCCCCAGAAGATCATGGAGGAGATGCGGTCGCTCTCGATGATGCGGCGCAGCACCTTCCCCTCGCCCAGCAGGTGGCTCTGCCCCACAAACTCGTCCAGCGTGCGGGGGCGCAGCCTTGCGGCCAGCGGCTGCGTCTCCTCCCCGCCAAAAAGCGTCTGCTGCTCCATCGCTTACATCCGAATGAGCTCGTACTCCCTCGTGCCCAGCCCGATCTTCTCGGCGTGGTCGAGGCAGCTGCGCCATTCGGATTCCGGCGTGGAGTTGCGGAACGGGTCGCCCCAGTCGGCAAAGCCGGGCTTCTTCATGTTGTCGGAAAGCTGGCTGTGGGGCATCGGGTTGGCCGCCATGCAGGCGTCGACGCAGGCCTGATCCAGCGCCAGCGGGTCAAACGAGGCGAACATGCCGATGTTGGGCAGGATGGGCGCGTCGTTTTCGCAGTGGCAGTCGCAGTTGGGCGATACGTCCACGATCAGCGAGATGTGGAAGCACGGCCTGCCGTCCACGACGGCCTTGGTGTATTCCGCCATGCGGCAGTTGAGCATCTCGTTGGCGTCGTCATTGTCAAAGACGATCGCGTCGAAGTTGCACGCGCCCAGACACCGCCCGCAGCCGACGCAATTGTTCTGATTCACATGCATCTTGCGCGTCGCCTCGTCAAACACAAGGCCCTCGTTGGCGCATTCCCGCTGGCACTTGCGGCAGCCGCGGCAGGCGTCCGCCTCGATATGCGGCTTGCCGCTGGAATGCTGCTCCTTCTTGCCCGCGCGCGAGCCGCAGCCCATACCGATGTTCTTGATCGTGCCGCCGAAGCCGGTCATCTCATGGCCCTTGAAGTGCGTGAGGCTGATGAACACGTCCGCGTCCATGACGGCGCGGCCGATCTTGGCCTCCTTCACGTATTCGCCGCCCTCGACCGGCACGGCGATGTCGTCCGTTCCCTTGAGGCCGTCGCCGATGAGAATCGGGCAGCCGACGGTCATCGGCGTAAAGCCGTTCTCCCAGGCGCAGTAGAGGTGCTCAAGCGCGTTCTTGCGGCTGCCGGGGTACATCGTGTTGCAGTCGGTCAGAAACGGCTTGCCGCCCAGCTCCTTGACCACATCGACGACGGCGCGCGCGTAGTTGGGGCGCAGGAAGCTGATGTTCCCCAGCTCGCCAAAGTGCATCTTGATGGCGACAAACTTGCCGTCCATGTCGATCTGACCGATTCCCGCCTTGCGGATGAGCTTTTTGAGCTTGCCCGGCAGCCCGTCGCCGAAGGCGACCGTTCTAAAGTCCGTGAAGTAAACCTTTGCCTTTTTCATGACGCATTCCTCCCAAACGCAAATGATAAGCTGTAAAACCCTGTGCGCCGGCGTCACACCGTACCGGCGACAAAAAACATGGACAGCGCGAGCATGAGCACCAGGCTCACGGCGATGGACGCGGAGTTGGTGAAGCTGGCCAGCGCGACGTCGCTGTGGCAGCGGTCGGTGTAGATGGGCGCGAGGCTGGAGAGCGGCGCGAAGCAGAGGATCGCCAGCGTTTGGCGCACGAGCAGATCAAACGGCGCAAACGCGTAGAGCAGCGCGGCGAACACGGCGGCAAACGCATAGCGCCAGGCCAGCTCCCTGGCCGTCTCGCGCAGCAGCGCGGGATCGCCCGCGGGCTCAAACATCATCCCGATCATCAGCATGGCGATAAACGCGTTCGCCTGCCCGGCCGGGCGCGTGAGATCGAAGGCGATATCCGGCAGCGTGACGCCCGCCGCCGCCAGCGCGAGCATGATCATATACGTGTCAAACGGCACGGAGCGCAGGAATTTCATCGCGATTTCCCGCGCGCTCTCGCGGTGCTCCCCGCCCGTTCCCAGCAGCGTGGAGGTCATCGCATAGGAGCCGCCGGTCATCATGACGGCGTTGCCCGTGTCGAACATGCAGGCCGCGACCACGCCCGCGCTGCCTAAAAACGCCTCGAT
>JAUNPI010000181.1 GCA_030536875.1 Clostridia bacterium
GGAACGAGGCAAAGTCAGAGCGGAAAAGATGGTGCGCGGATTAAGCCATTTTAATCAGAATGAGTATTAGTCCTCCCCGGCGAGGTTGAAGGGCACGCCGAGCTTTTCGCAGACGATGCGCGCAAAATCCTCCATATAGCGCGTCAGATACATGCCCTTGCGGTAGCAGAGGTAGAAGTGGCGCTCATAGTCGTTGTTGAGGATGGGGTGGCACTGGGTTCTGTATTGCAGGTCGAGCGAGCCGGAGACGTAGACGCTCGGGATGAGCATGACCGCGCCCGCGCGGGCGGCGACGTGCTTGGCGGCCTCCATGTTGTTGGTCTCCATGAGGATGGCGGGGGAGATGTGGTGGCGCTGGAAGAGCCTGTCCTGAATCGTGCGGACGCTGTGCCCTTCGAGCATGGAGACGAAGCGCTCGTCCTTCGCCTCGGTGATGTCGATGGCCTCGCCGTCTGTAAAGCGGTGCGCCAGCTGGGTGGAGCGGGAGGAGAGCAGCACGAGCTGCTCGTTTTCGATGAGCACATAGCGGAGCTTGTTGGGCTTTTCGCTCGTCGTGATGATGGACAGGTCGCATTGGCCCTCGGCGGTCAGGCGCTCCAGGGTGTCGCTGCCGTGCTCCACCAGCTCGATCTTGACGAAGGGATAGCGGCGCGCGAAATCCGGGATGACCTGCGGCAGCAGCTGAATGCCGCGCTGGGCGGAGATGCCCACGCGCATGCGCCCATGAATTTCCTTTTTGGTTTCGGCGATGTGGGCGCGCAGGTTGCGGTCGATGTCCAGAATCTGCTGGGCGGCCTCGACATAGCGCTGCCCGGCGCTGGTCAGGGAGATGGGATCCGTGCTCCTGTCGAAGATGGCGGCCCCCAGATCCTGCTCGATCTGCTTGATCGTCTGCGAGAGGGCGGGCTGGGAGACGAAGAGCTTTTTGCTCGCCCCGGTGATGGAGCCCTCGCGCAGGACGGTCAGCACATATTGGATATGTTTTAAATTCATGGGAGCGCCTCCTTGATAAAGCCTGTTCAAAATGGGGTATAAGTGAAAAATTATGAGGAACATACGCAAATCGGTATTTGCATTATGGGCGCATATAGTTTATCATGATCTCGTAAAAAGTGCAAGAACTCCAAGACAAGCAAAGGCCGAATTGACAATAAATTCCATGCCGTATTTGTGAGAAGCCGACACAGGCCCTTGCGGCGTTCCAACGATACTTGAGCCGGCGCGACCGGCTACAAGATAGAAAAAAGGAGGTACCCCTATGAAGAAGCTCGTATGTCTCGTCCTCGCGATCGTGATGACGCTCGCCCTCGCGGCCTGCGCCAGCGCCGAATTCCAGTTCGAGCGCAAGATCACCATCGTCTGCCCGTGGGGCGTCGGCGGCGGCGCCGACTCCACCATCCGCCCGATGGCGACCCTGCTGCAGGATATCCTCGGCGTTCCGGTCGAGGTGCAGAACGTTGAAGGCGCTTCCGGCGTTAACGGCGTCGAGTACACCTACAAGCAGCCGGCTGACGGCTACACCTTCATGCTCGGCACGCAGTCCCTGTTCATGCAGGACATGTCCAGCACCACCTCGATGGATTTCAAGACCGAGTTCCAGTGCATCGACGTGCTCGTTCACTCCATCAACATCATCGCCGCTTCCAAGGTGAACATGGAAAAGTACGGCGTCACCAACTGGGAAGAGCTTTCCAAGTACGTTGAGGAGCACCCGTATGAGGTTTCCGTCGGCATGCTGACGGCCACTGGCGTCGACGGCGCGTCCCTCGCTCAGGCGACGGCCGGCCTCATGCTCCTCGAGACCCCGTATTCCGGCGGCTCCGAGGTCAACTCCGCGCTGATGGGCGGCCACTGCGACCTCGCCATCTCCGGCACCGATGAAATCGCGGGCCTGATCGAGTCCGGCGACATCATCCCGATCCTCGCGCTGTGCGAGAACCGCATGGACATCTACCCCGACATGCAGTGCACCGGCGAGCTGGGCATCGACTCCTACATGGGCCCGTGGCGCGCGCTGTTTGCGAAGACCGGCACCCCGCAGGAGGCCATCGACGCGATGGTCGCCGCCGTCGAGGAAGCCCGTCAGTCCGAGACCTGGCAGACCTTCATCAAGAACGCTGCGTATGACCAGCGTGAGGTTCCCTCCGTTGAGGAGCTGCCGGAGTTCGTTCAGAGTGAGTACAAGGCGCTGCGCGACTACATGTTCGAGCAGGGCACGCTGACCAAGGACTACGACGATCTCAAGTAATCCCACCTCAAAAGCTTAACAAAATCTTTATACACTCTGACCGGAAAGAGGGGACAAAATGCCCCCTCTTTCCAAGTCAAGAAGGAGTTGAAGCGCCTTGTTTGAACTCATTATCAACATCATCTTGGTGGTCTTCCTCGGGTATTCGTTCTTTACCCACGTGCTGGAAGCGCCGGTTCCCGCGAAGGTTGCCAACAATCCCTACGCGCTTCAGCCGGACGTGTGGCCCAAGGCCATCATCATCCTGCTGGAAATCTGCCTTGTGATCAACATCATCCAGATCATCCGCCGCAACAAGGGCAAGGAAGATTTCACCCTCGGCGCGTTTGTTTCGACCATCCCCACCTTCTTTAAGAGCAAGCAGTTCCTCGGCATTCTCATTCTGATCGGCGCGTCCCTGATTCTGGAGACGGTCGGCTTCATGGTGACGGCGCTGCTCATCCTCTTCCTCTACGGCATGCTGCTGGGCGAGCGCAATTACGTCCGGCTGGCGATTGCCTCCGTGTGCATTACGCTGATCCTCTACATCGTCTTCAGCGGCATGCTGAGCGTCAATCTGCCGCGCGGCACGATCGGCTTCCTGCGCAGCTTCGCGCTCTTCCTTGAGTCCATTGTCGCGGGCGTCAAGGGCATCTTCGGTTAAGGAGGCGACTACACATGAGTATGATGGAACTTTTGATGTCCGGCCTCACGGCGGTCTTCAACCCCTCGATGTTCTTCATGGTCTGCGTCGCGATCGTCTTAGGCACGGTGTTCGGCGCGCTGCCGGGCGTCTCGGCGACGATGGCGGTTGCCCTCGGCCTGACCTTCACCTACACGATGGAGCCGATCCCGGCGATCGTCTTCCTCACCGCGATCTATTGCTCCTCCATCACCGGCGGTTCGATCACCGCGATCCTCTTCAAGATCCCGGGCGTTCCCTCCTCCGCGCCGACGACGTTTGACGGCTACCCGATGGCCCAGCGCGGCGAGGCGGGCAAGGCCCTCGGCGTGGCGTTGCTGGCCTCCGCCATCGGCGGCCTGTTCTCCGCGCTGGCGATGTTCCTGCTCTCCCAGCCGCTGACGGCGGCCGCGCTGCAGTTCGGCCCGGCGGATCTGTTCGCCATCACCTTTATGGGCCTGTCCATCCTCACCTGCTTGGACAGCGATCACGTGCTCACCACGATCATCTCCGGCCTCCTCGGCCTGCTGCTGGCCTGCATCGGACAGGACAAGATGTACGCCGTGCAGCGCCTGACCTTCGGCAGCCAGCAGCTGCTGGCGGGCGTGGAAATGATCCCGGTGCTCATCGGTCTGTTCGCCATCACCGAGGTGCTCCGGCAGACCAACCCCAAGAAGAAGAGCATGACGGCCGAGGACGGCATTGGCGGCGGCAAGGTCAACACGAAGATGCCGTCCCTCAAGGAGATCCTCTCCATCAAGTGGACGCTTCTGCGCTGCTCCGTGGTCGGCACCGTGGTCGGCATTCTGCCGGGCGCCGGCGCGACCATCGCTTCCTTCCTTTGCTACACGATGGAAAACAAGATTTCCAAGTATCCGGAGAAGTTCGGCACCGGCATCATCGACGGTATCGCGGCCTCCGAGGCGGCCAACAACGCCGCGACCGGCGGCGCGATGGTTCCGCTGCTCTCCCTGGGCATCCCGGGCGGCAACGCCGCGGCGGTCATGATGTCCGCGCTGACGCTCAAGGGCGTCCAGCTTGGCCCGCTGCTGCTCACCAACCAGCCTGAATACCTCTCGGCGACCTTCGTCTCCATGATCGTCACCAACATCCTGATGGTCGTCGTGGCGATGGGCATCGCCAAGGTATTCGCCCAGATTCTGGCCATTCCGTATTCCTACCTCGGCCCGATCATCGTCATGCTGGCTCTGATCGGCTCCTACGCCAACCAGATGGCGATTGCGGACGTGCGCATCATGGTGCTGGCCGGCGTGCTCGGCTTGCTGGTCAAGGTCTGCCATTTCAACAGCGCTGCGATTGTTCTGGGCCTCGTTCTGGGCAGTATGTGCGAATCCAACTTCTCGCGCGCTTACCTGATGAGCAAGGCGAACCTCGGCACGATGTTCATGCGCCCGATCGCCGGCACGGTCATGATCGTGTGCATCATTCTGCTGGTGACCCCGATCGTCATGCCGCTGATCAAGAAGAAGAAGGCGCAATAACTTCCCCCGACGAATCGGCGAGACGATTCGCTTCTTCAAGGCCTCGGCTGTGCGCCTGCCCCCTTGGGCAGGCGCCTAACCGGGGTCGAGTGTTAAAAAAAATGA
>JAUNPI010000021.1 GCA_030536875.1 Clostridia bacterium
AACGGAAGGGGTTTTCGCAGAGGGCGCACCGGCGTCGGGCCCGCCGGCGAGGCGAATTCACATTTCATTAACATGATTTCAACAAAATGGAGAAACGCAAGGGCTACAATGCACCTGTCGGCTCGAACAAGACGAAACAACACATGAACGGAGAAAGAGGGAACCTGAACATGAAAAAGAGCAATTTTGTCGCACTGATCCTTGGTACCGTCGGCGGCGTGTTTTTCGCGCTGGGCATGTGCATGTGCCTGCTGCCCGAGTGGGGCATGGCGACGCAGGGCATCGTCTGCGGCGTCGTGGGCATTGCGGTGCTGCTGGCCGCGGTGCTGATCTGGCGGAAGATGGAGAACAAGGCCCCGATCCGGCTGGACGGCAAGACGGTCGGCTCCGTTCTGGTGGGGCTGGTCGGCGCGCTCATGCTGGGCGTGGGCATGTGCCTGAGCATGGTCTTCGGCAAGATGGTGCTGGGCATCATCGTGGGCGTTGTGGGCATTGTCGTGCTGCTGATGCTCATCCCGCTGACCAAGGGGCTGAAGTGACCGGTCAAGCCCCTTGAGAGGCCGAGAAAAAATCCAACCATCATAAAAAAGGGACTGTCAGGATCATTCCGAACATTCTAAGAGAAAAAAAGCCTTCCCCTTTGGGGAAGGTGGCACGGCGTAGCCGTGACGGATGAGGTCTCGCCCGCTGGCGACGGATGTGCTTCCGCCCCGTGCGCAGGGGACCTCTCCCGTCCGCCTTCGGCGGCCACCCTCTCCATAGGAGAGGGCTTTTTTTGCAAAAGAATGATTTTATGAGGAATATCTGGGTTCTTAGCCTGACAGCTCCTTATTGTGCTGTTTTTTTGCAAGGCCGGAGGCGCTTACCCCAACGCGGGCTCGGCGCACAGGATCGCCGGGCCGGTTTTGCCCTCTGTCTCCACGATGGTCAGCGTGTTTTCGCCGGCTTTCAGCAGGGGCGCGGGGATATACAGCCGTTTCTGCGGCCCGATCTCCCAGAAGCGCCCGAGCGCAAAGCCGTTTAAAAAGACCACGCCTTTGCCCCAGCCGGGCAGCTCGAGGAAGGTATCCGCCGGGGTATCGACGGCAAACGTCAGCAGATGAACGCCGGGCACGCCCGCCGTTTCCTGCGCCTGTGCGGGCGCAAACGCGCGTATCGCGTCTTCATCGACTTTGTAGATCGCCCAGTCGGAGCGGAGATGATTGTTGATGACGACGGCGCCGTCGATGCCCTTGCGCTGCTGCTCAAGGCGATAGCCGTAATTGACGCGGCCCATGTTCTCCACCAGAATGTCGAGCACGGCGCCGGGACGGACGGGGATGGGCGCGTCGAATTCGTGCGCGGCCAGCAGCTCGCGGTCATAGAGCGTGAGCAGATGCCTGCCGTCCAGAAAGATCTGCGCGCGATCGTTGGCGCCGGTGAGCTGGATTTTGCGCAGCTCGCGCTCGTTGCACAGCGTCGTGCGGTAGAGCGTATAGCCGTAGTCCTGCCCGATGCGCTCCATGCTCACGGGCATCAGCGAGCGGACGGGGGAAAGGCCGGAGATGAGCGGGAGAAGCGGGGCGCTCCCCTTTGGCTTCGCCTCGCCGTATGCGCGGCGAGGGATGTCCGGAATATCCACGGGCGGCACGGGATGCCCTTGGCGGGCCTCGACGGCGGCCTTGAACAGGCGGTATTTCTCCGTCGTTCGCCCGTCCTCGGTCCGCGGGGAATCGTAATCGTAGGAAGTGGTGTCCGGCGTGAGGAAGTCGTAGTAGTTGCTGCCGTTCATGAGGCCGAAGTTCGTTCCGCCGTGGAACATGTAGAGATTGGCGTGGCCCAGCGAGATCAGGGAAGCGTAATCCCTGGCGCAGGCTTCGGCGTCGGTCGTGTGATGGGCTGCGCAGCCCCAATAGTCGAACCAGCCGCACCAATATTCCATGCACATGAGGGGCTTTATGCCGTGCGCGGTCATGACGCCAAAGCGCTCCTGCGACTGGGAGCCGAAATTCCCGGTCTGGAAGACGCCTTCGGCCCTGCCGCAGGCGAGCATGTCGTCTTCCGGGCCGTCGGAGGTGACCAGCGGCACGTCGACGCCGCGCGATAGGAGGCCGTCGCGCAGCGCGGCGAGGTAGGCCTTGTCGTCGCCGTAGGAGCCGTATTCGTTTTCCACCTGCATCATGATGACGGGCCCCCCGTGCGTCACCTGAAGCGGGACGAGGCGGGGAATCAGCTCGTCGTAGTAGTCCATGACGTGGCGCATGTAGACGGGGTCGCTGCACCGAAGGCGCATGGGCTCTCCCGAGAGCAGCCACGCGGGCAGGCCGCCGAATTCCCACTCGGCGCAGATATACGGCGACGGCCGGAGGATCACATACAGCCCGAGCTCCTGCGCCAGACGCACGAAGCGGACGATGTCGCGCCAGCCGGAGAAATCGAATTCGCCCTTGCGCCTCTCGTGGAAGTTCCACGGGATATAGGTTTCCACGGTGTTGAGCCCCATCGCCTTGAGCTTGAGAAGCCTGTCGCGCCAATACGCCGGCACGACGCGGAAATAGTGGATGGAACCGGATAAGATGTGGAATTTTTCCCCGTTCAGATAGAAGTCCTCGCGGATTTCAAACGTGCCCATCGGGATGCCTCCTTGCAGATGCTTTTGTTAACTATAGCATAGCAGACGAAAGGGAAAAAGACAAGGCGGCTTTTGGAAGAAGCGCCAAAATCTCCGCCGCAATCGGGAGAAGGAAAAAACCTCTCTCCGAGGAGAGAGGTCGGACGGAAAAGCCCCCGAAGGCTTACTCGATCACAAGGTCGAACGACGTGCCGGTTTCGCCGGCGAAGACGGCGTATCCGCCCGCGGGGAGCGCCGCGCTCATATCGCCGTAGAGCGAGGAGACGGCGACCGGCGTGCCGTCGGCGGTGTAAACGGCGAAGCTGCCCGGGCCGTTTGCCTCAACGCGCATCGTTTGGCCGTCCAGCTCGCTTCCTATGGTATACCAGCGCGCAAAGCCGTCCTCCCCAATGGTCGGGGCTTCGCCCGGGGCGAGCGCGCGCAGGACGCTTTCATCCGCGTAGACGTAGCTGGCCGTTTCGAGGTATTCGACGCCGTCCTCCGTGCGGAAGGTCATGTCCATGCTGTCCCGGCCCGCCGTGCCGGGGATCTGAACGACGGCTTCGAGCCGGTCCGTTCCCACCAGGCGGCTGGCGGCGATGTAGCCCGGCAGATCGTCGCGGTATTCGACGTTTGTCATGGGCATGGCCAGCGCATAGGCCTGAGAGGTGTATTTGGCGTTCAGCATGAAGTAGCGCTTGCCGTCGCGCGCCGCCCAGACGGCTGCGGTCTCCTCATCCATCGGGTTTTCCGGCAGCTTCTGGCAGGCGTAGCTGGCCGTGCTGAGCACGGTGAGGCCCGGCAGAGGGGAATAGCCCTCCTGATAGAGATAGGTCAGGCCGTTTTCGCGCGTGACGGGCGCGACGCGCGCGCTGAAGGCGGCGTCGTAGAAGTAGCCGTCGTCGCAATAGGTGAAGACCTGCTCATAGGTTTCGCCTGCGACCTCCTGCGAGAGCGTCAGCGTGCCGTCGGGCGTGATGACGATGGGCAGCGCGCCGGTCATGGCGCCGTACAGGCCGGAATATTCGACGAGCTCGGCGGGCATTGGGGCGGGCTCGGCCTGAGGCAGCGCGATGGCTTCGTCGATCGTCACGCCTTTTTGCGCCAGCGCGTCGATCAGCATGCGCGCGGCGCACAGCTGGTTATAGGTGCTCAGGCCGCCGGAGGTCAGGACGGCCGCCGCCATGCCATACTCGGGCAGGGTCACGAGCGCGGCGTGGTATTGGTTGGTGTCGCCGCCCTTGCACAGGGCCTGAACGCCGCTCTGGTGGAAGGGAAGCATGTGAACCGTGTCCCAGCCCAAGCCGTAGCCCAGCGCGTCGCGCTCGCCGTCCTCGGGCCACAGGCCGCGCGCGTATTCGCGCTGCGCCATCGCCTCGCTGGATGCCTCGGAGAGCAGGCCCCCGCCCGGGCAGAGCATCGCGCCGAAGCGCGCCAGATCGCAGGCCGTCGCGTAGAGGCCGCCCGTGCCGGTGATCGTCGTGCTGTCCGTCGCGACGGCGCGGGTCGGGTCGACGCTCCAGTAGACGCGCGCCATGCGCTCGCGGTCAAAGGCGTCTTGGCAGGCGAAGGTGTCCTCAAGCCCGGCGGGAGCAAGGAGCGCCTCGCGCAGGTAACGGCCAAGCGGCATGCCGGTCAGGCGCTCGATGACCAGCTGGGCGAGCGTAAAGCCGGTGTTGCAATAGACGCTGTATGCGCCGGGATCGGCGATCAGCCGCTGGGAGGCGAGCTCGGAGAGCAGAAGCCCGGCGGCGGTGTTGTCCTCGGGGTCATTCAGAAGGAAGGCGTCCTTCATGCCCGCGAACATGAGGCCGGAGGAGTGATTCAGGAGCATGCGCATCGTGATATCGCGATAGCGCTCGTCCGCCATCGTAAAATCGGGCAGATAGGTGCACACGGGGGTGTCGAGGTCGAGCTTGCCCTCGTCGACGAGCTTCATCGCCGCGGCGGCGGTGTACACCTTGCTGATGGAGCCGATGCCGTAGAGCAGGCCGTCGGTCGCGGGCACTGCATCCTCGACGGAGGCCATCCCCAGCGCGCCGCTGTAGGCGATGTCCCCGTCCATGAACAGCGCGTATTGAATGCTCGCCGCGCCGCCGTACTGCTGGGCGAGGGAAGCGGCGGTCGCGGCGGCCTCTTGAAGGGACGGGGAACTCGGCTGCTCGGCCGCGGCGGATGAAAACGCCGCGCACAGCGCGATCAGCAAAAAGGCAAGGGGTTTGCAAAGAAACTTGCAGACAGAGCGCATGAGATCATCCTTTCTGTGTTTAGGGAAATCGACGGCGGCGGATGCCGCGCGTTTCGCTCGGACAACATGATATTACAATGACATTATCCCGTCAAGGGCACGACGATGCATATCCAGAGAAATTTAGGAGCCGGTTTGTATTCCGCAAGGGACGGAGCCCGGCGCTTGCCCGCCAATTTTGAACGCAATTTGACATTTTTCCCAACCGTTTGACATCGCGCGGCAGAGGACGTATAATGGAAACCAACGTTTAACTGGAAGGGGGACGTCTATGCCCAAGGAGGAAAAGCTCGAGCCGCTCGACGAATTCCGGCGCACGCCGCAGCGGCGGTATGACCGTCCCCCGCAGCAGGAGGGGCGCATCGAGCATGCGGGGCGCTTTCGAAAGCGCTACTTCGATCTGCCGCCGGTCCGCGCGGGGCTGGACCGCGTGCTCTCCGGCGTGCTCTGCGCGCTGATGCTCGTGGTGCTGGTCAACGCGAGCGCGCCGCTGAGCGATGTGCCGGACGTGCAGACGCGCTTTGCCGACTGGGCGGCGGAGCAGAATGAGAAGACCGTCAAGACGCTCCCCGGGCCGACGCCCGAGCCGGGCAGCGAGCTCTCTTACGCGCTTTCGCTGGACACGCAGCAGGAGCAGCTGCAGCAGGCCCTTCTGGCCACCCCCGCGCCCACCGAGCCCGGCGTGACGCCGGAGCCGACGTCGCCCTTTAAGCACTATGAGCCGGGCGAACTGAGCTACGAGACGGAGAAGATGAGCGTCTCGATCGAGCAAAAGCAAAAGGACGGCTTCACCTACTTTGTCTGCGACATCCGGCTGACGGACGTCAGCCAGCTGCGCACGGCGTTTGCGGGCGACGACTTCAGGAGCGGCATTTACGAGGCGACGAGCGATATCGCCGGGCGCTACAGCCCCGTGCTCGCCATCAATGCGGACTTCTGCCGCTATCACCGCGAGGGCGTCATCATCCGCAACGGCGAGGTGCTGCGCAGGCAGAATATCAAGCGGCATCACCTCTTGATCGTCGACCCAAACGGCGATTTCTCCGCGCTGACGGATCGGAGCGGCAAACAGGGGCTCGTCGCCAACCGCCTTGAGCAGGAAAACACATGGCAGACCTTTGAGTTTGGCCCCGTGCTGGTGGAGGACGGCGAGGCGGCCGCGCTGCCCCAATCCTTCTACGTCAACTGCGGCGACGGCTATGACGAGCCGCGCACGGCGATCGGCCAGCTCGGGCCGCTTCACTACATCGTCATTGTCGTCGACGGGCGGCGCGAGGGCTATTCCACCGGATGCAGCATCCCCGAACTGCAGGAACTGTTCCTTGAGGAGGGCGCTCAGTTCGCCTTTAACTTGGACGGCGGAGGCTCTACAACGCTCTATTTCCTCGGCGAGGTGATCAACATGCCCTCCGGAGGAAAGGAGCGCTCGGTCAGCGACGTCATCATGTTCATGGCCAACCCGCAGTGATGCGTGCCGGCCCGTCTGTCAACCCTGTTTGGATGACCTGAAAGGATGAAAAAACCATGATCAAGCGGTTTGCGGCCTGCGCCCTTGCGCTGATGCTCGCGCTGTGCGCCGGGGCGGCGCTGGCGGCGACGGAACCCAACACCAAGACCATCGAGGAGACCACGACCTACGAGGGCGAAAACCTGCGCATCACGATCGATCGCTGGTGCTACGCGTTCAACAAGACGGAGCTGCGCTTTTTCGTGGCGCATGTCTACACGGAGGATCCCTCTCAGCTGCAAACGGCGTTTGCCGGGGAGGAATACTCCAAGGACAATGCGGAGGCGACCAGCGCCATCGCCGAGCGGCACGACGCCGTGCTCGCCATCAACGGCGACTATTACAACTACAAGGACAAAAACGGGCTGGTCATCCGCAATGGCGTGCTCTACAGGGATCTCAGCTCCACGCGCGATCAGCTGATCGTCGGCGCGGACGGCCTGTTTACCGCGATCCCCAAGGGAACCTATGAGCCGGGAGCGGGGCAGGCGTATATCGACGAGGGCGTCGCCCAGAGCTTCACGTTCGGCCCGCTGCTGGTGGACAACGGCGAAATCGTCGAGCTCCCCAAGAAGTATATCATCTCCACCGCCGATACCATCCGCGAGCCCCGGACGGCGATCGGCCAGGTTGACGAAAACCACTATGTCGTGATCGTCGCCGACGGGCGGCGCGACGGCTGGAGCGACAAGGGCATGACCCTTCAGGAGCTGCAGAAGGTGTTTGTGGAGCAGGGCTGCCGCATCGCCTACAATTTGGACGGCGGCGGAAGCGCGACGATGGTGCTAAACGGCGAGCTGGTCAACAAGACCAGCGGCTCGCGGGAGCGCAACGTGAGCGACATCATCTATTTTACGGATTGAGGCGAGGAGGATGCATATGCGGGCGCTGACGCTCTGGCTTCTTTCCCTCGCGCTGCTGGCGCTGCCCGCCGCCTCTTTGGCGGGGGAGGGCGACCCGCTGCTCAGCGTGGACGATCTGCTCTCCTTGGAGGAGAGCTATGAGGCGTTTCTCAGCGAGCTGGAGGCGCTGGCCGTGGAGCGCGGCCTGCTCTCGGAGTCGGAGCGCGCCGCGTGGCACGACGCGCAGCTCGGCGATTTCTACCAAAACGGCGGCTACGGCTCGATATTGATCAATTACACGCCGGACTACCTGAGCTATGCCCGCGAGGAGGAGACGCTGCTCCTGCTCAGCGCACAGCTGTCCGGCGGAGGGCGGCTGGACATGGTGACCATGCGCCGCTATACCCCGCAGGACAGCTCGCTTTCGGGGCTGATGCTGACGCCGTCCGTCACGGACGCGTCGGGGCTGCCGGTCGACGCGCAATACACGTTCAGCGCGGACAGCGGCGTCTTTCTCAAATGGGACGCGCTGCTGGGCGCCTATGTCACGGTGGGCGCCACGGCGGTCAGCGCCGGCGAGAGCATCGTCTGGAGCAGCCAAACGCCCTTGCCGGACGCCAAAAACCCCGTGATCGCGATTTCCATCGCCGATGCGCGCAGCGGCGAGGCGATCGCCGCCGCGGAGCTCACGCTCACCGTCGACGGCGAGGGATACCGGCTTGAAGACGGCGCGCTGGAGGGAAAGTAGCGCGTTTCAAATCAGTCCGTCCGCTTTCCACTTTTCCCATACATCCGGGCAATAGCCGACCGTCGCCAGCTTGCCGCAGCGCACGATCGGCAGGCGCAGCAGCTGCGGCTTTTCCATCAGGCCGGCGAGGATCGTCTCCCGGCTTTGGGTGTAGGCGATGACGCTCTCGCGAAACGCCTTGCTCTCCCGGTCGCAGAGCTGCTGCATGCCGACGGCGGAGGCGACGCTCTCCAGCTCGCGCCTGCCGATGCCGTATTTGAGCACGTCCACCCGCTGATAGGCGACGCGGCGCTCCTTGAAGTATCGTTCGGCCTTTTGGGTGTCAAAGCCCTTGCCGCAATAGATTTGAAGTCCCATCTGCACAACCTCCGTATGCGGCGTATCGCCGCGTATCGCTATTCTTATCTTAGCTTCCGGCGAGGCCGCCGTCAAGCGGAAGGGGAATATATGGCACAAAAAATCGCGCTCGTCACGGGCGCCTCCGGCGGAATCGGCTCGGCCTGCGCCAAGACGCTGGCGCGGGAGGGGTATACCGTGCTGCTGCATGCGCATCGAGGCGTGGAGGCCGCGCAGGCGCTTTCCAAAGAGCTGCGCGAGCAGGGGCTGGACGCCCATCCCTGCCGGTGCGATCTGGCCAGCAGCGCGGACGTGCGGCGCATGTGCGGCGAACTGCTGGCGGTCTATCACCGCGTCGACGCGCTTGTCCTGAACGCGGGCGTATCGCACACGGGCCTGCTCACCGAGATGACCGACGAGCAGTGGCGTCAGGTCATGGACGTCAACGTGTCGGGCATGTTCTATCTCTGCCGCGAGCTCGTGCCGGGGATGGTTGCTCGCGGGGAAGGGGCGATCGTCACGGTTTCCAGCATGTGGGGGCGAGCGGGCGCTTCCTGCGAGGCGGCGTATTCGGCGAGCAAGGCGGCGGTCATCGGCCTGACGCAGGCGCTGGCCAAGGAGCTCGGGCCCAGCGGCATCCGGGTCAACTGCGTCGCTCCCGGCGTCATCGACACGAGGATGATGGACGAGCATGGCGAGCAGACCAAGCGGGCGCTGGCGCAGGAGACGCCGCTTTGCAGGCTCGGCGCGCCGCAGGATGTGGCGGACGCGGCGGCGTTCCTGCTTTCCGAGCGGGCGGCGTTTATCACCGGGCAGGTGCTGGGCGTCGACGGCGGCTACCTGTGAGACTTTCCACACGGCAAGCCGCGCAGCTTTTCGGATGCGTTCGGCAGCCAAATTTTTTACGAAATAGAACGACGCGCAACTTGACGCAGAAAATGAAGGAAATGGGCCGATTGTGTCGATTCCTTGTGGATGAAAACGCCGGCCGACCACAGCATGTTGTGGATAAACCGAGCCGGCGCGGCGGCGGAAATGTGGATAACTGCATTTTAAGGGCAAAACCGTTTGCCAAAAAAGCCTTGAAAACAGGGCTTTTTTTTGATATGATAGGGACGCTGTCACGGGAAAGTTGTCCACAGGAGGGGCAACTTTTCAACATGCTGTGGAAACCTGTGTGGATATCCACACGCCATCCACAGGATAAAGTGGAAAAAATGTGGAAAAGTTTGGCCCGACGGGGGTATCACAAGATAAACGGAGGAATCCGCAATGGATCACGTGGAGATTTGGGAAAAGGCCAAGGCGCTCTTGCGCGAGGAGCTGGCGGGCGTGTCGTATACGACGTGGATTGAGCAGCCGCTCAAGCCGGTGTATGTGGAGGACGACAAGCTCGCCTTGGAGGTCATCAGCGAATTCAACGACAAGACCATCCGCGCAAGGTATCTGTCCATGATCACCGAGGCGGTCAGCCAAGTCGTCGGGCGGGAGATGACCATCGAGCTGATGAGCGTCAGCGAGCGCATCGCGTGGCAGGAACGCCAGAAGAAGGAGGAGCAGAACCCCCTTCAGGGCGTCAACACCTTCAACCCCAAGTCGACGTTTGAGACGTTTGTCGTCGGCTCGTCCAACCGCTTCGCGCATGCGGCGTCGCTTGCCGTCGCGGAGGCGCCGGGCGTGGCCTACAACCCGCTGTTCCTCTATGGCGGCGTGGGGCTGGGCAAGACGCACCTGATGCACGCCATCGGCCACTTCATTCAGGAACACTTTCCCCAAATGCGCATGCTCTATCTGCCCAGCGAGATGTTCACCAACGAGCTGGTTTCCGCCATCAAGAACAACAAGAACGTCGAATTTCGGAACCGCTTTCGCAATGTGGACGTGCTGATGCTCGACGATATCCAGTTCATCGCGGGGCGGGATTCCACGCAGGAGGAATTCTTCCACACGTTTAACGCGCTGCACAGCGCGGGCAAGCAGATCATCATCTCCTCCGATAAGCCGCCGAGGGAGATCGCCCGGCTGGAGGAGCGGCTGCGCTCCCGCTTCGAGTGGGGCCTCATCGCCGACATTCAAAAGCCGGACTTCGACACCCGCGTCGCCATCCTGCGCAAGAAGGCCGACAACGAGGGCATCGAGATCAGCAACGACATGCTGGAGCTGATCGCCGGGCGCATCGAGAGCAACATCCGCGAGCTGGAGGGCTCGCTGACTCGTGTGAACGCCTATGCGCGGCTGAGCCATTGCGCCATCGACGAGGAGGTTATCTCCCATGCGCTGCGCGACATCGCCGTCGTGCGGGATCCCAAGCGCATCACGCCGGATGTGATCATCGACTGTGTGTCCGAGTATTACGGCCTGAGCGCCGCGCAGGTTCGCGGCGATTCCCGAAAGAAGGAAATCGCGCTTGCGCGCCACATGGCGGTCTATCTCACCCGGGAGATGACGGGGCTCAGCCTGCCGCGCATCGGCGACGCCTTTGGGCGCGATCATTCGACGATCATCAACTCCTGCGACAAGATCGCCAAGCTGCTGGATACCTCGCCGGGGACGAAGGCGGCCGTCGCCGACCTCAAGAAGATCATCACGGAAAAATAACCGGCATGCCGCCGGGGCGAACCGCCGGCGAAACGCTTTTCTCCCCCCCCCGAAGGGGAAGAAAAGATTTCCATAATCATTGGGCTTCAATCATTGCGTTTAAAAGGAGAAATCATCATGGGAGAAATCACACGCAGCGAACATCGCGCGATCGTCTTCAAGCTCAGCCGCAAGCAGGCCGCGGGCCTTGCGCGCTATATGAAGGATCATTCCGGCTCGCAGGAGGTTGCGCTCGCCGTGGACGTGGACACGATGGAAATGATCGTGCAGGCGAAGAACACGGGCGAGGAAGACATCCTCGTCTTTGACGGCGAAGAGGACGTCTACCAGATCGAAGAGGAGATCATCGAGGAAAACGAAGATGTGCTTGTTCCCGTCGAGGACGAGCGGCGGTGAGCGATCCGGCGGCGCAAAAGGCGCCCAAAGGATGAACGCGTTTGACCTTCACGGCGGACTGAGAAGCGGGCGTGCCCCGCTTTTTTCTTTTTCTTGCGCCTGTTTCACTCGTATAAGCGAGCAGCCAATCGGCCAAAGTAAGGTGCGCAAGGAGGTTGATCCCAGTGAAAAAAATGAGCATTTTCCTGCTGTGCGCCATGTGCCTGCTGCTGCCGGCGGCCGGCGCGGCGCAGGGCCTGCCCCAGTTTGCCCAAGCGGTAGGCGAGGGGCTTCAGGAGGGGCTCGCCGCAGGCAGCCAGCTCGCGGCGCAGAGCATGGATAGCGATTTGACGCTTGCGCTCGACATGGGCGCGGCGCGCATCGAGGAAGGGCAGACCCTGACGCTGACCGTCCGCGCGGGCAATCCGCGCCCGGTGGAGACGGCGGTTACAATCGAGCTGAACCTGCCCGAGCGCCTGAGCTGCGCGATGGACACGGCGTGGGAAGCCGTGCTTCCGGCGGCCAAGCTGGACGCGAAGACCGGCGAGCTTGTGCCGTCCGAAACGGCGTTTACCCGCGAGATCACGCTCGCGCCGGGTGGGGAGAGCGAGACGGTGACCGTCGGCTGTGAGATGGCGATGGGCGCGCGCTTTTACCGCGCCACGAGCGAGCTCTCGCTGTGCGTATCCGATATCGAGGTCAGCGCCACGCTGACCGGCACGGACGCAGGCCGCATGCAGCCCGGCGAGGCATACGGCTACCGCATTGAGGTTGTCAACAGCGGGCTGGCGGCAAAAACCCTGCCGGTCGAGCTGATTCTGCCTACGGGCGTTGCGCTGAGCGGCGAGCTGCCCGCGGGCTTCGCCCAGGCCGGAAGCCGCATCGTCGGTCAGGTCCGCGCGGAAGCGGCGCAGGGCGACGAGGCCAGCCATGCCGTCATCGAGATCCCAGCGTTCATTGAGGAAGACGCGCTGGAGGGCGACGCGGACGCCGTGCGCCTGCTGACAGGGACGCTGCGCGCGGACGGCGAGCGCATCCCGCTGCCGCGCGTTCAGGTCTGCGCGCCGCGCATCAGCGCGAGGCTGATTCCCGAGAAGGACAGCCTCGAGGCCGGCGAGGAGATGGAGCTGCGCATTCTGGTCGTCAACGCCGGTTTGGCGGAGGCGGATGTGCGCCTTTCCTGCATGCTGCCCGAGGGGCTGACGCCGGTTAAGCTGGCGACGGCCAAGACGGCGGCCAAGAGCGCTCAAAGCGCGGAGGAGAAGGCGAAGGAGACGGATGAAAAGACGGCGGAGCAGGCGCAGGCCGTTGCCAAGGCGCAGAGCGACGACGTCGAACCCAAGCAGGAGAACAACGCGCTGGTCTACGCCATCCACATGGACGCGGCCAGCGAAGCGGACGGCGGCATCACCGCGAACACGCGGACGATCACGCTGCGCGTGCGCGCCGGAGAACCGCAGAACAACCTTTCCGAGCGCCTGCTGGGCACGACCCTCGCTTGGAGCGCCGACGGCGGGCAGACCGAGCTGGGCGAGGCCGTGGCCACCCGCATCTATCGCCCGATGTTCATGGGCATCACGGCGGACGAGTGGAGCGGCATCTTCTGGGCCGGCCTGCTGCTGATCGTGACGGTTTGCTGCCTGTACGCCGCGGTGCGCGTCGATTCGGGCAAAGAGGAGTATAGCTGCGATTAATACTCATTCTTATTAAAATGGCTTCATCCGCGCACCATCTTTTCCGCTCTGACTTTGCCTCGTTCCGTTCAACGTACCTCCAGTACGCCTCACTTCACTTGGCTTCGTCAGAGCAAAAAATCTGATGCGCTCTGTTAAGCATTTTAACTGCGAATGAGTATAAGCCGGAAAGATACGCGGAAAAAACGGGCAGGCGCATAAGCTGGCGAGCTTCGTCGCTGTCCGCCAAGGGAATTCCCCCTCAAAGGCGAGGGAAGACGCTCGATTGAGCGCCTTCCTTTTTTTCTTTTATATACTGTCCGTGTGGGAAATAATAGAGGACAGGAAGAGATTCAAGGGCAAGAAGGCTGACTCATCAAATCATAGGAGGGCTTTTACATGACCATTGCCAACCAGCTGGAGCGCTTCCGGCAAAACCTCGCGCTGCGCGAGAAATCGCGCGCCACGCAGCAAAAATACCTGCGCGAGGCCGAACAACTGCTTGCTTTTCTCGACGGGCGACAGCCCACGCCGGAACTCATTGTCAAATATAAAGAGGCGCTCAGGAACGCGCGCAGCCCCAAGACGGTCAACGTCGCGCTCTGCGCCGTCAACTCGTTTCTGCGCGCGATGGGAAGGGACGATTGCCGCGTCCGCTTGCTTCGCGTGCAGCGCTGCCCCTTCACCCAGAGCAGCCGCGAGCTCGCGCAGGCGGAATACGAGCGCCTGCTCTGCGCCGCCAAGCCCAGAGACCGCCTGTATCTGCTGCTTCAAACGCTCTGCGCCACGGGCATGCGCGTGAGCGAGCTGCGCTTTGTGACCGTGGAGGCCGCGCGCGCGGGGCGGGCCGTCGTCTTTAACAAGGGGAAGAGCCGCGTGATCCTGTTTTCAAAGGCGCTGCGCGAGCGGCTGCTGCGCTACGCCAAGGCGCGGAGCATCGAGGGCGGCTTCCTCTTCCGCACCCGGAGCGGCAGACCGCTGGACCGGCGCAACATCTGGCGGGATATGAAGCGCCTTGCCGCGCTGGCGAGCGTGGAGCCGAGCAAGATCTTCCCGCACAATCTGCGTCACCTCTTTGCCCGCGCGTATTACGCCGCCGAGCGGAATCTCGCGCTGCTGGCGGATATTCTCGGCCACGCCAGCGTGGAGACCACACGCATCTATGTCGCCGCCAGCGAGCGCGAGCATATCCACACGCTCGAGCAGCTGCATCTCGTCGCCGCCGAATAGAAAAGGACGACAGAATGTGGATTCTGTCGTCAAACACATCAATTGAGCTCTTCCATTATATCATACGAATCCGCATCCAATTATTAACAATGCATTAATTTCTGCATCGACAGGCATGGCAAACACACCTCTATGAAACGATTTGTTATTTAGAGGTGCTCTTGTTATGCGCTTCAACCGCCGAACCAGCCTTTTTTCACTCGGTTTGGAGCTGTGATGACGACAGAATCCACATTCCGTCGTCATCGATTTCCCGGCGCCTAAGCGGGCGGCCGCGACGAGCATCACAGGAGATGACCGAGGGAGAGGAGCGAACGAGTTTGAGCATTTCCACCATGCTGATGATGAAAATGAACGAAAAGGGGATCACGCAGTATCAACTGGCGGAGCAGGCGGGCTATGCGCAGTCCTATATCAGCCAAATCTGCGCGGGAAAGCGCACGCCGACCATCAGCACGCTGACGAAGATCGGCGAGTGTCTCGGCGTGCCCGTGCAGACCTTTTTGGAGGATGACCCGATGGTCAGCGGCGAAACGCTCTCGACGCAGGAAAGACGCCTGCTGCTGCTCTTTCAGGCGCTGGACGAGCCGAACCGGGAGATGCTCGCCTCCATCGCGGAGCAGATGTACATCGCGCAGGGCGTGCGGCGCAGGCGGGCGAGCCGGGGCCGAAGCAAGAACAAAACGTGACGGCCTGCCGGCCGCATCACCGACGAGATCGCGTCAATCCCGCCGCTTTGTGCCCGAGCCCGACGCCCCGTGGAAGAATTTGCATCACATGAAGAAAGCGCCGCTCTAAAACGCGGCGCTCTTTAGTTGGATGTTTCGGCTTTCGCGGGAGCGTCTATTCCTCCATCAGCGCGCATTCCACGGCGCTGAGCCTTCGCGCAGCCTGCTCGCAGAACGCCGCGCAGCCGCTCTGCCTGTCCCCGTCGGGCAGGGCGATGTATTCCTTGATCAGCGTGACCATGTCCTGCGTCTGCTCGCGCAGGCGGCCCCTGCGCGTCTGCTCGTCGGAGAGCGCGATGCGCAGCATGTCGCAGCGGGCGTTCAGCCGGTCCGCGCGGCGCAGGGCTTCGCTGTCCTTGGCGGTCTCGGGGACGGCGTCCGGGGCCGCGTCGCGCCTGTCTAAGGCGAGGGAAAGCAGGTGATCCAGCGAGGCGAACAGCGCGCTCAGCTGCGGATCGCCGGAAGCCTCCGCGCGCTCGCGCAGGGCGGAGAGCTCGGGTTCCGGCTGCGCCGTTTCGGCGGCATAGGGGCTGACAAAGGGGACGCCCTCCTCGGAGAGCTTGCGCATGACGGACTCCACCAATTCGGGCCGCGTGCGCACGGTCGAGCGGTATTTGTTCTGATAGCGGAGCATCTTGGTGCGGTCGCCGCCGGCGAGCTCGCGCACACAGGCGCGCACGCTCATGCCGCGCGCTCTGGCGGTGAGCACGCTGCGGATGAGGCTTTCCACCTCGTCCGGGGCGAAGGTCTCAAAGGGCATGGCGCGCGGCGCGCCGCCTTCCTCGCGTACCTGCGCATAGTAGAAGTTGCGGATGCTGTTGGGCTTTCGGCCCAGCTGCTGGCCCATGCGTTCAAAGACGCTGCGCAGCGACTGCCCGGAACGGGCCGCCTCTTCGATGCTCTTGGCGAGCGCGTCGATCTCCTGCTTTTGCCATCCGCCGTGTGGTCCGCGGATGGGCCGCGCCGGTCTCTCGGGGCGCGGGGATGTCATTTCCATGACTGATTTCCCTCCTCCATAGATCACCCCGCGCTGTGCGCAGGGAAAGAGCCGTTTTCCCCCGCAGGCGCGGGGGATTTGTCTTTTGCTCACAGGTTGCGCACGGTGAAGACATTTTATACAGTTTCTGTTCTTTTGTGCCTTGAGCTGTTGCACGCTAACAGTCTATGTATCTTTGTGCGCGCTCATGACGGCCTGACGGAAGCAAAAGCATTGCCTGCGTGGGGGAAATGCGGTATAATGGATGAAAAAATCGGCGCGGCGCGCGGCGCTTTGGCGGCCGGAGGAGGGGCTTTTCCCGGAGGGCGGGCCCCTCGCGGCGGCGGAGGAAAGCGCCCTTCGGCTTGTGCATAGACTTGAACTTGGAGGTGCGATAAGATATGAAATATGTGCTTGTGATTGGGGACGGCATCGCCGACGAACCGGTGGAGGCGCTGGGCGGGAAGACGCCGCTTGCGGCGCTTAAGTTGCCCGGCATCGACCGCTTGGCCGGAGGGCGGCTGGGCCTGTGCCAGACGGTGCCTGAGGGCGTTTTGCCGGGCAGCGACACGGCGATTCTCTCGATTTTCGGCTATGACCCGCGCACGTGCTACACGGGCCGTTCCGCGCTGGAGGCGGCGGGCATGGGCGTGAGCATCGCCCCGGGCGAGACGAGTTTGCGCGTCAACCTCTGCGCGCTGGAGGGCGAAACGTTCGACGACGCGGCGATCCTCTCCCACAATGGCGGCGGCATCGAGGGCGAAGAGGCCGTCACGCTGATGGAAGACCTCACACACGACCCGCGCTTTGAGGCGCTGGCCTGCGCCGTGGGCTTCCGCGTGCATATCACGCCGACATTCCGCCACACGGGCGTCCTCTCCGCGGAGCACAGGCCACAGTCTTACCCGCATTTCACCGAGCCGCACAACATTCTGGGCGCCAAAATCTCGCCCTATCTGCCCCAGGGCGAGATGGGCGCGGAGCTGACGGCGCTCATGCGCGCGTCGTTTGAGATCCTGCGCGACCACCCGATCAACCGCGCGCGCGCGGCGGCGGGCAAGCTGGCGGCGAACTGCATCTGGCCTTGGGGCCCGGGCAGCGCGATGAGCCTTGAGCCGTTTGAGCGGATGTATGGCAAGCGGGGCAGCGCGGTCTCCGCCGTGCCGCTGGTTTGGGGCATCGCTCAGCTCTGCGGGGTGGATACGCCGCGCGTTCCCGGAGCGACGGCGGAGCTGGAGACCAACTACGAGGGCAAGGTCGACGCCGTGCTGGAGGCGCTCTCGAGCGGCGCGGACTTCTGCTGCATCCACATCGAGGCGCCGGACGAATGCGCCCACGCGGGCGACGTAGAGGGCAAATGCGAGGCGATCCGCAGGCTGGACAGCCGCGTCGTGACCCCGCTGCTCGCGAGCCTTGGCGATGTCGACCCGGACTACCGCATTCTGCTGCTCTCGGATCACCCGACGCTGCTGCGCACCCGCGGCCACGACGGCCACGCCGTGCCCTTTGCCCTTTACGACAGCTGCAGGCCCGGCATGCCGCGCAAGTTCGACGAGGCGCACGCCGCGGCGACGGGAGATTTTCTCGCCGAGGGGCCGATGCTGCTGCGCGCGCTCTTTGAAGTGTGACCGGCGCGGGGAGGGGAAGCCGTTTGAGACAGCTTTCCGCAAGGGGTTTCCCTCTCCCCCAAAGATTTCCTTTGAAGAAAATGCCGCCCTCGCTCTGAAAGATGCTCTGCGCGGGATGAAAAAAGCGCGCTGAATCGTCAAACATATAGGTCAAACCGCTGGAAAAATCCGGACGCCGAGGATGAGGAGAACATCATGCCAAAACGCTTTTTGGCGGCGCTTGTCGCCGCCCTTTGCCTGCTGTGCGCCGTGCAAGCCATCGCGGAGGAGAACACGCAGGTCAAGCACTATCTGCTTCTGGGCGAGGATGGTTACGCCGAGGAGATCACCGACGACGCGCGGACGGACACCATCGTCCTCGTCTCGCTGGATGAGAAATACAACCGCGTGATCATGACGTCCGTGCTGCGCGACAGCCAGATCAACAACCCAAAGGGAAACCCCACCAAGGCCAACCTGCTCTATAAATATTACGGCTTTGAGGGCGTGACGGCCTGCCTGGAGCGCGAGCTCGATATTCAAATCGAGGGCGCCGTGCTCGTCAATTTCGAAAATGTGAAGCCCGTCATCGACGCGCTCGGCGGCGTGGATATCGAGATCGACACGAACGAGTACATCGCCATCCGCAACATCCTGCTGGGGAAGGATCCCAACATGCCCGACGGCCCGGGCCTCGTCCACATGACGGGGCGGATCGCGCTGGCCTACATGCGCGCCCGGGCGACCGGTCAGGGCGGCGATTTCGGCCGGACGGAGCGCCAGCGCAAGGTGGTCAGCCAGCTGTTTGACAAGTGCCGCGATCTGTCGCTGCCGGAGCTGGTGGACATCTACAACCAGATTTCCTCCGGGCTGCTGATGGATCTGTCCGTGATGGATATCCTGAAGGCGCTCTATTCCGGGTTTGACCTCGTCAAAAACGACGCGGACTTTGTGGAATTCCGCATCCCGCAGGACGGCACGCATTCCTACGGCACGCTGGGTTCCTCCTCCGTGCTCAGCGTGCGCTGGGACACCAACCGCACGCGCTTTCACGAGTTGCTGGACAACCCCTAAAGCAAACGGCAAAACATACGACCCCAAAAACAACCGACCCAAAACAGACGATTGAGGAAGAAACACCATGAAAAAACGAATCGGTCTGCTGCTCGCGCTCCTGCTTTGCGGGCTGTCCCCGTTTGCCTTCGCCGAGGGCATGCTCGATCTTTCGCTCTTTGAAAACGGCGAGCCGCCCGCAGCGGAGGAGTGGGAGGACGCCGTCTTTGAGACGAGAAAATGGTACGAGCGCGAGGACGGGAGCGATTGGCGCGTTCAGGACGACGGCAGCGTCATCGTCACCATCTCCGCCACGGGCGATGTGACCATCGGCGGGGACACGCGCAAAAAGAGCAAGAGCATCTTCGACAAGCAGCTGGAGCAGGAGGAATCCGGCCTCGACTTCCCGCTGGAAAACGTGCGGGAAATCTTTGAGGCGGACGACATGACGATCGTCAATTTCGAGGGCACGCTCACCAACACCAAGAGCGCGACGAAGAACACGTATTCCTTCGCCGCGCCGCCGGAATATGTTCAGGTGCTGACCTCCGGCAGCGTCGAGGCCGTCTCGCTGGAAAACAACCACATCATGGATCACGGCGAGGCGGGCTACGCCGACACCTGCGAGGCGCTCAGCGGGGCGGGCATCGTCTACAGCGGGCATTTGGGCGCTACGACCTTCACCACGGACACCGGCGTCATGATCGGCATGCTCGCCTACCAGACGTTCAACGGCAACTACACCAACATCTACGCCTCGATTGAGCAGGACATCGCCAGCCTGCGCCAAAAGGGCTGCGCCATCGTCATCGTCTCCTACCATTGGGGGGAGGAAAAGGACTATGTGCCCAACGAGCGGCAGGTGCCGCTGGGGCGCGCGACGATCGACGCGGGTGCCGACCTCGTGCTCGGCCACCACAGCCACAGAATCAACCCCATTGAGGTTTACAAGGGGAAATACATCTGCTACTCGCTGGGCAATTTCTCCTTTGCGGGCAACATCCGCCCGGACGACATGGACACCTTTATCTTCCAGCAGCGCTTCCGCGTCAAGGCGGACGGCACGGCGGAAAACGCGGGTTTCCGCATCGTCCCCTGCTCCATCTCCTCGCAGGAGAAGGTGAACGACTTCAAGCCCACGCCGTTTGCCGGGGAGGACGCGCAGCGGGTCGTGGGCCGGCTGCTGGAATTGAGCGAGAAGATGGAAAAGGCGTTCCGCTCGACCGGGGTCGAGGCGGTCGCCGATTACCCGACGGAGTGGACGGAAAGCTACTGACACAAAAAAACGATCAGCATGGCTGCGCGACGGAATGGATCATTCGGTATCGCGCGGCTATTTTTCAATACGGCCCGAGGGCGGAAGACCTGTTTGGGGCTTTGCAAACGGGCAAAAAGAGGCGCGGCGCGCGCCACGAAGGGAAGGGTGATCCGATGTACGGGCTGGACATGTATGCCCATGCGGCTTCTATAGGGGTTCCGATAGTCGTTTTGGCGCTTCGCAGCGATGAGGACAGAAGGTTTGTGGCGGAAATCTATCTGCAATACAAGGAGCTGATGTATAAAGTGGCCAGAAGGTACTTTGGAAGCAGCACGGCGGACATTGAGGACGCCATGAGCGCTGCTGTCGAGCAAATGTGCTCATATGTGGATAGTTTCCGCGCCGTTAAGGAGGGAAACATGAAGAGCTATGTGCTGCGGATGACGGGCAATGTTTGCAGAAAAATGAAAATGGCGCAGCGAGCGCGAGACGCACTCAGGGATCCTATAGCGTCTGCGGAAACGGTTGAAAACATCGCCGACGCAGACGACCCATACGCCTCCGCCTTCGATTACGCGGATGCGGTCGCGATGCTTGAGGCGTTTTCGGGTTTGAGCGAGAGGGACAAAGACCTGATTCGGCTCAGGCATATCGATCAGCTGGACATTTCAGAGATCGCTGAACGCCTTCAGATGTCGGACAGCGCTGTGCGCACGGCGCTGTCGCGGGCAAAGCGGCGAGCGCAAAACCTTGCAGCAGAAGGGAAGTGTAAACTGCCATGAAGAAAACGGGAGAGCGGAGCCTTTCGGATCGCTCGTGGGATTTGCTGGCCGAGATGTGGCTGAACAGAGAGGCGGACGAAATCCTTCGGGAAATCGAGGAGGAAAAGGCCGAGGGAAAGACGGCGGAAATGGATGCATTTTTGGCGCAATACGATGCCAAAGCCTTCCGCCTCATCGAAAAGAGCACCGAACGGGCCCAAAGGAGGCGGCTGTTCAAGCAGACGCTGCCTCGAATCGGGCGGATTGCCGCCGTGTGGATCGCCGCCGCCGTTTTGGCCGGCGGGGCGGCGGTAGCGGCCAGCCAAACGGTGCGCGTCTACCTGACGAAGCTGCTGATCGAAACCACCCCGGAATACACCCAATTGCAGGTGGGGGAGGACGGCGAGGCGTTTGTCGATGTTCCCGTCGAGTGGAATGGGGAATATTTCCCATCTGTCGTTCCGGAGGGGCTCGTCCTTCGGGATGTCGATACCCACCGGACTACGGTCACATATACGTTCCCGGAAAATTCTGTCGTCCAGTTTCAATATAGCGAGACGACCGATGCAACCGTCAACATCGATTCGGAGAACGCTGTCATCAAGCCTGTTCAGATCTGGGGCTGTGAAGGGACGATGATTATCAAGGAGGACAGGATTCATACCTATTGGTTTGACGGCAAAACGCTGTTTGAGCTCTTCGTCCGGGGGCACAGCGAGGAAGAGGCGATGGCCTATGTCGACGGCCTGCGAAAAATTAAATAAAAAAATTCGCGAAAATATGCGGAAAGGTGTAACAAAATCTCCCTGATATGACTCTATATAAGTGTAAGAACCAAAAAATGAGGAGGGATTTTATATGAGGTATGGACAGAAGAAGGTGGGGCTGGCCTGCATGGCGCTGCTGCTCACTCTTGCGCTGCTCCCCATCCCGGCGCTTGCCGCGCATTCCGAGGACGCAGGGCTTCTGCGGTATACCAAGACAGGAAAGATATATGCCAAGCTCTCGATCAGCGGGGGCGTCGCCACCTGCGATGGCTACGTACAGCCGTCCGGGGAACAGGACTGCTCGGTCACGGTGACGCTGTACAAGCAGAACGGTTCTAACTGGACCAAAGTGAAATCGTGGTCGGCCAGCGCGACGGGCGGACAAAAGGCTTCCGTCATCGAAACGAAGACCGTGGGCCGGGGCACCTATAAGGTGGTTGCCAAGGGGAACGTGGATGGGGAAACATCCAGCGCGGAGTCTGCGGCAAAGACATATTAAGGTACACGTCTGAAAGAACGGCTTTTCGACAAACGGTCGGCAAGAAGAGCGACGGAATTCGGTTACTCCCGCCCTATGCGGTTGGATAACAGGCGCACAGGAACCCTTTGAACCGGTGAAAGGAGTGTGAGGCCTATTGAAGGTTTTTTGAAGACTACAAAAAGGCCCTTGTAAATGTGTTGGCTAGGCACAAGCCGCCTTGGGCGGCTGCAATCTACAAAGGCTGAGTGTAGTATACCTTATTTTATGACGAAAAGGCAAGGAATTATGCGAAAGTGATAGGGTTAATTCGAGAGGATGAAAATATGATGAAGCACAGAATGCTTATTATTCCTATGTTGTTGTTGCTTGTAAGCTGCACATTTTTAGCTTCCGCTTCTGGTACGTCTAGTGCCACCATTTCTTCTGATGAAGACGGAGCTTGGGGAGAATATTTTACGTTGGAAGATAACCGTGGATGGAGCACAGCAGACACATATGTAAAAAATGAGTCGAGCAGTACAAATGTACTATGGGCGGCAGGTCAATCAAAATCTGGAAATGAGTTTTGTAAGGCTAGCGCTAAAGCAGGAGAAAACGGGAATGCCCATGCAAAGGATATCAAAGGAGGAGAATACCGGGTTGTTCTGGATCCATCGGGCCCGATGATGAAGGGTTGTAATGGCTCCGGCTCACATAGCTCTATTGAAGGTAGGTAAATAGGATCGGGCGGCCTGCCCTCACAAGGAGAGGGCGGGCCGCCGCTTAGGAGCAGAGCGATGAGAGACATCAAGGCGTACTTTGGCGTTCAGCTCAAAAACATGGGTCGAGCGCCTTTTTTGAAAGCGCTGTTTATCCTGCTTTGGCTGTATTGTTCGCTCATCTATATCAGGGCGCTGCCGGAAAAGGAGCCTCTGTTCATGATCCAAAATGGGTATTATGGGCAGGCGGTTGCCATGCTGTTGTTTATGTATGCGGGCATGGCGCTTGCGCAGTACGAACAGAGGCACGAAATCATGCTGGGATCGGGAAGAAGCGGCGTGGATACAATGCGCATGTGCCTTTCGAAGATCGCCCTTCTTTTTGCCGGCATCATGGCGTTCGTTTTGGCCGTCTATGGTTCTAATGCGATAGCCTATTGTCTTTTGGGGCAGGGCTGGGCGGTTCATCGCTATGCGGCCCGCATGTTCGTGGTACGTTATCTGCTGCCGGTCATGATTTGCGGTGTTTTGGGCATCGCGCTGGGCATGCAGTGTACCTCCCGCCTCAAATATGCCTTGGTGATTCTCCTGTGGGGGCTGATCAACCCGCTGTCCATTGAAGTGACGGCGTATCTGAGCGAGACGCTGGGCAGCGACCTAAAGAGGTGGGAATACTTCTTTTCGGTTCTTTCCGTCGGCGCGAGAATGCAGACGGGCCCTACGCCTGTGTATGGCATCACCTATTCGACCTATCAAACGATGCTGCTCGGATGGAAGCTCTTGGCGAGCGTCGCATACTGTGTGGCGACCGCCGCGCTGCGCGGCGGAAGACCTGCAGTTAGGTATGGCTTTCAGATTGCGGCTGTGAGCGCGCTTGTTTGGACCCTGATGGGGTCTTATTCGTTGGATCATTACAAGACGATGGTCTATGGCTCCATTCCCGAGGAGCGGAGGGCAGGCTACGAATACAAGTACTACGGAGCGCTTTACGACTCGGAGGGCAGATGGATTCACCCGGATGAGCCGGGCATTCAAACCGACCAAACGATTGAGGCCGTGAAATGCCGCGTGAACATAGAGGTCGGGCTGGAGCGGATGGGCGTGAAGGCGGTTCAAGATTATCGGGCGGCGAAGGAAACGGACGCACACATCTTTACGCTGTATCGGGATTTTGAGGTGAACGCGCTTCTTTTCAACGATGAGCCCGTCGATTTTGAGAGAACCGGGGATTACGTATTCGTTCGCTTTCCGGAAAGTGTGGCGGAAGGGCAATCGTTTTCGCTGTCATGGGTCTATTCCGGAACGTCCTCGCCGATTTTTCCCGCGAACCGCGATGCGGTCTATTTGAGCGCGTGCTTTCCGTGGCTTCCCGAAGCCGGGATGCGCTTGCCTCTGCCGGTATCGGATCGCATGGAGACGGATCTGTATGTGCTCTATGCGGGGAGCAAAGCGCGCGAGCCGGTCGAGTACGAGTTATCGTTTGCTTCCCCCTATACGGCTTACGTGAACCTTCCTAAGACTGGAGAAAACACATGGAGCGGCGCGTCGTTGGACGGACTCACCATTTTTTCCGACCGGCTGATGACCTGCAAAACGATAAACGCTCTGGAGGTCTACTATCCCGCGACGGTGGAACGGGAGATTGATGCGATGACCGCGATTGCGCTCTATACGGAAAGGGTCAAGCGTGACATGCTGCGCACGGTGGGCTATGCGCAGGAGAAGCCCGCGAGGCTTGTCGTATCCCCTGTCATGCCGGCGATTGAAGCGGAGGGCGTGATTAGGAACTACACGATGCATGGCGATGTGCTGCTCTGCTTTGAGACCCCGTTTTTTGTGGAGGGGTATGTGAATCGATACGCGCCGGAGGAAATCGTCGGCCTTTGGGATCGGGAGGAGCCTGACAGGATGGCGGCGGAGGATGCGATCGATTCGATACGCAATCAACCGGCTTTTATCGAGGCGGCGGCCTATGATCCAGTCAACCGATTGTTGGGGGATTATCTGCTGCTGCATGATTGGACGAGGCATCATCTCGTGGAGGACGCGGAGATCGCGCAAAAATGGAGAGACCGGGCGGGCCGGAGAGCGGACGGCGCAGATGACGGCAGCTGGGACGAGCTCTTGGCGGCGATTGAAACGCGGTTAAAGCGATATGCGCATGAGGAGGACGAGGCCTTGACCGTCTGGTTTGATTGGGTCATGCAGGGACGCAAACCGACGGGGGAGGATGTCCTGATGCTGCTGAAAGGAGGCCAAGGCGTTGAGACTGGAAATTGAAGCCGTCCGGAAATCCTTTCGCGGGACGACCGCGCTTGAAAACGTCACGCTCTCCCTTCCGGAAGAGCCGGTTGCCCTGTTGGGGCCCAATGGGGCGGGAAAGACGACGCTCCTCAAGATTCTCTCCATGCAGATTCGCCCGGACTCGGGGAAGATCGTCTATGGGGATATGGACTGGAGCCAAGAGCGAAGCGTGAAAGAGGCGATAGGCTATGTGCCTCAGCGCTTTTCGTTTTATCCCTATCTGACGGTCTGGGAATGTCTGATCTACTTGGGATTGATGAAGGGAATGAGCAAAAAGACCGCGGCATGCTGCGCGGAGGAGCTGCTGGAAAAGGTCAATCTGACGGAATATAAAAATCGCAGAATCAACGCGCTCTCCGGCGGCATGCTGCGGCGTGTGGGCATCGCACAGGCGCTGATCGGTTCCCCGCAGATCCTGCTGATCGACGAGCCGACCGCCGGGCTGGATGTAGAGGAACAATTCCGGTTCCGCAGGCTTGTTGCCGAGCATGTGAAGGCGCGGTTATCGGTCATTTCTACCCATATCACGGACGACATTGAGCTGATATGCAGCTACGTGGTGCTGCTTTCGCGCGGAAAGGTGGTCTTCCAAGGGAAAAAGGACGATTTTGTGGAGAAAGCGAGGGGATGGATTCGGGAGGAGAACATCAGCATGAGCGACTATGCGGAATTGGAAAGAAGCGTCCATGTGCTGCGCGTCGCCAGACGTGGAGATACGCAGGCGTGTGTCAGGTATATGCTGCCGCAGAAAAGCTCGCAGTACGCACAGCCCACGGCTCAAGACGCCTATCTGCTGCTGCTGAATCGAGACGGAGGGATGGACAGGTGATCAGAAGCTTGTTTTGGCTCAGCTTAAAGGGAATAGGGCCCAATGTGATGGTGCCGGCGCTTCCGTTTCTGCTTGTGGATGGCGCGCTCGTCTATTTTTCGGCGTTTGATCTGCTGACGAAGGATCTGATCTTGCTTGTGAGCGATTGGATCTTGGCGCCCCTGAGCGGCTGGTGCGTGCTGTTTGTCTTTCAGCCCATCGTGGAAGAGGAGGGCGGGCAACTGTTTCGCTCTTTGCCACTCAACCTGAAAGCATACGGAATCGCCAATGTGCTGCTGCTCTTTGGGCTGCAATGCGTGGCGGTGGGGCTCAATACGCTGTTTCTGCGCATCGCTATCGGGGCCGATGCCGCTTGGAACTGGATTGCGTTCAGGCAGGCGCTGCTTTCGCTCTTTTTGATGAGCCTTTCGTTTGCCGCAATGATGTTCACAAGGGATGTGAGCATGAGCATTGTGGTGGTGCTGGCGTATATCCTGTGCAGCAGCTTTCTGGCGGACTATATTCCTGCCTTTCTGAATGTATTCCAAAATGCGCGGCGCTTTTCGGGCATTGCGGATCAAACGATCGCATCTTTGCCGGTAGCCGTCTTTGGCAGCTGGATTTTGCTGGGCATCGCGCAGGAACGATTGGAAAGAGGATAACGAAGCGAGCGCAGAAAGCGGCTTTGCACGGCCCCAAAATGGCACGACAAAGCCATTCGGCGAAAACCGTGCCGTTTAAAAAAAGAAAATATTTCAAAATCCTGCCATATTTTGGCAGGTACAATTGTCTTTATGGGTAGGGGCGGTTGGATAACGATTTCACAGAAAGGGGGCGTTCCCATGACGATCAGCACGGAAACCCTGCGGTCGCTTGTTTCGATCTCTCAGTTTAGC
>JAUNPI010000182.1:0-2060 GCA_030536875.1 Clostridia bacterium
GAGCTGAACGGAGACCAACTGACCTATTATTACATGAACGCCGTGCGCACAGCGACAGACAGGCATGGTCGATATCAATCGTATCTGACGAACATCATGAGATGGAGGGACGGCGTGGAGGAGACCTCCGGGCTGGCGGTTGCCGTATACGACCTTCACACGAATGGGGTGCAGATTTTTGCCGCTTCGAATATCCTCTCGGATGGCTGCGATTATGCATGGCAAACCCACCGGGAGCGTTATTTTGTGGAGCCTGCCCGGGTTCAAAATGCCTGCGGTTTGGCCGTCTTTGTGCTCAGGGAAAGCGACGAGGCGGAGATCGTCGACGAATGGAACCTTTCGTATGCGGCCTGCCCATTTTACGGCCCCGGCGAGGATGAGGGAAAGGTCAGGATTTACTACTTTGGGGTTGACGAGGCGCGCGAAAGGCTGATCGCCAAGGAGCAGTGGGCGAAGGTGGTGGGATATGAGGATCACGGCGAATACCAAACCATTTCCTTGGCCGACGATGAGGGCTATGCCGACTCGTATGCCCTATACCAGAATGACCTTGAGGAGGCGTCGGCGTGGTGGAAGAGCGGCGTTTGCGGCATACTCGTCAACGCGGACGGCAGCATTTGCGGCGTGCATGTGGAAGGCGTCGGCATGGTGTCGCTCCTTACGCTCAGCGATGAGAACTTCTATGGAGGCGTCGGTTCCTCGGAGAGAGACATTCCCGACCCTGGGGACGTGTTTGGCGTGTCGCTTTTGCGGACACAAGAGCTGGACGGCATGACCGGCCGCGTCTATGAGCTTCCCGAGGGATATGGGAGCACCCGGGAGATTTACGCCAAGTATGCGGCGCCGCTCTTGGATCAGGGCTTTCCGATTTCCGCCGGATGGAGCGATGAATGGGATTCCATCGTCGTCTCGAACACATACGCATTTGAAGATGAAGACATAGAAGCCGTGCTTTTCGTGGTCGGGGACGAAAATCTCGTGTTCCTTGAGCGCACCAGTCCGGAGGCGGAGATCAACCCGTGGGATGGGCTGGAGAGCATGGGATGGGACTTGGAAACCTATCGGTATAGGACATACTGACGGATTTGGCGGCGATGTTCCGGCGCTTACGCGGATCGGGACGCCTGCGAGGGTGCGGGAACAGAGAGAGCGGGTTTCATGAAACGAACCCATGACACCCAACAAAGAAAGGAGATCCTTATGAAGAAGATTTGCGGCGTGCTCTTGGCGATATGCCTGCTTTGCGCCTTCGGCGCGGCCTTGGCCGAGGAATGGACGTGCGAGGTTTGCGCAGCGGAGAACGACGGCAATTTCTGCGCCAACTGCGGCAGCGCGAGACCTGACGAGACGTGGATTTGCCCAAGCTGCGGCAAGACGGACAACAAGGGGAACTTCTGCACCAACTGCGGAAGCGCAAGGCCCGCCGGAACATGGACCTGCCCCGGCTGCGGCCAAACGGACAACGAGGGCAATTTCTGCACGAACTGCGGAACGGCCAAGCCTGCGGGAACGACCGCGGCGGCGGCCACGGCGGTTCCGGCTCAGACAAGCGAGAAGACAGGCTCGGGGACGAACATTCCCAGCCCCGTCGACGTGTTTGGCGTGACGTGTTTGGAGACGGACGAGGAAGACGGTTTGTCGTATTTCTTTTACGAGCTTCCCAACGCAGAACAGGATGCCGGCGCGATTTACGCGAAGTATAAGGTGCAGCTCTTGTCGCGGTTCATTCGCTATGACGTTAACGAGGAATATGGCTGGCTCAATCTATATGTAAACAATGCGGACGAGTCAAACGCCGTCTTTGCCGTGCTGGACGACAGCCTCATGCTGGTCGTCGATTCCGGCCTGCTGTAAATGCCGCCGCCCACGCCTCTTCTGCGCCGCCATGAGCCGGAAGGGAGAACTCGACGAAACCACGTCAGATATGTTGCAATGATGTAACAAATCTGACGTGGTTTGTCATATTTCCAGCTTCCCGAGTTTGCCGCTTGCTCTTTGTCTCTTATTCCGCGAGAGAATGTTGAGGTACCTTTTCATTTTCGGCCGGATGTGCTATAATC
>JAUNPI010000182.1:2070-4456 GCA_030536875.1 Clostridia bacterium
TCAAAAGGTACCTAACGATTAACGCCGAACGATGGCGGGATTGGAGGCGGCGATGATGAAAGAGCGCTATGACGCGCTGGACATGAACAACAAGCTGATCTGGAATTTCCGGGATATCGGCCATACCCTTCGCCGGAATTACGAGGGCAGGGGGAGCCAAGCGCGCGTTTTGATCGTCCTGAGCGAGACGGGGCCCATTCAGCAGAGCGATCTCACGCGGCGGCTGGGCATACAGGCGGGCTCCGCCAGCGAGGTGCTCGGCAAGCTGGAGGCGGCGGGGTATATCCTGCGCGCCCCCAGCAGGCAGGACCGCAGGACGATCGAGGTCTCTTTGACGGAAACGGGCAAAGAGGCGGCCTTTGCGGCGAGGCGGGAGCGGGACGAGCGGCACGAGCGAATGTTTTCCTGCCTTGACGAGGAGGAAAAGGCGCGGCTGCTTGCGCTGCTGGAAAAGCTGAATCGCAATTGGAACGGGCCATGCCAAGACCGGTGACGGCGCAGGCGCACAGAGCCATGAAAAGGCGAGAATGCCGGAAGAGAAAGGAGAGGAGAAAAAGGCGATGTGGACATATGTGAAGCAATACCTGCCGTTTGCGGTGCTGGCCGCGCTGTTTATGGTGGGCGAGGTGCTCATGGATCTGGTTCAGCCCGGGATCATGAGCCGGATTGTGGACGAGGGCGTGCTGGGCGCTGGGAACGGAGGCGCGCCCAATCTGCCGGTCATCTGGCGCTTGGGGGCGATGATGATCGGGCTTGTGATCTTCGGAGGGCTCAGCGGTTCGCTGAACAACGTGTTTACCCATATGGCGGCGCAGAATATCGGCAACGAGATGCGGAAGGACTGCTTCCGCAGGATGATGACCTTTTCCTTTCCGCAGATGGACCGGTTTGGCACGGGCTCGCTCGTCACGCGCATCACCAACGATATCACGCAGGTGCAGACATTCATCTCCCTGTTTGTGCGAGGCATGATCCGAACCGGCATGCTGATGTTCGGCAGCATGTTTTTGATGTTCCGGCTGAACGCGAGCTTCGGCGTGGTCGTCTTGTGCGCGTTCCCGTTCATCGTCGGCTGCCTGTTTTTCTGCCTGCACAAGGCCAACCCCATGTTTTCCCGCCTGCAGGGGCAGCTGGACAGGATCAACGCCATCATGCAGGAGGATGTCTCCGGCATACGCGTGATCAAAGCCTGTGTGCGCGAGCTCTATGAAAAGGCGCGCTTCGGCAAGGCCAACGAGGAGCTGGTTCGCACCCAGCTGGGCGTGCTGGTGATCTTTGCGCTGATGAACCCGATCATGAACGCGCTCATGTATGTCGCGGTCACGGCGATTTTGCTGGTGGGCGCCTATGAAATCGGCGCGGGAACGACACCCGGCACGATCATGGCGGCCATCACCTACACCACGCAGATGCTCAACGGCATTTTGATGCTGGTGATGCTGTTCCAGAATATCTCTCGGGGAATCGCCTCGTGGCGGCGCATCCGCGAGATACTCGGCAGCGAGCCCGAGCTCAAGGACGGCGCCTTTCAGGGCGAAACGCCGCTGCGCGGCCATGTGGAGTTCAGGAACGCCTCGTTCGCCTATCCGGGCAGCGAGCAGGTCGTGCTCCACGACATCAACCTGACCATACGCCCCGGCGAGACGCTGGCGATCATGGGCGCGACCGGCTGCGGAAAGACGTCGCTGATCAGCCTCATCCCCAGATTTTACGATGTGACCGACGGTGCCGTGCTGGTCGACGGCGTGGACGTGCGCGAATACGGCCAGACCGCGCTGCGGGAGAAGATCGCGATCGCCCTGCAAAAGAGCGAGCTGTTCAGCGCGACCATCCGGGAAAACATCGCGTGGGGCAGGCCGGGGGCGGAGCCGGAGGCGATCGGCGCGGCGGCGCAGGCCGCGCAGGCGGAGGAATTCATCGCCTCCTCGCCGCAGGGATACGACACGCCGATCGCCGAGCGGGGCACAAGCCTGTCCGGCGGGCAGAAGCAGCGCGTCTCCATCGCCAGGGCCGTGCTCAAGAAGGCGGAAATCCTGATCTTTGACGACGCCACCAGCGCGCTTGACCTCAAAACCGAGGCCAACCTGTACGACGCGATGCGGCGGATCAACCCGGAGAGCACGAAGATCATCGTCGCCCAGCGGATTGCCTCCGTGCGGCGTGCGGACCGCATCGCCGTGCTCGACAACGGGACAATCGTGGCCTGCGGCAGCCATGAGGAGCTCATGAAAACATGCGGTACGTACCGCGATATTGTCGATTCCCAGATGGGGGAGGACGGTGAAGCGCATGTCTGAGAAGAAATTGATGGAGCGCAGCATCCCGGGGATGAACCGGAACGCGAGGTTTGCCGAGGTCCAGCACGCCGAAAACGCGGGGGAGACGC
>JAUNPI010000022.1 GCA_030536875.1 Clostridia bacterium
GAGGAGCGCATCTCGCTGGAGGAGATGCGGCCCACGGGCGTCTATCTCAAGCCGGCGCTGGGGCTTTGCAACCTGTATGCGCTGATTCGAGAGCGGGGAGGGAAGCCCGCCGAGGGCGCCCGGCTCTATACGCTGGGATCCTACCTGATCGAAAAGCTGACTGGGCGCAACGTCTGCCACATCACCAATGCGGCGCCAATCGGGCTGGCGGATGTGTTTCAGGGCGGCTGGCATCGCCCCCTGATCGAGAAGATCGGCTTTTCGGGCATCGATTTCCCGGAAATGGCGACGAAGATGGAGGTCTGCGGCTATTACGAGACGAACGGGCAGCGGATTGCCGTCTATCCGGACGTCGGCGACGTGCAGGCGAGCGTATGCGGGAGCGGAGCGGGCGCGGGCGACGTCGTGGTCAATATGGGCACGGCGGGGCAGGTCGTCATGCTGCACGCGGCGGCCGGCATCGGGCGCGGCGACCCGCGCTATTACGAGATCCGGCCGTATTTTGACGGGCTGTATTGCCACACGATTTCGCGCATGCCCAGCGGGCGGAATCTGGACGTTCTGGTGGAGCTGGTGCGCCAAATCGGCGAGAGCGTGTTCGGCCAGAAAGTCAGTCTGGCCGAGGTCTGGCAGCGGCTGGGCAGCTGCGGGCAATCGGCGGACAGCCACGGCCTGAGCGTCGACACCAGCTTTTACGAGACGCCGGAGCATCTGGCCGACGGCGCGATCGAGCACATTCATCGGGCCAATTTCACGCTCGAAAACCTGTTTTCCGCCGCCTATGCGGATATTGGGCGCGTGTATGCCGGCTATATCCACATGATGGAGGAGGCCGTCGGGCAGAAGGCGAAGCGCCTTGTGTTCTGCGGGGGAGCGGTTCGCGCCAATCCGCTGATTCGCAGCGCCATCGAAGAGGCCGCAGGCCTCAGGGGCGTGCTTTCCGTATCGGGGGACGAGGTGCATGAGGGGCTGATGAAGATCGCCTGTGAAATTGAAAGCGCGAAAGCGGAGAAAGGAGATCGCCTGTGAACGCATTTTTGAACGTGGAGGAGAGCGGGAGCCGCATCGGCATGTTTCTTTCCGAGATCGCCGCGCCCAATCTGATGCGCCTGTACAAGAGCTGCGGGCTTGAATTTGTCATCATCGATGGCGAGCACGGGTATTTCAGCCATGCGCAGATGGCCGCTCTGGCGGCGGTTGCCAACGGAATCGGCCTCACGGCCATCGTGCGCGTGCCGTGCGTTTCCCGGGAACACATCCAGAAGGTTCTCGATCTGGGCGCGGACGGCATTCTCGTGCCGATGACGGGTACGGCGGAACAGATCGCGCAGGCCGTTGAATATGCCAAGTATTACCCGATGGGCAAGCGCGGCGCGTCGACCATGCGCCCGCACAGCGAATACAACCCGGGAAAGCTTGCGCAGTATATGGAGAAGGCCAACGAAAGGACGATGGTCTTCGCGCAGATAGAGACGGACGAGGGCGTGAAACACGCGGGAGAGATCGCCGCCGTGCCGGGCGTCAGCGGCTTGTTTGTCGGGCCGAACGACCTGTCCATCGATTACGGCACGCCGGGGGCCTCCTCGACGCCCGAGATGGAGAACGCCTATCGCGCCGTTGCCGAAGCGGGCAAGGCCGCGGGCAAACCCACGGGCATCATCACGGGCAACATGGCGCTGATCAAGCACTGTGAGGCGCTGGGCATGCGGCTGTTCTCGTGCAACAGCGAGGTGGGGCTGCTGTCCAAGCAGATCAAGAGCATGATTTCGGAGTTTCGCGCGGAGGCGTGAAATGAAAAAGCCCCGGCGTCAGCCTAACCGGCTGAGAAGCCCAATACCCGCTCGCCGGCGTACTGTGAAACACATGGTACGCCGGCGAGCTTCTTTTTTTCATGGTTGCCCTTCAAAACGGAAGGCAAAAGGGAACAGCTTGCGTTAATCCAACAATTTCCCGGCATGTATCTTCGAAGAATGACAATCAATTTGTCACGCTATTCCAATTTGTATTCTGAGTTCAGCCATTGCGCATGAAAGGCTTGTTCAAAGCGGGTCAGAGCGTCGTCCCACGATGCATAGCGGTCATCCGTGCGATGGTCTGGAAGATCAAAGCGCTCGCATAGCCATGCGCCGAGATAAGCGGTCACTTTTGCGGCTCCGTCAGGGTTCAGGTGTGAACCGGCGTCGTAGCAGTCAGATGAAAAATCGACAAGATCGGGGACGTCGAAGAGATTGAGAAAGGGAACATTCCACTCTTCAGCAATGAAAGACGCGCTGTTCATGCTCAATTGAGCGTCGGCATCCGCCGGATAGGGAATGGCGATAAGCGCAACCGGGATTTCAAGCTCCTCGCACAGGGAAATGATGCGCCGAAGGGCGTCTCTGCCCGGAGATTCGATATCAAGCGTCTGGGTGATGCGCGTAAAGGGGAGGGGCGCAGTTCTGCCGACGCGCAGTTCGGAGCCATACATGAAGGGCGGACAATCGGTCATGTCCGTTTCATGGCCGAACATCATTTCGGTCCAACGGTGATGATAAAGAACGAGAGGGAAAATCATTTCCGCCCAGCTTTCTTTCGGAAACAGGGAAGAAATGGCTTCGAGTTTGAGCGGCGTCAGCGGCAGCTCATCCAAGAAGAGATGGTTGGTTGCCTGTGCCGGGCCTTGGGGCCTATCCAAATAACAGACGTCAATGACAACGACGCGCGGAACATGGTATTGCATGGCGAGACGAAGCGTCCAATAGGTCGCTTCCATCGGTTCAGCGGCATTGCCGAGATTGTAAGAAGTGAAGCCGTAATCCCGCCAGAGGAGATTGGGATAGACGGCATCCATGACATGGCTCGTTCCTAAAAAGAAGACGTCAAAGGCTTGGGGATCATTGGAGTCGAAGAAGGCCTCATATTTGGCCTGACCATCGCCGCGCCTCATGAGGTGATCAAGACCCCAAAGACATACGCACAGCGCACCGACAAAAAGCAATAGCGAGAGGAAATGTTTCATAAAAAGAACCTGCCTTAAAACTGGAAATAAATGAAAGATTGGGCGTCATATCCGGAGCCCCAAACGCCGAAGACGACGATCAGCAGAATCGCCGACAGACCAAGCGCGCCGCGAATGAGCCAAGGGCAACGGCTATAATAAGGATAAAGACAGATGCCGCATTCATGAAACAGATCAAGAATGAGTAACAGGACGATGGAGATCAGCAAAGCGACGGCGGAGGCATAGCCGAATCCTGTGTCGATGCCGGGTGAAAATGGCGAAGCGATCATGCGAGACAGAATATGAACGGCTGTGCTAAGCGATGTGGCGCGGAAGAAGACAAAGATGAGAGAGACGCATATCCATGTAAAAAGGATGCGCAGAATACGGTGGGGGGGGGGGTAACGGTTTAGCGCGCTTGGGAAGAAGGGATTCGAGGATTTGCACGATACCGTTGAGCAAGCCCCAAACGAAAAAGGAGAGGGACGCGCCGTGCCATAAGCCGCTCACGCTAAACGTGATGAGCGTATTGAGGGCTTTGCGCGCCTTTCCGGCACGTCCGCCGCCCAGCGGAATATAGAGATAGTCGCGAAACCATGTGCTCAGGCTGATATGCCATCGATGCCAGAAATCGCGGATGGAGTCCGCGAAAAAAGGCTGGCGAAAATTCTCCATGAGATTGTAGCCAAGCACGCGGGATGCGCCGATAGCGATATGGCTGTATCCGCTGAAGTCGCCATAGATTTGAAAGGAGAACGCAGCCGCGGCGAGAAAGAGCTGCCATCCGGCGGCTTCATGCCAGCGGGAAAAGACGGCATTGACATAGATGGCGGCCCTGTCGGCGACAACGAGCTTTTCAAAAAAACCGAGCAGCATCACGCATAGACCGCTGATCGCGTTATCCCATGAGAAGCTCCCCGGATGATTGACTTGACGGAGCAGATTTTCAGAACGCTCTATAGGCCCGGCAACCAGCTGAGGAAAGAAGGAGACAAAAAGCGCGTAGCGTAGGAGATTCTTTTCGGCAGGGAGTTTTCGGCGATACACATCCAGCATATAGCCGAGCGCTTGGAAGGTGTAAAAGCTGATTCCAACGGGCAGCAGAATGTTGGGCAAAGGAAGAGCGGGTACATTCAGAAGGCCGAAAACGCGATTGAGGAGCTCTATAGCAAAACGGCAGTATTTGAAGAAGAAGAGAATCCCCAGATTTGAGCCCAATCCCAAAAGGATGGCCAGAAGGCGGAGCTTTGCGTTTTGCAGAGAATCGGCTAGACGTGCGCAAGCGTATGTGATGACGGTGCTCAGGGCGATCAGAAATACGTAGCGTGCGTTCCAACACATGTAAAAATAGTAGCTCGCCGCGAGAAGGAAGAGCCAACGGATTTTGCTGGGCAGCAAAAAATATACGAGCGTTACGATGGGAAAGAACAGCAAAAAGGAAAAGGAATGAAAAGCCATAGCTTGCGCTCCTTTGTACGATAGGATAAGAATGGAATCAATCCATGTTATCATATCAAGATGAATTTGACAAGGAGTTTAGGCAAGGAACCCAAAAAGTCTCGATATGGTATAAAAGATCAAAAATGAACAGGAAAAACACCCTCTCGGCGCGAATGGATGTAAACGGATACAACCGTGAACATACAATCATTCAGCAAAGAGAGGGTGCTTTTGATGGGTTCCTATCAGGGCGTGATCTTCGACCTCGACGGGGTCATCTGCTTTACGGACAAATATCACTATGCGGCGTGGAAGACGGTCGCCGACAAGCTGGGCATCGAGTTCAACGAGACGATCAACAACCGCCTGCGCGGCGTCTCGCGCATGGACAGCCTTGAGATCATTCTGGAAAAGTACGACGGGGAGCTGACCGCGCAGGAAAAGGAAGCGCTCGCCGAAGAGAAAAACGAGCTGTATAAAAAGCTGCTGGAGAGGATGTCCCCGGCGGACCTGTCCCCCGAGGTGAAGGCGACGCTGGACGCCCTGCGCGCGGCGGGCCTTCAGCTCGCCATCGGTTCCTCGAGCAAGAACACCAAGTTCATCTTGCAGCGCTTGGAGCTTGGCGGCTATTTCGACGCGATTTCCGACGGCACCAACATCACCCGGTCGAAGCCCGATCCGCAGGTCTTCCTCATGGCGGCGGAGTTTTTAGGGCTTCAGCCGGAAAAGTGCCTCGTCGTCGAAGATGCGCAGGCCGGGATTGCCGCCGCCGTCGCCGGAGGCTTTGACAGCGCGGGCTTGGGCGAGGCGGCCCAGTGCGGGCAGGCGACCTACGCCATGAAGACGTTTGCGGAGCTGACGGGGATTTGCGGCGCCATACCCGCAAAAGCGTGAAACCGCGAAAGGCGCGTCGGCTTTCCGGTAAGGCGCCTGACAGGCACAAAATGACATGAGCAAAAGGGGAGGAATGGGCATGAAAACCGTTCGGTTTGGCATTGTCGGGCTCGGTTCGATGGGCGTCGGCCATGCCAAGACGCTGCTGGGAGGCATGGCGGAGGCGACGCTCACCGCCGTGGCGAGCGCCAATCCCGCGCGCGTGGAGAAGCTGCGCGCGATCCCCGGCGGGGAGAGCGTCCGCGTGTTTAAAACGCCGGCGCAGATGTATGCGAGCGGGGAGATCGACGCCGTTCTCATCGCCTCGCCGCATCGCGCCCATGTGGCGCAGGCGATCGAGGCGTTTGAGGCGGGGATGCCCGTGCTGCTCGAAAAGCCGATCGGCGTCTTTGGCCGGGAGGCGCGTGCGCTGATCCGCGCGGCGGAGGCGAGCGGGCTGGCGTTTGGCGTGATGTTCAACCAGCGCACCAATCCGGCCTACCGGAAGATGAAAGAGCTGGTCGATTCCGGTGAACTCGGGCAGATTCGCCGCACGAGCGTCATCGTCACCGATTGCCTCCGCGCGCAGAGCTACTATGACGCCGGCGCTTGGCGCGCGACGTGGCGGGACGACGGCGGCGGCGTGCTGCTCAACCAAGCGCCGCACAACCTCGACCTGTGGCAGTGGATTTGCGGCATGCCCGTCCGCGTGCGCGCGTTTTGCGGCCTTGGCCGCTGGCATGACATCGAGGTCGAGGACGACGTGACTGCCTACGTCGAATACGCAAACGGCGCGACCGGAACGTTCGTTGCCTGCACCGGGGAGACGCCCGGCACGAATCGCTTCGAGATTTCGCTCGACGGCGGGCGGCTCGTCTACGAGGGCGGAAGGCTGACGCTCTCGCGCTCGGCCGTTCCCGCCGGACGGTTTATCCGCGAATATGCCGACGGATTCGGGACGCCCGGGTTCACCGCGCAGGATATCACGCCCGAGGACGAAAACCCCATGCATGCGGGCGTGCTGCGCGCGTTTGCCCGGCGCCTGCTCTTCGGCGAGCCGATGGTGGCCGACGGGCGCGAGGGGCTCCAGAGCCTCATGCTCGCCAACGGCATGCTGCTCTCCTCGTGGACGGACAGGACGATTGCGCTGCCGACGGACGAGGCGGATGAAGCGGAATATGAGGCCATGCTCGCCGCGCGGGCGCAGAGGAGCCCGAAAAAGACGGCGAGGGCGATTGAGCTGGACGTGAGCAAGTCGTTCTGAGAAGACCGAAAACGCGAAAACGACAAAAGCGCCTGACAGCGAGGCGCTTTTGTCATCTCAATCATGCTTTACCGGACGCTCGTCATCAGCAGCTCGATCATCTTCGCACAGCGGTCCATGCTCTCCACGGCGATGTGTTCAAATCTGCCGTGGAAGGCGAAGCCGCCGGTACACAGGTTCGGCGTCGGCAGCCCCATGTAGGATAGACGGCAGCCGTCCGTGCCGCCGCGAACCGGCTCGGTGTAGGGCGTCATGCCCGCAAGGGAGGCGGCGCGCTTGGCGTTTTCGATGAGATCCATGTGGTCGGCGAGCTTTTCCGCCATGTTGTAATAGCTGTCCTTGAGCGTGAGGCGGACGATCTCCTTGCCGTAGCGCTCGTTGATCGTCTTGGCGGCGTGCAGCATCGCGCGCTTGCGGCATTCGAAGGAGGCGCGGTCGTGGTCGCGGATGATATAGTGCAGCTGAGCGTGCTCGACGTCGCCGCTCATGCCGTGCAGGTGGAAGAAGCCCTCGTCATTCTCCGTCAGGCGCGGGGTCTCGGCGGCGGGGAGCAGGGCGTTAAACTCCATCGCGATCAGCGCGGCGTTGAGCATGGTGTTCTTCGAGGAGCCGGGATGGACGCTCAGCCCCGTGACGGTCACGTCTGCGGAGGCGGCGTTGAACGTCTCGTAGGCGATTTCGCCCTCGGGGCCGCCGTCCACCGTGTAGGCCGCGTCGGCGCCGAATTTCTTGACGTCGAAGTGGTCGACGCCCGCGCCGACCTCCTCGTCCGGGGTGAAGGCGATGCAGAGCCTGCCGTGCGGCGCGCCGGAGGCGATGACGGCCTCGCATGCGGTCAGGATCTCCGCGATGCCGGCCTTGTCGTCCGCGCCGAGCAGCGTTGTGCCGTCGGTGGTGATGAGGGTCATGCCCGCGAGGGCGGAAAGGGACGGGAAGGCGGCGGGGCTGAGCACGTCGCCCGTGCCGCCGAGCAGCACGTCGCCGCCGTCGTAATTCGGGATCAGCTGGGCGTTTACGTGCTCGCCGGAATAGTCGGGCGCGGTGTCCATATGGGCGATGAAGCCGAGAGGGCTCTGCACCTCCATGCCCGGCGTCGCCGGGAGCCAGCCATAGACGATGCCGAAATCATCGACATGGACGTCCGAAAGGCCGAGCTCCGCCATTTCGGCGGCCAGCAGGCGCGCCAAATCGAGCTGGCGCGCGGAGCTGGGCACGGCCGAGGAATCGGGATCCGAGGTCGTATAGACGCGGATGTAGCGAAGGAAGCGTTCATAAGCGCGCATAGAAAGATCTCTCCTTTGATGGAATCATATGCGCCCATTATAGCAGATTTTGGGGGAGGAGGGAAGAGCCGCGAGCCCCGATCCCGTCAGGAGAAAAAAATTCGGCCGAACGTGATCGCGTAAAAGACGAGCGCATAGGCGGCGGACGCGAGCGCGGCGAAGAGCAGCGCGCAGGCGGCGGCCAGGCCGCGCGCCGCGCGAAGGCGTGCGGGCGGATAGGGCGCGGCCTGCGTGAGCGCGCGAAGGGCTCTGGCGCTCGGGGAAAGGAACTGCGCGGCGAGCAGGACGGCGAGCAGCGCAAGCAGCGGGAGAAGATTGAGCAGATACGTGCCGAAGCTGAGCGCGGAGAAAGGGGCCGTTCCGCCTATACCGAGGATGATGCGCGTGTGCATGACGTGCCGGCCATACAGCAGCACGAGCGCGAGCAGGGCGGCATAGAGGCGATGGGCGGCAAGACGCCGCAGCTCGATGAAAAAGACGGTCATCTCAAACTCCTTTCCCGGCGAGGGCGTCCAGCTGAGCCTGCGTGATGCCGCAGGCGTCCAAGAAGCCCTGCCATGTGACGAAGGGCTGCGCGGTATCCTCAAAGAGCGCGCGCAGGGCGGCGTCCAGCGCCTGCGTGCCGATGAGCTGTTCCGCGCAGTAGATGGAAAGCGGCGCGCGGGCATAGACGTTGGTGTCAAAGATCGTCGCGCCGAGGGCAGCCTGCGCATCGGCGGGCAGCGCGTCCACATACTGCGGGTTCTGCATGTAGAAGCTGGAATCCAGCTCGCGAACCTGCTCTTGCCAGACGTCGACGTAGTGCTCGCGGGCATAGGCTTCCCCGTGCAGCTCGCGCATCAGGCGATAGGTCGTGTAGGAGGTCAGGGCCTCGGCGGTGAAGGCGGGGTGTTCCTCATCGAGCACATAGCGCGCGATGCCCCACCACTGGTGAATCAGCTCGTGGGCGATGACCTCCGCGTCCGTCGCGCCCTTGACGGCGTTTGCCAGATTGGCGGAGGTGAAACAGGTCTCGCCCATGAAGCTCACGTTCTGGCTGGCTCCGCCGCCCATCATGTGCGCGCTGGTCATCACGACATGCAGCGGGTTTTGCTCGCCGTAGGGCAGCGGGCCCAGCATCGCCTCGCAGAAGGAGAGCGTATCGCGCAGCAGGGATTGGATGTCGATCTCGGCGAGGAGGCGTCCCAGCGCGCGCCCGAAGGAGAAGCTCGCCGGGAAGGAGACGCCCTCGACGGGCAGGGTCATGTAATCGCCGGCGAAGAGCAGAGGCCCTCTGCCGGCCCCGGAAAGGGTATAGGTCGCAAGGCCTCCCGAGAGCTCAAGGGTCTTCGGCGTTTCGCCGGAGGAGACGAGCGCCATTGATTCGGGAAGCGTGACGCGGGCGGTGAAGCGGCAGTCTTCCGCGGTTTGAACGGAAAGGCTGGGGGCTGTGTCGCCGGTCATGAGCGCGACATAGGTCGGCGTGATCTCTTGATAGATAAACAGCAGGCCCGTGCCGCCGGGAAGCTTGGGCGAGCCGTGATAGGAGACGGCCAGCTCGACGGTTTTATCGGCGGGGAGCGTCAGCCGAACGTCCTTGAGGCCGACATAGTAGTCGTTTTGCAGGTCGGCAAAGGGAAGGGGGACGCCGTTTGCCGTGACGGCGTCGACCGTATAGCCGGGGTTCAGCGAGAGCGTCAGGGGCTGCTCCTCGCCGCTTTCGTTTTGCAGGCGGTAAACGACCCGCGAGGAGAGCAGGCCGAGCGAGGGTTCCAGCGTGACCTCGCTGCTTGTGGACAGCAGCGTGACGGGCTGCGCCTCTTCCGCCTCGCCGTAAGAGAAGGCATAGGAGCCGCCCGTCTCGGAGGACAGATCCAATTCCGGCGGGGCGGCGTGATCCATATACGGCTGGGCGCGCAGCACAAGCGCGCCAAAGAGGAGCAGCCCGGCGGCGCATGCGGGCAGAGCGGGAAAGCGGCTGTGGAGCAGCAGAGAGCGGACCGGCCCGAGCCCGTGTTCCCGCACGGTCATCAGCGAGAGCAGCCATGCGCCCAGCAGCAGGGCAAGCCACATGAACCGGCTGTACGCCGCGAGGCGAAAGACCGTCGCGTTGCCCAGCGCCGAGGAAAAGACCGAGGGCGGCGGGACGAGGAAGCAGGCGAGATAGGCGCCCGTCTCCTGCGCGGGATAGGACGCCATCGTGACGGCGGCCAGCGCGAAGAGGGCAAGGCCGCCCCGGCGGGTCAGCTGCATGAGCGCAGAGGCGGCGAGCACGGCAAAGGGGAAGGCGGGAAGCAGAAAGAGCGCGCAGGTGCAGGCGTATTCCCTCAGACTGAACAGGCTGCCGAGCCCACGAAGCGCCAAAAGGAGCAGCGTGAGCGAGGCGGCCATGCCGCCAAGAAGCGAGAGCAGAAGCAGCGCGGCCGTGCGGACACAGCCCATGAGCAGCGGGGAGACGGCGCTGCCCGCGAGCGCCTCCATGCCGCTGCGCTGCTCATGCCCGAGGATGCGGAGCGCGAGCAGGGCGAAGGCGAGCCCGCCGGCCAATGCGCCGCCGACGGCGGGGCTCGCCAGATAGAGGGCGGCGTCCGTTTCCGTTCCGGCGCTGTGTACGGCCAGACCGAACAGGGGGGATAACGCGGCGGCGCAAAGCGCCAGACGCGCGCCGCGGCCGCGAAGCAGCCGCGCAAGCGCCGACGGGAAGAGGCGGACGAATGCCGAAACAGAGGCAGGCCAAGGGAAAGAAAAGCGTTTCAAGGCAGGGTCACCTCCCCGCCGGAAAGGCAGAGGTAGGCATCCTCGAGCGTGGGTTCAACCTCCTGAACGCACGCGGGCAGCGCGGGGGCGGCGCAGCGGCAGCAGGGGCCGCCCGCCGTGCTCACCTGCGAGAGCACGCGCACGCCGGGGGGCGCATCCCCGGGGCCGCCGGGAAAGAGGCCGACATGCCCGCGGGAGGCGGCGATCAGGGCGTGCGGCGTCCCCGAGAAGAGCACGCGCCCGGCGGAGAGGACGATCAGCCGGTCGCAGACGGCCTGAATGTCGTCGATGATGTGGGTGGAGAGCAGGACGAGGCGCGTCTGGGCGCACTCGGCGAAGAGGCTGCGCAGGCGCACGCGCTCCTCGGGGTCGAGGCCGACGGTCGGCTCGTCGAGGATGAGCAGCCGGGGATTGCCCAACAGGGCCTGCGCGATGCCCACGCGCTGGCGCTGACCGCCGGACAGCGTGCGGATGCGCGCGCGGCGCTTGTCCAGAAGGTTGGTTTGCGCCAAGGCGCGCTCGATGGCCGGGGCGGCGGGGACGATGCCCTTGAGCGAGGCCATGTAGCGCAAAAATTGCTCGCAGGTCAATTCGTCGTAAAGGCCGAAGCGCTGGGGCAGGAGCCCGAGATTCGATTTGAACGCTCGCTCACATTGGAACGGGGGAACGCCGTCGACGAGAATTTTGCCCTGTGTGGGCGTGAGCGCCGCCGTCATGAGGCGGATGAGCGTCGATTTGCCCGCGCCGTTGGGCCCGAGCAGGCCGACGAGACCGGCCTCGGGCAAAGAGAGGCTGAAGGGCTCCAAGGCCATGCGCCCGCTGGGGTAGGTCATCGAGAGGGAGAGCATGTCGATCTTCATCAAAAACCGTCCTTTCATCGCTTCCCGCGCTGTCTGCGGGGAATGACGAAAGGATAGCATGGCCGTGTGGAGTTTTTATGGGCGGTTTGTGTGTTTTGCGTGGAGCGGGGACGCGGCGAGAGGAAACGTCAGCTTGGCGAGCACGCCGGACGCTGTGTTGGAGACGCCGCAGCCAGCGCCGTGGCGCGAGAGGATCGCCCGGGTCAGGTACAGCCCGAGGCCGCTTCCGCCGGTCGCGCGGCTGCGCGAGGGTTCGCAGCGGTAGAACGCCTCGAACAGATGGGGAAGCGAATCCTCGGGGATGTGCGCAGGCGCGTTTTCCACCGAGAGGACGCAGCGGTCGCCCTCGGCCCGCAGGCAAACGCGCGCATGCGCGCCCGGCGGAGAATACAGCGCGGCGTTGGTCAGCACGCTGTCGATCGCCTTTTGGAGCAGCGCGGGGTCTCCCAAGACGCGCAGGCCGGGGGAGACGTCCGAGAGCAGGGCGACTTCGCGCAGATCAAAGAGCTCCTGCATCTCGCGCACGCACGCAAGCGTGAGCTCCGAGAGGGAGAGGGGCTCCATGCGCGGGGAGAAGTCCGGGGCATCCATGCGCGAGAGGGTTAGCAGCTCGCCGACAAGGCGTTCCAGCCGGGATGCGGCGCGCAGGCACCGGGCGAGCGCCTCGTCCCACTCCGGGCAGGCCGGGGCGCTGCCGAGCATGCCGCTCAGATGCCCCTTGATGACGGTGACGGGGGTCTTCAGCTCATGAGAGGCGGCCGAAAAGAAGGCGGAGCGCTGGGCCTCCATTGTGCGCTCGCGCTCCACATCCTGGCGCAGGGATTCGTTCTGCGCGCGCAGGGCGGAGACGATGCGCGCGTAGAGCGCGGCGCCCAGCAGCGAGAGCAGGCCCACGGCGCAGACAAGCCAAGGCCAGATGTGCCGTAAGGCCTCCGCCGCCTGATTGACGCGCTCGAGGTTTGCGCTGACCATCAGGGTGTGCGGGGAGGCGTCCCCCGAAAAGCGAAACGAACAGGCGATGGTCTGGGTATACAAACCGGCGTCGTCCCCATCGCCGTCCTGCACGTCGCCGAAGGAGAAGCTCTCCGGCAGGTCTTCCCCGTCAGAGGAGACGGTGATTTCGATTTCGGCGTCGCTGTGTGTGTTGGCGCTCAGAACGACCTGCTGCGCCTCGTTCAGCACGGCGACCTGCGCGCCAATGCGCCAGGCAAAGCGCTGGAGGAGGGACTTGCAGCTTGAGAGCGACGCCGTTTCCAGCTCGCGGGCGAGCGCGGCGGCCTCCTTGGAGATCTGCGCCGTCTGAGAGGCGGTATAGGTGAGGGGCATGACCAGCGCGATGAAGCCGTAGGTCAGCAGGCAGCAGCAGGCGAGCAGCGCGAAGGTCAGAAGGAAAATGCGCGCGGAGAGGCTGCGCTCAGACAATGCGGTATCCCACCCCTCTGATGGTCTCGATCATCTCAAGCCCCAGCTTTTTGCGCAGGTTCTTGATGTGCGTGTCGACGATGCGCTCGTCCCCCAGAAAGTCATAGCTCCACACGCGGTTGAGCAGCGTCTGGCGGGAGAGCACGATGCCCCGGTTGATAAGCAGCACGCGCAGAAGCTCGAACTCCCGGAGCGTGAGCGCGACGGGCCTGCCCTCAAGCAGCGCCTCGTGGGCGTCCAGATCGAGGGAAAGGGGGCCGCATGTGAGGCGGCGGTGCTCGCCCGCGCCGGCGCGGCGCAGGACGGCCTCGATCTTGGCCAGCAGCACGGGCATGGAGAAGGGCTTGGGGACATAGTCGTCCACACCGAGATCGAAGCCCCGCAGCTGGCTCTTCTCGTCGTCCAGCGCGGTCAGCATGATGATGGGCACGCGCGAGCGGCGGCGGATGATCTCGCAGAGGGTGAAGCCGTCCGCGCCCGGCAGGAGCACATCCAGCAGGATAAGATCCGGCGGGGCGGCCTCAAGGCTTGAGAGGGCGGCCTTGGCGTCGCATGCGCCCGCGGCGTCGTAGCCGGCATGGGAAAGATAGGTGAGGAGCAGGTCGAGGATGTCGGCGTCGTCCTCGACGGCGAGAATGCGCGTCATGGAGCGATCCCCCTTTGAAAAAGATCGAAAAAGATCGAAGATGAAAGACGGATCATATTATAGCGCAAAAATGTGGAGATTGTGTGGAGAGTAGCGGGGCGAATGCGCGGGACGAAACAATAGAGAAGGGCGGGCGGCGCTTGACACGCCGTCCGCCGGTGTAGTATAATGGGGCCAAGAGATGGTCATCTTGTACAGCGATTTCCCACTTTCGCGGAAACGCCGAAAGAAGCCACGCCGCCGCAGTAGCTGCAACTACACGGCGGTGTGGCTTTTACTTATGGCGGCCTAGTTCATAAACCGCGATAAGCAGAGAGATAAACGAAAAGATACAGCTGATTGTGCTGAGCAAATCGTAAATACTCATGTGCCTCACCTCGCTTTTGCCTTTGTGTGAGCGAAAGCGAGCGCCACCGTGCAAGTCTCCGAGCCCATATGCTACGGCTTTATTCTATCACAGACCGCGCAGTGTGGCAAGGCTGTCACAGCACGACGCTGATGGCGGCGCAGATCAGCGGAAGCGACACGGCGGACAGCAGCGTGGAGACGATCACCGCGTGGGAGGCGGTCATGTCGTCGGGCAGGTAGATGTCCGAGATCATCGCGCAGTTGCCGGCCACGGGCATGGCGGCCATCGCCACGGCGACGCCGGCGAGCATGGGGTCGACGGGCAGAAGGCGCATGATCAGCAGCACGACCAGCGGCATGACGATCATGCGCAGAAAGCTGATGCGATACAGCCGCGGGTTGGTCAGCGCGGCGCGCACGTCGCTGTGGGCGAGGGAAGCGCCGATGATCATCATCGCCAGCGGCGTATTCATGGCGCCGACGGCGGAGAGCGTCGTCTCGATGGGAGCGGGCAAATGCCACCCCGTCAGGCTCAGGACGAGCGCGCCCAGCGCGGCGAAGATGCAGGCGTTGCCCAGCGCGCGCAGGTTGAGCTTGCCGCCGCCGGAGACCAGCAGCACGCCGTAGGAGAAGAACGTGAGGTTGAAGAGCAGGATGAACATGGCGACCATCGTGACGCCCGAGGGACCGTAGAGCGCGTCGACGACGGGAATGCCCATAAAGCCCACGTTGGTGAACACCAGCATCATCTGGTCGAGCGGGCGCTGCGCCTTGGGCACGCGCGAAAGGCGGGTGAGCAGCGCGGCGAGCGCGATCATCACCGCATAGAAGAACACGGCGACCAGCAGAACCGTCACCATGCTCACGCCGGCGCCCTCGCTTTCCAGGACGGAGGAGAGGATGATGCAGGGCGCGGCGGTGTTGAGCGTCAGCGTCGAGAGGCGCTTGCGAAACTCGGGCGTGATGACGCCGGCGCGCGCGGCGATAAAGCCCATGAGCATCATGAGGAAGAGCGAAATGAGCTGGGAAATGACGCCGGAAAGATTCATGGCTAAGCCTCCATAGCAAATCAAGCAGTCCTTGCCTATTATAGCAGGTTTGGGCGAATGTGGCCACAAAAAAACTGCTTTGCGCGAAACATTGTCAAGTCCGTTTTTTTGTGCTATGCTACAGGTGAACAAGTTTGAGGTTTGACGGAGGGAGTATATGGGCTATCAGGCGCTGTACCGCCGCTATCGCCCGGCGCGGTTTGACGATTTTGTGGGGCAGGAGGCCGTCATCAGGACGCTTCGCAGCCAGGTGATGAGCGGGCGGATCGCGCATGCGTATCTGTTCTGCGGCACGCGCGGCACGGGCAAGACCTCCACGGCGAAGGTCTTCGCGCGCGCGGTCAACTGCGAAAATCCGGACAGGGGCGAGCCCTGCGGAACGTGTCCGACGTGTCAGGCGCTCGCGGCCGAGAGCAGCCTCGACATCCTCGAGATCGACGCGGCGAGCAACAACGGCGTGGACGAGATTCGCGACCTGCGCGAGAAGGTCAAATATCCGCCGCAGACGGGCCGATACCGCGTCTACATCATCGACGAGGTTCACATGCTCTCGCAGGGCGCATTCAACGCGCTGCTCAAGACGCTGGAGGAACCGCCGTCCTATGTCGTCTTCATTCTGGCGACGACGGAGCCGCAGAAGCTTCCGGCGACGATCCTCTCGCGCTGCCAGCGCTTTGACTTTGGGCGCATTCCGGCGGGGCAGATCGTGGAGCGCCTGCGCGTGGCGCTTCTGGAGGGGGATATCCGCTGCGAGGAGGCCGCGCTTTGGCGCATCGCGCGCGCGGCGGAGGGCGGCATGCGCGACGCGTGGTCGATCATGGACATGTGTCTGGGCTACGCGCAGGAGGACGGCGCGGGTTTGACCGAGGCGCTGGTGCTCGAGGTGCTCGGCGCGTCGGACAAGCGCTTCCTTTTCGCCTTTGCGGACAAGCTCATCGGCGCGGACGCGCCGGGGGCCGTCGCCATGATCGACGAGATGATGCGCATGGGGCGCGAGGTGCAGGTCTTTGTGCGCGACGTGAGCGCGCATCTGCGCGCGCTGATGCTCGCCGGGGTCTGCGGCGCGGCGCAGACCGCGGAGCTGCTGGACACCACGGAGGAGGACGCGGCGGAATACGCGGCGCAGGCGGGGCGGACGTCCTACACGAGGCTCATGCGCATGCTTGACCTCTTTCTTTCCAGCGAGACGGACATGAAGTGGGCTGCGCAGCCGCGTTTTGCCCTCGAGGCGGCGACGCTGCGCGCCTGCGCGCCGGAGGAAAGCCGGCAGGTCGAGGCGCTTGTCGCGCGGGTGGACGAGCTCGAGCGCAGGCTGCGCGAGGGCGCGTTTGTGCAGGCCGCGCCCGCGCAGGCGACGGACGGGAAGAAGCGAAAGGCTGCGGCGGAAGACGAGCGCAGCGGCGGGCAGGACGGCGAGCCCATCCGGCAGGCCGAGCCGCCCAAGGGGCCCGCGCCGGAGGCCGAAAAGGTTTGGCAGGAGACGCTCAGACGCCTGCGGCAGAAGCCGATGATTTACGGCCTTGCCAAGCCTTTTCGGCCTCCGGCATCTTTACGGTCGTCTTCGCGCCCGGCTCGGGGGCGATGGCGGTCAAGATGCTGAGCATGAAGGAAAAAAACGACGAAATTTCCGCCCTGCTCACGGAGGCGGCGGGCTACACGGCGGTATTCCACGCCGCCATCGAGGGGACGGTCGCGGAGTCGGACAAGGCCATTCTTGCCCAGCAAAAAGCTGCCAAGGAGCAGGCGCAGAGCAATTTGGACAGGGTGTTTGACACCTTTGGACGAGAGAATGTGAGGGTTATCGATGAGTGATTGGTTTAAGCGCGCGGTGGTCTACCAGGTCTATCCCAAGAGCTTTCAGGACGGGAACGGGGACGGTATGGGCGATCTCAGAGGCGTGATCAGCCGGCTGGACTACATCCGTCAGCTGGGGGCGGACGTCATTTGGCTCAACCCGATCTATGAGCATTCCGGCGTGGACGGCGGGTATGACATCCGCGATTACCGCAGGATTGCGCCCGAGTTCGGGACGATGGAAGACTTCGAGGAGCTGCTTGAGCGCGCGCACGAGAGAGGCATCCGGATCATCATGGATCTGGTGGTCAACCACACCTCCACCGAGCACGTGTGGTTTCAGGAGTCCCGCAGGGACAAGACAAACGACAAGCGCCATTTTTACGTTTGGCGCGAGGGGTTTGAAGGCGGCGAGCCCAACAGGCTGCGCAGCGTCTTTTCCGGCTCGGCGTGGAAGCGCGACGAGGCCACGGGCGAATACTACCTGCACATGTTCGCGGACGATCAGGCCGACCTCAACTGGCACGAGCCGCGTGTGCGCGAGGGCGTATACGAGATGATGCGCTGGTGGCTGGACAAGGGGATTGACGGGTTCCGCATGGACGTCATCAACATGGTCGGCAAGCCGGAGAACGTGCTTCTGAGCGACGGCGGGCCGGGAGGAGACGTCTGCAACGGGCCGACGGAGCACGAATACTTGCGAGAGATGAACCACAAGGTGCTCAGCCGCTACGACATCATGACCGTGGGCGAAACCGGCGGCGTCACCACGGCGGACGCGCTGCGCTACGCGTCGCTGGACGGCAGCGAGCTGGACATGGTCTTCCAGTTTGAACACATGGGCGTCGACGATGAGATCGGCCCGGACGGGGCGCTCACCAAGTGGTCCACGGCGAGGCTCGACCTTGTGAAGCTCAAGCGGATTCTCGCCCGCTGGCAGAACGATTTGCACGGGAAAGCGTGGAACAGCCTCTATTGGAGCAACCATGACCAGCCGCGCGTGGTCTCCCGTTTCGGCTGCGACGCGGACGAGGCGAGCCGCGTGCGCAGCGCGAAGATGCTGGGCGCGTGCCTGCACATGATGCAGGGAACGCCCTACATCTATCAGGGCGAGGAACTGGGCATGACGAATTATCCGTTTGCAGCCATCGAGGAAAGCCGCGACGTCGAGGCGATCAACGCTTATGGCGAGCTGGTTTTGGAGCGGGGGACGTTCAGTCCCGAACACATGATGGCCTGCATCCGCCGCAAGGGGCGCGACAACGCGCGCACGCCGATGCAGTGGACCGCGGGGCGGAACGCGGGCTTCACGACGGGAACGCCGTGGATGGCTGTGAACCCCAATTTCGAGCGCATCAACGCCGAGGCGCAGGCAAGCGACCCGGATTCCGTGCTGAGCTTTTACAAGCGGCTCATCGCGCTGCGGCGCGAGCTGCCTGTCGTCACGGACGGCGATTTTGCGCTGCTGATGGAGGACGACGCGCAGGTGTTCGCCTATATCCGAAACGACGGGAAGACGCGGCTCAAGGCAGTCTGCAACTTTTCCGGCGAGGAGGCGGCGCTGGAGGGCGAGGCGGTCTCCTGCGGAGAGCGGCTGCTTGGCAACTATCCCGACGAGGGCGATGCGGACAGGCTCCGCGCGTGGGAATGCCGAATCGAGCTGGAGCGTGCCTGATCGTGCTCGGATCAAAAGGCGCGGATCACAAGGAAACGTCGTGTAACGCTAAAGGCAGTCAAACGCCGGGGCACGCTCGCCCCGGCGTTTGCTTTCGTCCCGTCACGCCAGCGGGATCAGCAAAAGAGAGAGCAGCAGCGTGAGCAGCCCGGTCACAAAGCAGCACAGGAAGACCGCCTGCGTGATATCGCCGGAGATGGGCGGGTGGGTATCGGAGCCGTCCCCCGCGATGCCGAGGATGCTCATCAGACGCTGCTGGGCGGTGCGGCCGGCGGTGTGCAGCGGGTTGCGCCCGGCGACGCCGGAGCAGAGCACGAGCAGGGCGCGGACGACCGCATCCGACAGCGAGAGGAGGAGCGCATACGCGCGCCGCGCGTCGGGCTGCACGTCGCTCAGGGCGCGCAGGCCGCAGAACATGAGGGGGAGCGAGCAGCCCAGATACAGCGGCGTGCCCACGGCCAGCAGCAGCAAAGGCGCAAAGACGCCGCCCACAAAGGCCGGGGCGAGCGAGGCGCAGGTCTGGCGGACGCGGGCCTCATACCCGGCGACGTTGCCCGCGCATTGGCCGGCGTCGAGCTCGGCCTTGGCCTTCACGCAGGACGGGAGAAAGGAAAAGCCCGTCAGAAGCGGCGCGCAGACCGGCACGCCCAGCAGCGGATGGACGGCGCTGATCAGCGCTGCCGAGCCGCCGAGCAAAAGAAGGAACACGAGCAGCGCGGGGCGCTCATCCGCGCGCCCGTCTTTGCGCGTAAACGCGCGGCAGACAAGGGCATACAGGCGCACAAGGAGCGCGCCGATGCGCGGCGCAAGCCGGGGCAGGGAAAGATAGAGGCAGACGGCGGCAAGGACCGTCAGCGGCAGGACGAGGATGCGCATGGGGAGACCTCCTGTCTGTATGATCGAGATTAGACGATGACGGGCGCGGTCACGAAATCGCGCCCGGCGGCGCGCAGCTCGCGGGATGCGCAGCCCAGAGACCAGAGATCTTGGGCGCGCAGGTCGAGGGCGAAGAGCGGGTGGGCGCGATCGAAATCGGCGGCCTTGGCGATCAGCGGCAGAGCCGTGTTTTTTTTGATTTCGTGCAGAAGCGGCGCGGCGTCCCTGCGGAAGCCGAGAATGCGCGCGTAGGCGGGCTTGGGATGCTCGCCCGTCAGCTCGCGCGTGACATCCAGCAGCACGCAGCTGCACAGGCGCGAGAGGCGCGCCCACGTGTAGCGCTTGCTCTTGACGGCGGCGATGAGCGCCTGGCGGCTGGTAGCGCGCTGCGCAGAGGCTTTAAAGCGATGGTGGAGCCCCTCGTCCATGCCGGCAATCTGTGAGAGCGCCTCTTCGGGCATCGCGCGCAGGCGATAGAGGAGCGCTTGGGCGAGGGCCTCCTCCTCGTGAACGTCCCCCCGAGCCTCGGCGTCGGCGAAGAGCCCGGGCTCGGGCAGCGCGGAGAGCGCCGCCTCCCTTTCCCCGCGCACGAGCGCGGCGCGCACGGCCGTCGCACTGGCCAAAGGGGAGAACGCCGGGTCGTGATAGCCGGAACCCTCGCGCGCGATGGGGACGGCCTGGATGGTTTCCGGCAGCGCGCGCAGGTATTCCAGCGCAAGCGCCGCGTTGGGCAGGGAGAGCACCTGTGCGGGAAGGCCGTGCGCCTGCATGGCGGCTTCGGCCCGGGCGCGCGGATAGGAGAGGCCGCGCGCAAGCCCGTCGCGCAGCGCGGCGGCGAAGGCCGGCGTCTCCTCGCCCAGCGCGCGGGCGGCGGCCTCAAGAGCGGGCAGGGCCTCCGCCTCGCAGCCGAAGGACAGGTGTGTCGTCACTCCCAGGGAGGCGAGGAGCGAGACGCCGCCCTGCGCGAACTCCTGCGCGCTGGCGCAGGCAAAGCGCACGGGCAGCTCCAAGACGAGATCGGCGCCGTGGACAAGCGCCGCGCGGGCGCGCGTCCACTTGTCATGGCGGGCAAAGGCGCCGCGCTGGGTGACCGGGCCGCTCATGGCGAGGATCACGTAATCCGCCCCGGAGGCCTCTCTTGCGCGCGCCAAGTGCAGCGCATGCCCCCGGTGAAAGGGATTGTATTCACAGACGACCGATACGACGCGCATAAGTTTCTCCTTATATGTGAGGTTTGCGAACAAAATTCGTCCGTCACCTTTTCAAAACGGACAAAGTGCGGTATAATTAACGTGTATCGCTTGGTTTACCGTGGGCTTATCTCCCGATAAGCCTATTATAACACGTCAAGGAGGATTTACAAATGTCTGTCATCGACAAAATCAGAGCAAAAGCGGCTGCGGACGTCAAGCACGTGGTGCTGGCGGAGGGCACGGAGCCGCGCACCGTGCAGGCCGCGGAGAAGATCACCAAGCTGGGGCTGGCCAAGATCACCCTCGTGGGCGCGAAGGCCGAAATCGAGGCGAAGGCCGCCGAGCTGGGCGTTGACCTGACCGGCGTTTGCATCGCCGATCCGGCGACGAGCGAGAAGACGCCCGCTTACGCCGAGGCGCTCTTCCACATTCGCGAGAAGAAGGGCATGACGCTGGAAAAGGCGACCGATCTGTGCCTGAAGAACACGCTGTTTTACGGCACGATGATGCTCAAGATGGGCGATGCGGACGCGATGGTCGCGGGCGCGATCAACACCACCGGCGACGTGCTGCGCCCGGCCCTGCAGATCATCAAGGGCGCCCCGGGCATCAAGACGGTCTCCTCCTGCTTCCTCATGGAGGTTCAGGACAAGAAGTACGGCGACGACGGCGTGCTCGTCTTCGGCGACTGCGCGGTCAACATCGACCCCACCAGCGAGCAGCTGGCGGATATCGCCATCGCCTCCGCCCAGACGGGCAAGGCGCTGCTGGGTATGGAGCCGCGCGTGGCGATGCTCTCCTTCTCCACGAAGGGCTCTGCCAAGCATGATCTGGTCGACAAGGTCGCAAACGCCGTGAAGCTGGTGCATGAGCAGGCGCCGGAGCTCAATGTCGACGGCGAGATGCAGGCCGATGCGGCGCTGGTCGCCTCCGTGGGCAACCTCAAGTGCCCGGGCAGCCCGGTTGCCGGCCAGGCGAACGTCATGATCTTCCCGGATCTTCAGGCCGGCAACATTGGCTATAAGCTCGTGCAGCGTCTGGGCGACGCCAAGGCCATCGGCCCGGTCATCCAGGGCCTTGCCAAGCCGGTCAACGATCTCTCCCGCGGCTGCTCGGTCGAGGACATCGTGGATGTCGTGGCGATCGCGGCGGTCAAGGCGCAGGCGTAACTTCCCCCAACCCATGAACGGAGGACGATTCCAATGAAAATTCTGGTTATCAATGCCGGTTCCTCTTCCCTGAAGTTCCAGCTGATCGACATGGACGACGAGTCCGTCAAGGCCAAGGGCCTCGTTGAGCGCATCGGCATCGAGGGAACCCACTTCAAGCAGAACGTGCTGGGCACGGACAAGGTCATCGAGTTCACCCGCAACATGGCCGATCACACCGAAGCCATCTCCGCCGTCCTCGAGGCGCTCACCGACAAGGAGAACGGCGCAATCAATTCGCTCGACGAGATCGGCGCGTGCGGCCACCGTGTTCTCCACGGCGGCGAGACCTTCAAGGGCTCCGTGCTGGTGACCGAGGAGACGATGAAGGGCATCGAGGAGCTCGTGCCGCTTGGGCCGCTGCATCAGCCGGCCAATATCGCGGGCATCAAGGCCTGCCAGGCGGTCATGCCGACCAAGCCGAACGTCGCCGTGTTTGACACCGCGTTCCACCAGACGATGCCGCCCAAGGCGTTCCTCTACGGCGTGCCGTACGAGTATTACACCAACCTCAAGGTTCGCCGCTACGGCTTCCACGGCACCAGCCACCGCTTCATCGCGGGCGAGACGCCCAAATATCTGGGCAAGAAGCCGGAGGACTGCAAGTTCATCATCTGCCACCTGGGCAACGGCTCCTCCCTCAGCGCGATCGTGGGCGGCAAGGTCGTCGACACGACGATGGGCCTCACGCCGCTTGAGGGCGTGCTGATGGGCACGCGTTCCGGCGACGTCGACCCGGCTGTTCTCGAATACATCATGGACAACACCGGCATGGACATCCACCAGATGCTCAACTGCCTCAACAAGAAGTCCGGCTTCGCGGGCCTGTCCTGCTCCAGCGACATGCGCGACGTCAAGGCCGCCGCGGCCAAGGGCGACGCGCAGGCTCAGGCAGCGCTGGACGTCTGGTGCTACCGCATTCAGAAGTACATCGGCGCGTACAACGTCGCCGTCGGCGGCGCGGACGCCATCGTCTTTACCGCTGGCATCGGCGAAAACGACACCGCGGCCTGCGCGGACGTCATCGCGGGCCTTGCGTTCATGGGCGTCAAGATCGACCCGGCGAAGAACCAGCGCGGCGTCTGCGGCATCATCAGCGCGGACGATTCCACCATCAAGGTGCTGCGCATCCCGACCAACGAGGAGCTGCCCATCGCGCGCGACACGCTGGAGATTGTTTCGAAGCTGTGAAGCAATTAAGGCTTGACAAGCGCGGTCAAACTGCGTATAATATGGAACGGTCAACTTTGAGGTGAAACGATGAAGCTGGATATGACCAAGGGCATTCAGAGGAAGGGCGTCGATGTCGCCTTCGATCTCCTTGAGCCTTGGGGCGAGGATCGCTGGAATGGCGACGCGATCGCGTATGTCCGTCCCGTCTCGTTTTCCGGCACGTATATGCTTGCCGACGAGACCGTCATTGTGCGCGGGGTGGCCCGCGCGGCGATTGAATCTCCCTGCGCCAGATGCCTGAAACCTACCGTGACCGAGGTCAGCGCCGAGGTCAGCGAGGCCTTTATCCGCGATAAGGGTCAGGAACGGGAGCCGGGGGAGGATGGATACCTGTATACCGGTCATGTGCTGGAGCTTGACGACGCGGTGCGCACCGCGCTGCTCTTGGAGCTCCCCTCCCGCATTCTCTGTCGGGAGGATTGCCGCGGGCTTTGCCCGCAGTGCGGCGCAGACCTCAATGTCCATGAGTGTTCGTGCCAGAAGGATCTGACTCACAGAAATCCTTTTTCGGCATTAGCATCTTTGCTGAATGAGGATGAGGAGGTGTAAACAATGGCTCTTCCGAAGGGAAAAATCTCGAAGTCTCGCGGCCGTATGCGCCGTGCGAACTGGAAGCTGTCCGCGCCCGGCATCGTCAAGTGCCCGCGCTGCCAGCAGATGAAGCTCGCCCACCGTATCTGCAAGCACTGCGGCTACTATGACGGCAAGCAGGTCATCGACATGGAAGCCGAAGCTGCTTCCGAGAAGTAAGCTTCGAACCCCTCCCGGTTCCGCCTTGGGGCCGGGAGATTTTTTCCGCGCTTCACCTCGCTGTTCCGACCCAATCGGTGGTTGACATAACCAATCCGGCATAGTATAATACAAAAAGAGCTTGTATCTGTAGCTCAGTTGGATAGAGCGTCAGACTCCGACTCTGAAGGCCGCAGGTTCGAATCCTGTCAGATACACCATGAAAAAACCGTTGACTTCTTTAGAAAAGTCAGCGGTTTTTCTTTATTTCAATATAGTTATATTTTAGAAATTGGGGACTATTGGGGGGACCGGAGGCCCCGTTTTACCCCTCGCGCGCCTGGTCGAAGGCATTGCTGACAGCCGCTGTCGCGCGGCTGTTTGCGTCTTCAAAGGCGTGCGCGTAGATGTTCAGCGTTGTCGAGGTCTGGGCATGACCGAGCCGCGCGGCGACATCGCGGGCGGAGATTCCCCGCGCAATCAGCGTCGAAGCGGAGGTGTGACGCAGGCCGTAAAGCGTGATGTGCGGGAGGTTGTTTTGCTTGAGAACCTTCTGGAATTTGTGTGTCGGTGTGCTGATGCATATTCGCCGCCCATCGTCCGTCGTGAATACGGCATCTGGCTCCGACCAGTTTGTGCCGAAGGGGAGACGGTATTCGAGCTGCGCGCGCCGGTGGGCGCTGAGCTGCGTCATGATTGTCGGCGGGAGATCGATGCTCCTCACGCTCTTGGCTGTTTTTGGCCTGTCCGACCGCTTTGTGCCTTGCCCTTTAGCGTAAACCGCGCCGGAGGAGACGCGAAGCACGTTGCCCTTGATATCCGACCAGTTCAGGGCGATCAACTCATTCGGGCGCATGCCCGTATAGAGGGCCATATAGAAAAACAGCCGCCATTGGGGATCCTCAAGCGTATCCAGCACGTGGAGCAGCTTCCCGGCCTGCTCGAGCTCATACCATTGCGTTTCCTGCGTGTCCTTCCGCGGCGGGGTGACCTGTGCGGCGGGATTGATGGCAATGTAGCCCATTCGGACGGCGAAATTCAGCATGGCGTGAAGCTGGGTGTGGTATTTGAGCCGGGTTGTGCCGCTGAGCTTGCCCGTCTTGCTGCGCTTTGTCAGCGCGGGTTCCTCCTCCAGCTTTGAGTAAAAGGCATTGATCGTGCGGGGCGTCAAATCCTGTACGGAGATCTTGCCCAGCGCGGGAACAATGCGCCCGTCGATCACATCGCGGTATTGCTTGACAGTGGATTCCTTCAGGCTGCGAAGGCTGCCGAGGTATTCTTCCGCCAGTTCGGCAAGCGTGATCCGGCGGCTGACGGTCAGCAGCTTGCGGCGGAAGTCGGCCTCGATGAGGGCGGCCTGCTTCTCCGCCTCTCTGCGCTGGGCATTCTCTGTGCGCGTGGGATCGACTTTGATCGTCTGCCGGTAGCGAATCTTTGAGCCGTCCGGAGCGTAGCCGTCGGAGATTGTGAGACGCCAAGAGCCATTGCCGCGGTTCTCTAGGTTCATATGGTTAATCCTCTTCTTTCACTGGTTTAAATAAAGGATCCTTTTCATACTTTGACAATTCGGAGTGTTTCCACGGCGTTACTACATCAACGGGCAAATCATTCATCTTCTGTACGGTTACCAAATTGTCAAAATCTTGGAAATACCGAAACATCCACGGATCAATGGAGGTAAATTCAAATGTAACCTTTGAAATAAAATTGCTGCGGGGAGATTCGTTATAATAGCGTTCAAAGCGGCCAATTAATATAGCAGCATCTTTGGTGGGAAAATCATCAATATTCTTAATGTCAATGTCGCATGCCACACGCAAATCAGAAACATTCGGCTTAAATTTGATTTCTTCATACACATATGACAGAAATCGTAGGAAATCTGCACGAGTAATTGTTTCTGGCTCAGAGCTTTTTTCATGACCACACAACCAGTCTAAAGTAACGCCATAATAATCTGCGAGTTTAATAATTACACCTAGAGTAGGTTCTCTTTGTCCTTTTTCGTAAGCAGAAAGAGCCGTCGCGGTTATTCCAATTTGGCTTGCTACGTCTTTTTGTGTCATTTTTCTTATTCTTCGGATAGCCACGAGATTGTTTGCAAGTGTATCTAGCATAAGTGCCCTCTCCTCTCCGTTTGAGCAAATTATACGCTAGTCACATATAAAAGTCAACAACAACAGCATTCAAAATGTTAAATCATCATTTATGATGATTTTTAATTAAAAATATTGATTTTTCACGCAAATGGCGATATAATGTGCATAGGGAGGAGAGATCAAATGTCGAATATTGTGGTTCGGACTGCTTTGAAAGAGGCTGGAGTATGTCAGTGGCAGGTGGCAGAGAAACTCGGGATCCCGGAAACATCCTTTTCCCGCAAGCTCCGCCACGAGCTTCCGGATACTGAGCGAGAGCGGGTGCTGGAGGCTATTGCTCACATTGTTGCGCGTCGAAAGGAGGAGACATGATGCGTTTTGTCAACACACGAGAGGCTGCCCGGGAAACTGGGCTGTCGGAATACACGCTGCGTCAAGGGTTCAAGCAGGGGAGATTCCCGGCGCTGGAGGTCGGGCGGGGATCCCGGAGGCGTTGGCTTCGCTGGGGTTTGGACGTTCTGGAATCGTGGTTGGAGGAGCGCATTCTTTCCGAGCGCGACGGGCGGTGTTGGGGTTCCGCCGTTT
>JAUNPI010000183.1 GCA_030536875.1 Clostridia bacterium
ATGGGGCATGAAATCATACAGGGCAGGCTTAGAGGAGTATGCCGAGGATTGGTCGACATACACGGAGAGCTGCCGGCTGATCATCGCGGAGCTCTGACGGGCGGGGGAACGCTTGGCGTCCCCCGTCTTCTCTTTTTCCATGAGGTGTGCTATACTGTGCCCATCAACACACGGGAGATGGAGATATGGAACAAAAGACGATGCTCACCCGCCCGCTCGCCGTCGCGCTGCTGGCGGCGTTTTGCTGCCTGCTCTGGGGAAGCGCCGTGCCGTTTATCAACCTCGGCTACCGGCTTTTTGCCGTCGGCGAGGGGGAGGCGGCGGCGCAGATCCTCTTTGCGGGCTGCCGGTTCACGCTCGCGGGCACGCTGACGGTAGCCTTTGCCAGCGCGGGCCAAAGGCGTTTTGTCGTGCCCAAGGCCGGAAGCTGGGGCAAGGTGATCAAGCTCGCGCTGGTGCAGACGGTCGCGCAATATGTGTTTTTCTATATCGGCGTGGCGCATACCTCAAGCGTCAAGGGGTCGATCATCCTAGGGCTCAACGCGTTTGTGGCGATTCTGGTGTCCTGCTATCTGTTCCGCTCCGAGCGGATGAATGGGCTCAAGTGGCTGGGCGGGCTGCTCGGCGTGGCGGGCGTTGTGCTCGTCAGCCTCGACGGCACGGGGCTGGACGCCTCGTTTTCGCTGCTGGGCGACGGGTTTATGATCGTCTCGATGACCGCCAGCGCGTGCAGCGCGGGCCTCATCAAGCGCTACGGACAGGGGGACGACCCCGTCGCGCTCAGCGGCTGGCAGTTTGTGGCCGGCGGGGCGGCGATGGCCCTGTGCGCCTTCCTGATGGGCGGGCGGCTGCACCCGCAGAGCGCGGCGGCGGGGCTCGTGTTGCTGTATCTGGCCGCGCTCTCGGCGACGGCGTATACGCTCTGGGCGGTTTTGCTCAAGGCCAATCCGGTGTCCCGCGTGGCGGTGTACATGTTTTTGCAGCCGATTTTCGGCGTGCTGCTCTCGCTGCTGCTGGTGGATTCGGGCGCGGAGCTTCCGCTTGCCAAGTACGGCGCGGCGCTTGCGCTCATCTGCCTGAGCATCGTGATCGTCGGGCGGGGGCAGCGGGAGGGGGCCTGAGCCCGAAGCGGGGCGGAGGCGCTCTGCCCGAGGGACGCGAAAAAAGCGAAATGTCAAGCAAAAACCCTTGACATGGAGGCGCGAAAGGCGTATAATAACCGGGCTGTCAAGTGTTTTCGCTTTACGGAGGGAACTGTGGATCGCATTGAGACCGGCTGGCTCTTCGCCTTTTACGGGCCGCTGCTCACCGGGCGGCAGAGGGAGCTGCTCTCGCTTTACTGCGAGGAGGATCTTTCCTTTTCGGAGATCGCCGCGCAGGAGGGCATTTCCCGCCAGGGCGCATGCGATTCCGTTCACCGCGCCGCGCGCCAGCTGGAGGCCTACGAGGCCCAGCTCGGGCTGCTTGCGCGCTACCGCCGGCTCACACAGGGGCTTCGCGAAGGGCTTGAGGCGCTCCGGGACGCGCCCGGGGAACAGGCGCAGCGCGCAAGAGAGATTCTGACGCGGCTGCTTTCGCAGGAGGAGGAATAAGATGGCCTTTGAGGGACTCACGCAAAGACTCCAACAGGCGTTTGGCAAGATGCGCGGCAAGGGCAAGCTCACCGAGGACGATGAGAAGCTCGTGATGCGCGAGGTGCGCATGGCGCTCCTGGAGGCGGACGTCAATTACAAGGTCGTCAAGGATTTCGTCAAGCGGTGCTCCGAGCGCTGCGTGGGGCAGGAGACGCTCGAGAGCCTGAGCGCCCAGCAGCAGATCATCAAGATCGTAAACGAGGAGCTCACCAGCCTGATGGGCGGCAGCAACGCCCGGTTGACATACAGCTCCTCCCCGGTGACCGTGTTCATGCTCTGCGGCCTTCAGGGCGCGGGCAAGACGACGATGTCGGCCAAGCTGGCCAACTGGCTCAAAAAGGACGGCAAGCGCCCGCTGCTGGTCGGCTGCGATATCTATCGCCCCGCCGCCATCAAGCAGCTGCAGGTCGTCGGCGGTCAGGTCGGCGTGCCGGTCTTCGAGCGGGGAACGCAAGACCCGGTGGAGACTGCAAAGGAGGCCGTCGCCTACGCGCGGGCGCATCAGCACGACGTCGTGATTCTGGATACGGCGGGCCGCCTGCACATCGACGAGCAGCTCATGGACGAGCTCGCGCGCATCTGCGAGGCGGTCAGCCCGACGGAAATCCTGCTAACCATCGACGCCATGACCGGCCAGGACGCGGTCAACGTCGCCAACACGTTCAACGAAAAGCTGGAGATCACCGGCGTCATCCTCACCAAGCTGGACGGCGACACCCGCGGCGGCGTGGCGCTGTCCGTGCGCGCGGTGACGGGCAAGCCGATCAAGTTCGCCGGCACGGGCGAAAAGCTCGGCGATGTGGAGCCCTTCCACCCCGAGCGCATGGCCTCGCGCATCCTCGGCATGGGCGACGTGATGACGCTCATCGAGAAGGCGCAGGAGAACATCGAGGTCGATCCCCAGCAGGCGACCGATCTGGCCAAGCGCATGAAGAACGCCGACTTCACGCTCGACGACTTTCTCACCCAGATGCAGCAGCTCAAGAAGATGGGCCCGCTCTCGGGCATCCTCAAGATGCTGCCGGGCATGAGCAACATCGGCGATATCGATATCCCCGACGACGCGATGAAAAAGCCCGAGGCGATCATCCGCTCGATGACCCCAAAGGAGAGGCGCAACCCCGACGTGCTCAACGCGAGCCGCCGCCGCCGCATCGCCGCGGGCAGCGGGACGACCGTCCAGGACGTCAACCAGCTGATCCGCCAGTTCGAGGACATGAAAAAGCAGATGAAGATGATGATGAATCAGACGCGGGGCAAGAAAGGGCGCTTCCGCTTCCCGATGCGCTGATTCGCCCCCAACCGATGCCGCCAATCGAATAGATTGTGGTCATAAATCAAGTTTTAAGAGGAATCAGGAGGATACAATCATGGTTAAGATTCGTCTCAAGAGAATGGGCATGAAGAAGAAGCCGTTCTATCGCGTCGTCGTCGCCGACGAGCGCGCGTCCCGCGACGGCCGCTTTGTCGATGAGATCGGCTACTACAACCCGGTCGCCAATCCGGTTGAGCTCAAGATCGACGCCGAGAAGGCCCAGCAGTGGATCAAGAACGGCGCTCAGCCGACCGACACCGTCCGCGCGCTGCTCAAGAAGTCCGGCGCGATCGCCTGATTGGCTTGTGATGGGCGTTGCCCGGAAAGCTGAGGGCTGAAAGATGGAAGAACTGGTTCGCTATATCGCCGCGACGCTCGTGGATCACCCCGATCAGGTGCAGGTGAAAACCGTGGACGGCCCGGAGGCCGTCATCATCGAGCTGAGCGTCGGGCCGGAGGACATGGGCAAGGTGATCGGCAAACAGGGCCGCATCGCCAAGTCGATTCGTTCCGTGGTCAAGGCGGCGACCGCCCGCAACGAGAAGCCCGTCTTCGTGGAAATCCTTTGATTTCGCGGCGGGCAGGGCACGCTGCCCTTTGGTAAGCGCATAGTCATGCCGCGCAGCGATGCGCGGCATGCGTATTCTTGCCCCTTGCGGGCGAAAAGAGACGGGAGGCACCCCACATGCAGGCGCAGTACATTCAAATCGGCGAAATCGTCAAGCCGCAGGGAATTCGGGGAGAGGTCAAGCTGCGCGCGATGACCAGCGACATGAGCCGTTATGCGCGGCTGGAGACGGTCTATTTCATCGAGGGCGGGGAATACCTGCCCCGCAAGGTGCTCAAAGGGCGCGCAAACGGCGGCTTCGCCTACCTGCTGCTGGAGGGCGTGACGGACCGCAATCAGGCGGAGGCGCTGCGCGGGCGCGGGGTCTATGTCGACCGGGAACACGCCATTGAGCTTTCGGAGGACGAGAACTTCGTCTGCGATCTCGTGGGGCTGACCGCCGTCTCCACGGAAGGCGCTGTGATCGGCCGGCTGACGGACGTGCTGACGCCCAACAGCGTCTGCGACGTTTACGTGTTTGACACCCCGCGCGGCGAGATGATGATGCCTGCGCTGCGGCGCGTCGTGCGCGAGGTGGACGTGGAAGCGGGGTGCATCGTGCTCGACGAGGCGGCGCTTGCCGAGGTCGCCGTTTGGCAGGACGAGGGCGCGGAGAGAGACGAATGAGCGAAGAAGAAAGCAAAGAAAAAAGCATCAAGGCAAAGAATCGCGGGACGGCGGGAAGAAAAGGCGCGGCTGATTCGTTATCATATTAAGGGCTGAACAGCGATGCACGGAGGAATAGTGTGAAAGTGAGTACCGGACCAGCCCAGAGGAAAAAAGGGCGCACAAAAACG
>JAUNPI010000184.1 GCA_030536875.1 Clostridia bacterium
AGCACGGCTGCGGCATGCCGCAGAATACCCTCGGGAGGAGGAAAGCTATGTCTAAGCTTCACGGCGGCGATCGCCGCCCGCAAAAGAAGAATGCGCCGCTCACCCCCGCGCCGCTGGAGACGGCGGAAGAGGAAGAGCGTGATTCTACACAGCTGCATATTCCCCGCATGAGCGAGGCGGACACCGCCGGTTCCGAGGAAGAAACCGGCGGCGCGCAAACCGGCTATGCCTCTCGCATGCCCGCGCCCGTCTCCTCCGCGCGCAAAAAGAAGAAAAAGGACGACGGCGACTCGCGCCCACGCTCCATCTTCAAGCCGCGCACGAAGAACGTCAACTTTGCTCTGAGCGTCGCCGTCTCCACCATCCGGCTCTCGGCGATTCTCGTGCTCTGCGCGGGGCTTGCGCTGGCGGGCGCGCTCATCGGCATCGCCAAGGCGTACGTCGATACCGCGCCCACGCTCGACCTCGCCGCGCTCAGCGCGCAGGACAAGACCTCTTTCATCTACGACAGCGAGGGCAACCTGATCACCGATTACAAAGGCACCGAAGACCGCGTCATGGTTTCCATCGACGAGATTCCCAAGATGCTGCAAAACGCGTTTATCGCCGTGGAAGACGCCCGCTTCTACGAGCATAACGGCGTGGACGTCAAGCGCATCGTCGGCGCGCTGGTCGCCAATTTCACAACAGGCTCCATGCAGGGCGGCTCCACCATCACCCAGCAGCTGATCAAGTCGACCGTCCTTTCCAGCGAGCAATCCTACAAGCGCAAGCTTCAGGAGGCCTATCTGGCGATGGAACTGGAGACGCGCTACACCAAGGACCAGATTCTGGAGAGCTACCTCAATACGATCTTCCTCGGCGGCAGCTATTACGGCGTCAAGGTTGCGGCCTACGGCTATTTCGGCAAGGAGCTGAGCGAGCTCACGCTGCGCGAATGCGCCATGCTCGCCGGCATGACCCGCAGCCCGAACTACTACAACCCGCGCCGCAACTTCTACACCAAGAACACCGAGGGCAGCGCGACCGCGGACATCACCAACAACCGCACGGATTACGTGCTGCGCCAGATGCGCGAAAACGGCCTCATCTCCACGCAGGAATACCAGGCCGCGCTCGACCGCTCGACGGCAAACGTGCTGGAAAAATCCCCCGCGTCGACGGATATGTACGCATACCCGCACTACGTCGAATACGCCATCAGCGATGTGGTCGACACATTCCTCACCCTGAACAATCTGGAAGATACCTCCGCCAACCGCTACGCGATGGAAAACAAGCTGCGCACGGGCGGATACAGCGTCTACCTCTGCCTCGACACCGAAATTCAGCAGATCGTGGAGGATACCCTCGCCACGTGGGACGATTATCCCCGCCTGCGCGATCCGTCCGACAAGGTCTATCAGGCCCGCAATGCGGACGGCACCTACACCGAAATCGAGCAGCCGCAGGCCGCCGCCTGCGTCTTCGACTACCGCACGGGCGAGCTCAAGGCCATCGTCGGCGGGCGCTACAAGCCCACCACGCGCAAGACGCTCAACCGCGCCAGCGACATGACCATGCCCGTGGGTTCCTCGATCAAGCCGCTCACGGTCTATGCCCCGGCCATCGACCTTGGCGCCTCCCCCGCGTCCATCGCCTACAATATGCCCGTTCCGATCTCCGGGTGGATCGGCTCGGACGGCAAGGACTCTTGGCCCAAGAACTATGGCGGCGGCGGATACAAGGGCCCGCAGACGTTCCGAAACGCGCTGATCAACTCGCATAATACCTCCGCCGCGCAGATCCTGATGACCTACGTGGGCGTCTCCCGCGCGGTCGAATACCTGCATCTGCTCGGCGTGGAGGACAAGAACATCAACGCCGATCCGTTCGGCTTGGCGCTCGGCTCCTCCGGCATCACGCCCGTGCAGATGGCCGTCGCCTTCGGCACTATCGCCAACAAGGGCGTCTACCAGCAGCCGCTCTCCTTCTCGCGCATCCTCGATTCAAACGGCAACGTCGTCGTGGATATGCACCAGCAGCAGGATAGGCACCAGGTCTTCAAGCCGTCGACGGCCTACCTCGTCGTGGATATGCTCAAGGGCGCCGTGCAAAGCGGCACCGCCACCAAGGCGAAGATCTCCTCGCAGGTCGTCGCCGGCAAAACCGGCACAAACTCCGACAGCAAGGGCGTCTTCTTTGCCGGCATGACCGGCTGGTATTCCGCCTCTGTCTGGATCGGCCACGACAATTACAAGGCGCTGACCTCCAAGGCGACGGGCGGCAACTCCGCCGCGCCGCTCTGGCAATCCTTCATGGAGAAGATCCACAAGGCGAAAAACCTCGAATCCAGAGAGATCATCGACGGCACGCCGAGCGACTATGGCCTTGTGCGCGTGACAACCTGCGGCGTCAGCGGGCAGCTTGCGACCGACGCCTGCTATAACGACATCAACGGCTACAAGACGGTCACCGATTACTGGTACGAGGGCAGCGTCCCCACGAGCTTCTGCAGCATGCATAAGTCCGTCTCCATCTGCACGGACTCCAACCTGCTGGCCACCGAATACTGCCCCTCCTCTTCCGTGGAAACCCGCGCCGTCGTGCTCATCCCGAAGGGCCATCCGCTCTACAACTACATCGGGAGCTACGGGGATACGATCCGCGAATATCTCGGCCAGTTTGCCACGCTGCAAAGCGCGGACGATATTGCGGGCCATACCTGTTCCTATCACGACGCCTATACCGCCTCGCAGCCGCAGACGGATTTGGATGCGCTCGTCTCCGACGCCTACAACCTGACGCTCACCGCCTATCAGCTTGTCGGCTCCTCGCCCTCGATCAGCAACGACACGCGCCGGCAGATCAACACCGCCATCAGCGCCGTGCAGACGCTGCTCGCCCTCTCGCCCATCGATTACGCATCCCTTCAAAGCGCCACGGAGAGCCTGCGCAGCCAGCTTCAGGCCGCCGGGCTGATGTAACGCGCCGCAAACGGCATGGACATTGGGCCTAAAATCCGCTATCATGCATGCAGGGAACGCCTATCGCATGCGCGCAAAAAATGTCGGAAGGAAGGACTTCTCTCATGAAAATCACGCAAGCTAAACCGCTGAACCCCATTCAGCGCTATCTTCTGCTCACCGCGGGCATCCTGATCACGGCGGTCGGCGTCTACTTCTTCAAATTTCCCAACAACTTTTCCACCGGCGGCGTCAGCGGCCTGTCGCTGATCCTCGGCCGCCTGTTCCCCTCCCCCGTGCTGACCCCAAGCGTATTTATGCTCATCATCAACGCGGCGCTTTTGATTGTGGGCTTTGTCTTCCTGGGCAAGAGCTTCGCCTTCAGCACGGTGTATTGTTCCATGCTTCTCTCCCTGAGCATGAACGCGATGGAACACTTCTGGCCTCTATCCGGCCCTATGACCCATCAGCCGTTTCTGGAGCTTTGCTTCGCCGTCCTGCTGCCATCTTTGGGCTCGGCCATCCTGTTCCATCTGGATGCCTCCAGCGGCGGAACGGACATCGTCGCGATGATCGTGCGCAAATACACAAGCCTCAACATCGGAGCCGCGCTGATGGTTGCCGACGCGCTGATCACCGTCGCTGCGCTCTTCTGCTTCGGGGTGGAAGCCGGCCTGTTCTCCATTCTCGGCCTTCTGATGAAGTCCGTCTTGATTGACTTTGTGACCGACAGCTTCCGCACCAAGAAATGCTTCCAGATCATCACCAGCAACCCACAGCCCATCGTCGATTTCATCATGAAGACGCTGCATCGCGGCGCGACGCTTGAGGACGTCTACGGCGCGTACAACCACGACAAGAAAGCCATGATCATCACCGTGCTCACCCGCTCTCAGGCTTTGGCGCTGCGCCGCTACATCCACGCCAATGATCCGCACGCCTTCATGGTCATCACGGCGTCGACGGAAATTGTCGGCAAGGGCTTCCTCGCCAGCTGACGGTCGATTCTCTGATTTTTCCAAAAATTTTCCAAAAAACGGGCGCTCCCCCATCGTCGGAAAGCGCCCGTTTTCATGTCCGTTGCCCGTTTCGGAATTGGATGCCCGCATCGCCTAAAGCAGGCCGCGCCGCGGGCCTCCATCCTCAGTTGACGTGGAAGCCCGCCTCGCGCAGGGCGGCAATAATCCGCTGCGCGTGCTCGCGATCCTGCGTCTCCATCGTAATCTCGAGGATAGCATCCCGGATATCGAGATCGACGTCCGTTCGGTCGTGGTGAACCGCCATGACGTTGGCCCCGTTGCCGCCGATGATGCGGCTGACCCATTCCAGCTGCCCCGGCTGATCCTTCATGA
>JAUNPI010000023.1 GCA_030536875.1 Clostridia bacterium
CGCCTCTTGACCGGTGTGCCGCGCACCGGGCCGCCCTCTGTCTCGCCGTCGATCGCGTTTGTCACGTCGCCGGATTGCTCTCCGCTCATCCGCGCTGTGTCCTCTTTAGGCGTGCAGCTCTCTCCGAACGCGCCCTTTTCTTGGTCTTTGCAGAAGGAATCGCCGGTTCTCACCCGAATCTCGATGCACAGCCCTCTATCCTTCGCGTGAACGCTGACGCCGGCGGGGATGCCTTGGCCGCCGAGCCGCCGGGCGATCCGTTCCGCCTCCTCCATAGCCGCGCGCACGGCCCGCCTCTTGGGCGGCATCGCGGTGAGCCCGCTCTCTCCGAAGACGAGCCTTCGGGCCTGCCCGGGCGTCAGCGCGCGCTCGGCAATAATGGACGCGGCCTCAAGCTGCCTTTCCTCCCCGGATATCGCAAGCAGCGGTTCCGCCTGCTCCAGCGTCAGCGCCCCCGCCTCGACCTGCGCGCGCACGCGCTCGCTAAGGCAGAGCATCTTCGCATAGCGCGCGAGCCGGCTGGCGGGCAGCGCGCAGCGCGCGTAGATCTCCTCGCCCCCCGCGCGCCCGACCACCTCCGCCTCGCCCAAAAGCGGCGGCGGCTCGCGCGTCAAATGCTCCTCCATAAAGCAGGCCGCCGCCTCCTGCTCGTCCGCCTCAATGAGCAGCGCGTCGATCTCCCGAATGCCCAGCATTTGGCAGGCCGCCAGACGCCTCGCCCCGCAGACCAGCGCATACCGCCCTGCGGTTCGGTTTCTGCGCACGACAATCGGCTGCAAAAGCCCATGCCGCGCGATGGACGCCGCCAAAGGCGCGAGCTCGCGCGCGTTTCTCGCCCGGCTGGCGATCATCCCGCCGTAAACGTCCTCCACATTGATGCGAATTGCCGTGCCCGTCCGCGCGGCCCCTTCTCTGTTCACGCATCCTCACTCCCATCGGAGCCGCCTTGGACAGCCCCTTCCGAGTATATGCGCCGCGCTCCCCTCTTCATGATGACCGGGGGCCATGCCGGCAAAGAAATTCATCAAGGCGAACAAAATGTGCCGATCCTTCCTGTTTTCGGCCATACGGTGATGCAGCCGGACTCGTCGGTCCGCAGGATCGTCGCGCCCGCCGCTTGCAGGTCCTCCAGCACGCGCTGCGTCGGGTGTCCGTAGGAATTGCCCGCGCCGACGCTGATCACCGCAATCTCCGGCGTCGTCTGCGCCAGAAAAGCGGCGCTCGTCGCATATTTGCTGCCGTGGTGAGCGACCTTGAGCAGCGTGCAATCCGGAAAATCGTCTCGCTCGCCGCTCGTCGGCAAATCGCCCGTAAGCAGCATCGGCATGCCCTGCACATCCGCAAACAGAACGAGCGAGCGCTCGTTGTCCCCCGAAAGCGAGTCGTCCGGAGAGAGCACGTCAAATTCCGCAGCCGCCGTCTCGATCCTCTCTCCGCGCTGCACCTCGTAAAACGGCACGCCCATTTCCGCCGCAAGCGCCATCGCTTCGCTAACCGCGCCGGAAACGGCTTCGTCCATCGCCCCCTTGGGCAGCGCAATGCCGCCGACGCCGATCTCCGAACGAAGCAGCGATCCCAGCGCCCCCGCATGATCCTCATCCAGGTGCGACAAAAACACAAGGTCGACAAAGAGCCCCTCGTGCCGAAGATACCGCAGCGCCGCATAGCTGCTCTTGGGCCCGACATCCACAAGCACGGCCTGCCGCCCCACGCGCAAGAGCGCCGCGTCTCCCTGCCCGACATCCAGCTGCACATACCGCGCCGCCGGGCAAAAGCGCGGCGCATAGGTCGCCGCCAGCAGCAGCGCAGTCAACACCGCGGCGCCGCGTCTGGCGCGTCCAAAGCGAATTCGCTTGCTGCACAGCGCCATCCATACGGCAAAGAGAATCAGCGCGGGCGCATACGGCGCGGGGAGGCGCAAGACGCTGCCCTCGATGGACGCCGCAAACACGCTGGCTTGCTCAAACGCGCCGCTCACCCAGCCAAGGCCCTTCGCCGCCGCAAATCCCAACGCGGGAGCGATGCCGCTAATCCCCAAGACCATCCAGCCGCCCAGCATGATCACGGGCACAAGCGCCCCGCCAAGCAGATTCATGGGCAATGCGAGCAGCGGCAGATAGCCATAGAGCAGCAGCTGCATCGGCATGGCGGCGATCTGCGCGCTGACGCTCATCGCCGCGCCCGACCAGAGCCCGCCGCGTCTGGCGCCCAAATGCCCCAGCAGCAGCATGCCCAGCACGGTGTAGAACGAGAATTGGAACGACGCGCTCAGCGCCAGCACGGGGCAAACGGCGGTCATCCCCAGCGCAGCGGCGCCAAGCGCGGTCAACGGATCATAGCGCCGCCCCCGGCAAACCGCCAGCGAGCGCATGGCGGCCATGACAAGCGCGCGAATCGTTCCCGCAGCCGCCCCTGTCAAAGCGGCAAAGAACGCGAGCGCCGTCACCTCGAGACCAAAGCGCGCCCATTTCCCCACGGGAAGCCTTCTGAGAAGCTTGGAAATCGCCAAGGCGATCAGGCTGAGATGCAGCCCCGAAACCGTCAGCACATGAACGATCCCGGTCATGCGCATCGCGCCGATCACTTCGCTGTCCATCGCGCTGCGTTCGCCGAGCATCACGCCTTCAAACAGCGGCGCATGCTCGCCAAATACCGCGTCGATTCTCGATATCAGGCTCAAACGAAGCCGGCGCATGCTCTCGCTAAACGAGAAAACCGCCTCTCCCTGCGCCTCCCAGCCCGGAAGCAGATAGCCCGAAAGCTCGTAACCGTCGCAAATCGCCTGCACGCGGCGATTGGCTTCGCCGGGATTGCGCGCCTCATCCTGCGCAAAGAGCCTTCCCGTTCCGCTGATCCGCTGGCCTACACGCGCGCCTTCCCGCGCTTCGCCCTCTTCCAGCATCAGCGTCACGACGACGGTCCTTGCGCAGCTTCGCTTTTCCTCCCCGTCCGCGCCGATCTCCACATCGCCAAGCCTCACGCGGAACTCAGACTCGAGCGCGATGACCGTTCCGGAAAACGCCGTCCTCGGCGGCGTCGGTTCGTCGCGCACGGCGAGCTGAAAGCCCGCAGCCGCGTTTCCCGCGATCATCATCGCCGCCGCAAAACACAAGAGCGCGCTCGTGCGTCTCGCCGCGCAAACCATCCCGGCCGCCGCAAAAAGCGCGCAGAAAAGAAGGCCGGCGCGCCAAGGGAAAGCCCACCACTGGCTAAGGCCGATGCCCGCCAGCCATGCCAGCGTCACCGCCGCCAAACGCCTGCGAACGGGAAAGCAAAACAGTGCGCCCACGGTCACTGCGGCGTTTGGTCGGCCAGCGCAATGCGCCGCTTCAGCCAGTTTCCTCTCAGGTCATAGATGAGGAACATGGAGGAGGTGAGCACCCATGTGACCGGATAGCTGAGCAGCAGCGTATGCAGATCGCGATGCATCGGCACGACGCCCACCACCCAGAACACGCGCATCAGACACACGCCCGTCAGCGTCAGGATCGTCGGCACCAGAGAGTCGCCCACGCCGCGCATCGCGCCGGAAAGAATCTCGATGAGAATATAGGTGATGTAGGTCGGCACAATCAGCCGGATGATGCCGTAGCCGGTCTCCAGCACCTGCGGATCGTCCGTGAAAAGCCCCAGCAGAGGACGCCCCGCCAAGATGAGCAGCGCGCTGAGCACCACAGTGATGCCCGCGCACATGCTCACGCAGACACGGATGCTCTTTTTCAGCCTGTCATACTGCCGCGCGCCGAAATTCTGCCCTGAAAATGTCGTAATCGCCACGCCAAAGGCGCTGATCGTCATCCAGAATAGCCCGTCCACCTTGCCATAGGCCGTCCACGCCGCCATCACATCCGTGCCAAAGCCGTTGACGCCCGCCTGAATGATGATGTTGGACAGCGAGTACATGACCGACTGCAGCCCCGCGGGCAAACCGATATACACGATGCGCGAGAGCATCCCGCCATGAAGGCGCAGCTGCCTGAGCCGCAGGCGATAGGCGGGCGGCGAAACGCGCAGCGTCGCCACCACCAGAAGCGCGCTGACCGCCTGGGAAAACACCGTCGCCAGCCCCGCGCCAAACACGCCCATGTTGAACCCCAGCACGAGCACCACGTCCAGCACAATGTTGGTCATCGTCGCGCAGATCAGGAAGACCATCGGCCTTCTCGAATCCCCGATCGCCCGCAGAATGCCGGACCCCATGTTGTACACCAGCGAAGGAATCATGCCCACGAAATAAATGCGGATATAGGGCACGGCGTAGGCCATAACCTCCTCCGGCGTTCCCATCAGGCGCAGAATGAACTCCGAAAAGCCGATGCCCAACAGCATGAGCGCCGCGCCGCTGACCACGGCCAGCGCCATCGAGGTGTGCACGGCGTCGGAAACCTCCCGCCCCTTGCGGGCGCCGTAATACTGCGCAATGATCACCGAAGCGCCGGAAGACAGGCCCACAAAGAAGCCGACCAGCAGGTTGATCAGTGTGCCCGTGGTTCCGCCGACGGCGGCAAGCGCCGCTTTGCCCACCGCCTTGCCCACGATAATGGCGTCGGCCGTGTTGTAGAGCTGCTGAAAAAACGTTCCCAGCACGATGGGGAAAAAGAACAGCAGCAGCTGTTTCCAGATCACGCCCTCCGTAATCGCGTTGATCTCGCGATTCTGATTGTCTTCTCTCATCTTCCTCTTCCCCTTTCGGGGTTCCTCCAAATGGTCTTATCGGTTTAGCCTCGCCCGCACGCGGCGAAGCGCTCCCTTGGGCAGGTGCATGGCGCGCCGGATGAGCCGCTCGACCCTGCCGGGCTCTTTGAGCAGCGCGTCGATATCCCTGCTCGCAAATCCATGCTTGGCAAACATGGCGAAGAACGCCCGGCGCTTTGCATGCGCCGGAGCCGGCGTTTCAATGCTCGGGTTGTAACGCATGAGCTTTTCCGTGCTCACCGGGAACTGCGCAAGCTGCGAGGCGCACCCCTCCAACGCGCGCCTGCCTTTAGGGGTGTTCACCATGACGAGCGAGAGCCCCGTGTCGTCGTCCTTCTCGGGGCAGACGTCCTGCGCTCCCCACAGGTCCGCCATCGTGATATCCGCCGCGTGGTGCGCGCCGCGCAGCTTCGCACAGCCCGAGCAGGACGGCCGCAGGTAGAGATTGTGCAAAAAGCCCCGCAAATACGGCTCCTCCGTCTGCGTGCCCACATGCTCGCTGCCGTCTTCAAACGTCGCGACGGCGGCGAAATTCTTCCAGCCAAAGCGCTTGTCGCGGAACGTGTAACGCACGACGCGCTTTCCCTTTTCCCGTTCCAGCATCTCGATATATGAGGCGAAAACCCCCGGCGAGGGCACGCCGTGGCAGACAAAATCGAGCGTCAAAAGCCGCTCCCTCTCCCGCTTGCCAACCTTAGCAAGCAGCCCGTCGATCTGGCACGGCGTTCCGGAAAAGAGCACGGGAATCCCGCGAGTCAGCAGCGAAGCCGCGTGATCGATCGCCTCTGCGCAGTCGCTCTGCACATATTTGGAGCCGCGCATCGCCTCAAGCTCTCCCTCGTTAAACGCTCCGACGTGTTCCACGTGCAGAGCCTCGCCAAAGACCGCGCCGAAGACCACGCCGCCGGCGCCGATCGTCTCCCTCGCCAGCGCGGTAAATACGCCCCCGGAGGAGGACGCCGCGCGAACCTTCGAATCCTTGTGCTGCATGCCAAGCGCATGGATTTTGTGCTCCGCGCCCTCATGCCCCGCAGGGCATCGCTTTTCACACAGATCGCATCCCACGCATAGCGTCTCATCGACCGCCGGATAGAGAAAACCCTCCTCGTCCGGCTTCATGGTGATCGCCTTTTTGGGGCATATGCTGACGCATGCGCCGCATCCCGTGCATTCCGCCTTGTTCTCCCTGACCGTCGTCCTCATGCCTTACGATCCCTTCCGGCGCTCGCCCAACGCCATCACATCGCGAATGATTTCGTCTTTTCCACGCATGTATTCCGGCAGACGCCCCGCAAGGAACGCCCTCTCCTCTTTTTCCCTGGCGATCAGCGCGTCGTATGCGGCGATGAGCTCTTCGGCCCCCGAAAGCCTCTGCACGGGGATCAGATGCCCTTCCTCCTCGCCGAACAGATCCTTGGCGATGCCCCGCGCCTTGACCGAATAACCGATGACCAGCGTCGGCACGCCGGTCGAATACCCGGCGATGGAGGCGTGCGTCCTCGCGGTCACGAGCGCCTTCAGGCGCGCGATCAGCCCCTTGTACTGCATCGCGTTGAGCCCGCTCGGCAAAAGCATCACGCGGCTCTCGCCGTCAAAGCGCGCCTTCAGCCGGCCAAGCGCGTCCATATCGTTGTCATGCGCCCAAGTGACATGTGGAATGAGCGCGACCTTTTCCTCGCCGGAGTCCAAAATGTGACGGATCAGCCCTACAAAGGCCTCCATCGCCGCCTCGCCGTCCTTCGCCCGGCTGAGAATCAGCGGGCTGACATTGACGCCGACCATCTTTCCCTCCTGCCAGCCCTGCGGCAAGGGGATCTCCTCCCGGCGCAAAAAGAACGCCGGATCGCACCATTTTCGCGCGGGGAGACCCTTTTGCAAAAGCGCCTCCAGCGTAATCGACTCGCGCGCCACGATCAGGTCGTACTCGGCCAAATCCGAGAGCTGCTCGCCTTTAAGGCTGTCCGGTTCCACCGAGCAGCCCCAGAGCACAATCGCCTCCCCGAGCGCTTCAGCCGCCCGTTGATCACGCGCAGGTGCTCCTGCGGGCCATAGCAATAGGTGTCTCCGCCAACGGAAAGGCAGACGTCGCTGCGCTTTCCCCACTCGATGACGGGCGCATGGCGTCGGGCGATCTCATGCTCGCGCGGCATGCCCAGCCGAAATCCGACGGAATTGATCAGCCGCCGCGCGCTGTAGGGCGATATCCTGTCCGGAACCACTCGCTCGATCCTTTCAAGCTCCGCGTTCCGATCGTATTGCGGCTGCGCGCTGGCAAGGCGCACGCGAGCCCCCGCTTCTGCGAAGAGCTCGCTTGTCGAGCGCACAATGGCCTCGCATCCCCGGTTTTCGCAGCCTCCGTGATTGTAGAGCAGAATGGAACTCATCGCCTGATCCCCCATTTCTTCTTGGTGATCTTTTCGCCTACGCGCATGAGCTCGTAAAACGCCGGGAACAGCCCCGCGCAGACAAGCCGATAGACGAACACATCCTTCTTGGGAACGCGCGTTTTGTCGATGCCGTCGAGCACAAGCGGCCGAATCCTCGCGTTAAAGGCGCGCATGCAGCGGCGGATTCCCTGCTCCTTTTCGTCCACCCAGACACAGCTTTGCAGATAATCCCGAAAGTAGAGCTCCTTGACGCCCTCGCGCTTTAAGATTTCGTTCATGCTGCACAGCATCGGCTGATGCGCTTGGCTGTGCCCGCCGATGTTGGCCATCGCCGAGCGGCTGTGGATGCGGTAAACGTACGTCGTTTCCTGCAGATGCACGACCTTTCTGGATCGCAGATAGAGCTGCAGATTGAGCAGCGCATCCTCGCCGATGCGCACGCTCTCATCCAGGCGCAGCCCGCCTTCAAACAGCTCCCGCTCGTAGAGCTTGTTCCAAATGTTGTTGTAAATCCGGTGCATGTGGATGACCTCTTTGACGATCTCCTGCGGATGCTGGACAACCGGCTCGATCTCCACCGGAAGCCGCCGGTTTTTCTCCACCTCGAAGAGCATGTGGTTGGCGGAGGTGATCTGCGCCCCCGTGCGCATCGCAGCCTGATAGAGCAGCAGCAGCCCGTTTTCCTCCAGCGCGTCGTCCGCGTCGACAAAGGCGATATACCTTCCCCGCGCCAGCTCGATGCCCCTGTTGCGCGCCGCAGAAACGCCGCCGTTTGGAATATGAATCACCTGCGCGCGCGGCTCCGTCCGGGCAAAGGCGTCGAGGATGGCTCCCGTCGCGTCCGTGGAACCGTCGTCGATGAAGATCATTTCGATTTCCGGCGACTTTTGCGCTTTGAGGCTCTCCAAGCAGATTTTAAGATAGCGATCCGCGTTAAAACATGGCACGATGACGCTGATATCCACTCTCGAATTCATCTGTACTCGTCCTCCCGTCAGGGCAAAAAGTAGCTTAGGCACGGCAGCGCGCGAAGCGCGAAATAATACAGCCTCTGTTTGGCGTCCAATTCGCGCCATGCGACCCCGCGCGTGATTTTGCGCGCAAGCGCGCGGTCAAAAGCCAGCGCGGCGCGAAAACGCCCGCGATCGGCGCGCAGCGTGCGCAGATACAGGTCGATGTGCGCGCGAAAGAGCGCCGTTTCCAAACCGCGCTCCATTAAAAAACGTTCGATTCCCTCCATCATCGCCTGACTTCGGGCAAAGATATCCTTTCTCGCCCTCGTCATGGCGGAATCGCCGCCAAATTCGTAGACGTAGACCACATCCGGCAGGCATACATAGGCGCGCGCCGCCGTGAACGCTTCCAAGTTGAAGAGCACATCCTCCCCGACGGCAACACCCGGCGGGGCAACAATCCCCCGCCGGCGTAGCATCTCCGCCCGGTATAACCGCGCGCACATGCTGTTGAGCGCGCTGTCTCCCCGGATGAGGCTCTCCAGCACGACCTGCCTATCGCCGGCGGCACAGGTCATCTTTTCCTCCCGCCCGCCTTCGTCGCCGTAGCGCATGAGATAGGCCCCGCAGACGATGTCCACGCCATCCCGGGCATGCTCCAGAAGCGTCCTGAGCGCATCCGGCAGCAGCTTGTCGTCCGCGTCGGCAAAAAATACCCACGTTCCCCGCGCCGCCGCCAGCCCAGCGTTTCTCGCCGACGAGACGCCGCCGTTCTCTTGGTGAATCACGCGCAACCGGGGCTCCCTGCGGGCAAGCGCATCCAGCACGCTCCCCGTCTCGTCCGTGGATCCGTCGTCGACGGCGATCAGCTCCCAATCCCGCATCGTCTGCGCCTGCACGCTGCGCACGGTTTCGGACAACGTCGCCTCGTTTTGGTAGCATGGCATCACGACGCTGATCAGCGGATTCTTCATCTGGGCCTCTCCTTCCGCGCTCGCAACGCAAACGCTGCCTCGCCCGCCTTCCTTTGGATCACCTGCGCGGGAAAGAGGCATACGTAGGCCGCGGGGAACGCCCCCGTTTGAACCAGCGTCCACAGCGCCCTTCCGCGCAGGGTGAGCCCCTCCGGGCGTTCGCCAAGCAGCAGCGGCGCAGCCTTCGCAAAATCGCGAACCACGCCGCCCACGCCCCCATCCTTGTAGAGCCGGAGCACAACCGTATCGACATACGCGGGGTAATATGCGCCCAACACGCCTCGCCGCTCAAGCATCCGTCTCATCGCCTCAAGCCACGGCCTGTGCGTGTCAAACGCGCCGCCCGTCTCCCTGTGCGTCGCGGACTGCGCGTGCATCCTGTATCGATAGGTGATTTCGTGAACATAGGCGACCCCGCTTCCGCAGAGCACCGCTTCGAGGTTGAACAGCGCATCCTCCGCGATCCGTACATGCTCGTCGAGGCGGATGCGCTCCCTCTCCAGCAGCGAGCGCCGGTGCAGCTTGTTGCACATGATGTTGAGCACGCTGTCCCCTTCAATCAGCCGAAGGGCGACCGCACGCCTGCGCGCCTCGCCGCGCCTGTCCATCCAGCGCGTCTGCGGCCACACCGCCTGCGCGTTTCCCGCCTCGTCGAATGTCTCGTGCGCGCAGACGACCAAATCGGCCTCGCTTTCCCGCGCCGCTTTGAGCATGCTCGAAAGCGCGCCCGAAACGAGCAGGTCGTCCGCGTCCACAAAGGTCACATATTCGCCGCAGGCGCGCCTCAATCCGGCGTTTCTGGCCGCGCACACGCCGCGATTTTCTTGGCAAAGGACGCTCACGCGCGCATCCGCCGCCTCAAAGCGCCGCGCAATGTCGAGCGTGCCGTCCGTCGATCCGTCGTCGATGACCAAGACCTCGATATCCCGCACCGTCTGCTCGAGCACGCTGCGCAGGCATTCCGACAGATACCGCTCCGCGTTGTAGCAGGGAACGATCACGCTGACTTTCATCGCGCGTCCTCCCGCCCTTGCACGAGCGCCGCCGCCCCGCGCACGTCGCCCCGCAGCCAACGGGCCGCAAACATCCGCGCGCGCACCTGCGAGCGGATTCCCTTCCCCGTCTTGAGCGTGTAGAGCAGCAGCGGCCTTACGCCCAATAGGCTTTTGAGCAGCGCGCGCATGGTCGCGTTCCCCCCATAGGCTTCCATCGCTTCAAGCACGTCCGAAAGCTCCGGGTCGAGCCGGATTCCCTTGCAGATCAGCTTGTCGTAGCAAAGCACGGGCAGCACGCTGCCCATCTCCTTTTCCCGGCCGGTTTGCTTCACATAGTCGCTCAGCCGGACGCTGAGACACATCAGCCGGCGTGCGAGCTGGGGCTTTTTCGCCGCCATCAGCGAGCCGCCGCGCTGCACGTAATACACGTAAGGCTTGGCAAGCGCCGCAAGGGTTCTAACGTGCATCAGATACATCGCCGAAAACAGCGTATCCTCCGCAAAAATTTCCCGGTTCGGCGCATAGCGCAGCCCCTCGCGCTCGATGATCTCCCTGCGATACAGCCTGCACCACGCCTCCTGCCCGTGGACATAGGGCATCCAGTAGCGGTAAAAATAATTGTGAAGCCCCAGCGCCTCAAGGTCGATCACCTCGTCGCGCATGGGCAAATATGCCTCATGCACGCCTGCCTCGTCGACCAGCCGGTAATTCCAGATGACCAATTCCGCCGCGGATTCGTCCGCCGCCGCGACCGCATCCGCCAGCATATCCGGTTCGACATAGTCGTCCGAATCGACAAAGGCGATAAACTCGCCGCGCGCCACGGAAAGCCCCGCGTTGCGCGCGGAGGACAGCCCGCCGTTTTCCTTTCGAATGCAGCGGATGCGCGCATCCCTTTGGGCGTATGCCTCCATAATCGCCGGGCAGCCGTCCCGTGTTCCATCGTCAACCAAAATCAGCTCGAAATCGCGAAATGTCTGCGCGAGAATGCTCTCAAGGCACCGCGGCAGATACGCCTCCACCTGATAAACCGGCACGATGACGCTCACACGGCACATGCAGTTCCCTCCTCAGGCCTTTGTACGCGCCCCACGGCGGCCGCCTTCATTATAGCATACATGGCGCATAAACGCCATGCCCAATCGCTCACTCTTGCCCCTCGCTCAGGATCTCGATCGCGCGCTGAAGCTGCGCGTCCTGCTCATGCGGCAAATTGTTGATGCCATAGCGCGTGACGGCATCCTCGTCGAGCTCCACAACGACGTCCGGCTCAATGCCGATTTCGTGGATGCATTCCCCGCTCGGCGTGTAATAGCGCGCAATGGTCACCTTCATGCCGCTGCCGTCCGGGAAACTGATCACGCTCTGAACGACGCCCTTGCCGAAGGTCTTCGTGCCCACAAGCGTGCCGGCCTCATAGTCGCGAATCGCGCCGGCCAAGATTTCGGACGCGCTGGCGGAATACTCGTTGACCAGCACCACCATCGGCACGTCGTAATACTCGTCGTCGATGCGCTCTTCTTGAACATTGCCCGCCTTGTCCTTCGTGGATACCACGACGCCCTCCGGAAGGATCAGGTCCGCCATGTCCACACAGGTGTCGACCAGCCCTCCGCCGTTGTTGCGCAGGTCGATGATCATCCCCTTTACGCCGGCCGCCTGGAAGGCGTCAATCGCCTCGGCAAAACAGTCGTAAGCGTTTCCAAGGAAATCGTATACCATCACATACCCGATATTTCCGTCGAGAATCTGGTACTCGGCATAGTTGATGGAAACAACCTTTCGTGTGATCTCGAAATCGATCGTCTCCAAATTGCGCACGACGGTGACCTTGACCGTCTCCCCCGGCGTTCCGCGCATGACGGAGACCGCCTCGTCCATCTCATACGCAGAGTAATAAACGTCGTTCACGTAGACGATCTTGTCCCCCGCTCGCATACCGGCCTCTTCGGCCGGGCTCCCTTTGAACACGCGCGTCACCGTGATCGTCGCGTCGGAAGAGTCCGCCAGCAGCTGGCAGCCGATGCCGGCGTACTCGCCCTCGGTCTCCTCGTTAAAGGCGTCCATATCCTCCTTGGTGAAATAATTGGTGTATACGTCGCCCACGCCCATGAGCAGGCCTGCCGCCGCCCCCTCGAGCATGGCCTCCTTGTCGACATCCTCATAGTAATACGTCTCCACCAATTCCATGAGCGTCGCCAACTTCTGGTATTCCATCAGTTCCTCATATTCTTCGCGACTGATGGTCACCGTGTCCGATTGGAGCGACTTAAACATCGGTAGGTTGATTTCCGCCGTCGCCGGCGCGGAAATCACACACATCATCGCCGCCGCCAGCAGCGCCGCTATGACACGATTGCGTCTCATTTCGTTCACATTTCCTTTCTGTTTGAAAACAGCCGACCCAGCGGGCCGGCTTTTGTGGTTGCGTTGCCGATCAAATCAATAGACGGGACGCGGCTTATCCTTGCCGCTCTTGCCGAGCAGCATCATCATCTTGAAGGTCACCGCGTCGTCGAACTTACGAAGGTCAAGCCCCGTTTGGCGCTGAACTTTGTCCAGGCGATAGACGAGCGTGTTGCGGTGAATATACAGCTGACGCGCCGTATCCGAAAGATTCAAATCCTTGGCAAAGAACATCTCGATCGTGTGGAGCATCTCGTCGTTAAACAGGCGCGCCGTCTTGCGGTTGAAGAGAATGCCGTGGTAGCGCATCCCCATCTCGCGCGGAATATCCATGAGGAACCGCTCGAGCACGAGGCTGCGATAGACGTAGATGTGCTGCTCGGTCAGGAAGATGCGGCCCACCTCGACGGCGCGGCGGGACTCGCGATAGCTTTCGCCGATCTCGGGGAAGGTCTTCTTCGGCTCGCCTATTCCCACCACACAGCTCTTTCCGGCTTCGTCGAGCAGTGTCTGCTCAATCGCCTCGGCCAGCTGATAGAGCTCGTCGAAATTCTCGATGTTCTCCATGCTCTTGAGGAAGACAACGGTATGCCTGTCCATCTCAACGAGCAAATCGCCGCCCGCACGCGGAACGAGCTCCTCCAGCATGTTGAAAGCGGTCTCCGCCTCCGTCTGAAGGATCTGGAAGGTCATCACGCAGCGCTCGCGATTCATCTCGATCTGGTGCTCGTGCGCAAGCGCCTCAAGCTCGGATCCGGCGAGCTCCTCGCGAAGGACGCGGCGATAGACGTCATAACGGTTCTGAATGGGCGCCTCGCCCCTGCCCATCGACTGAACCATCGCCCCCGCCAGCACGATGCAGTCGTGCGTTGCCGCGCCCTGCGCGTCGGCGCAGAGGATCAGCTCGGGCGTAATGCCGATCATGAGGAATGTCTTTCCCTCAAAAGCAACGGGCATGCCCGGCTCCATGAACTCGGGAAGGTTGATCTTGCCGCGGTTCTCCTCCGGCAAAAGCACGCTTCCCTCCGTATCCAGCAGCCACAGCGGCTGCATAAGACGGGCCAGAACCTGTTGAATCTGATTTAAAAAACGCTTCTCAGGTATCATGCTTCATTCTCCTTTCGAGAACGCTTACTAGCTCCATAGAATACAGAGCTATTATAGCGTATCTTTCGCCAAAAATCCATATGCTTTAAAAAATATCTCCGCAAATTTGGTATAATATAGCGTGAATTTGTGTAAATTCGACAATTTTCAGGAAAAAGCGCACCGACTGCACGGCCATCGCACACCGTCACAGGCAAAAAAACACCCGTGTCAGGTGACACGGGCGCATCGATGGAAAAGAGGAAAATCAGCGGTTCAGAATGCTCAGCTCGCTGTCCTTGTCGAAGAAGTGCAGGCGGTTCGTCTCAAAGGCAACCTTGATGGTATCGCCCGTGCGGGAAGAGCTACGCGGATCGACTCTGGCGACAACGTTGCCGTCCTTGCCGGTAGCCTTGAGGTAGAGGAAGGTCTCGGAGCCCATGAGCTCGACGACCTCAACCTTCGCGGTGACGAGGTTGCCGTCAGCCTCGGCGAGGAAGCGCTCCTCGTCGTGAATGTTCTCCGGGCGGATGCCCATGACGACTTCCTTGCCGATGTAGGATTCGTCAACCAGCTTGCGGATCTTGGCATCCGGAACCTTGATGGCGTTATCGCCGAATTCGGCCCAAACGCCGTCGTTCCTCTTGACCAGCTTGGCGTTGAAGAAGTTCATCTGCGGGCTGCCGATGAAGGAGCCGACGAACAGATTGGCCGGATAGTCATACAGGTTCTGCGGCGTGTCGACCTGCTGAATGAAGCCGTCCTTCATCACGACGATACGGGACGCCATCGTCATGGCCTCGGTCTGGTCATGCGTAACATAGATGAAGGTCGTCTGTAGGCGCTGATGGAGCTTGGTGATCTCGGTACGCATCTGCACGCGCAGCTTCGCGTCGAGGTTGGAAAGCGGTTCGTCAAAGAGGAAGACCTTCGGGTTGCGGACGATCGCGCGGCCGAGAGCGACGCGCTGACGCTGGCCGCCGGACAGAGCCTTCGGCTTGCGGTTGAGGTACTGCTCAATCGAGAGAACCTTCGCGGCCTCGCGGACGAGCTTGTCGATCTGATCCTTGGGCATCTTGCGCAGCTTGAGGCCAAACGCCATGTTGTCGTACACGGTCATGTGCGGATAGAGCGCGTAGTTCTGGAAAACCATCGCGATATCGCGATCCTTCGGGGCGACGTCGTTGACGAGGCGATCGCCGATGTAGAGCTCGCCCTCAGAAATCTCCTCAAGGCCAGCGACCATGCGCAGCGTGGTGGACTTGCCGCAGCCGGACGGTCCGACCAGAACGATGAACTCCTTGTCCTCGATATCGAGACAGAAGTCGGAAACAGCGGTCACGTTTCCAGAGTAGATCTTGTAGATGTGGTTGAGCTTCAAGCTTGCCATGTGGTGTAATCCCCTTTCACGTCGATGTTGCGAAACCGTTTCGAACGAACCGGCATTTGACGTACTCCGGCCGTTTGATTGGCTTCATTATACGTGTTTTCACACCATTTTGCAACGGAATAAGTTCACAAAAAAACTGCAAGCGTCATCCCTCGTTCCAGCGTCAATCTTCCGTTCATTTTCATCGTTTTCAAGGAATATTCAAATTTATCTCTTCAAATCTCTATTTTTCTTCTTTTTCCTCCGATTATCTCATCATTTAGTCATTGTGTTTAGATTAAATCTTTTGTTACATTCGGCCGCAGGAAAGCCCATTCCGGCTTTTCCGTCAAAATGATGCCATAATTTTCCTTTATCGTTCACATTCCCTTCGTTTTTTGGCGATGGATCCGAATGAATCCTGCATTTATCGGCATAATCTTCGTGCCGGTCTTCTCGGCGGCATCTTTGCTCAAGATGCATGGAATAACGCATTCTTGTGCAGTTTTACCATATACCATATTGCCCATCCCGGGTAAACAAAAAGTTTGCGCACCAGAAAAAAACAGCACGGCGCATCTCCATGCTGTTCATCTTCTGTCAATTTTTACCGGCCTTCCACTCGGATCACGCTGACCTGGGAGACGGTGCTGCCGTCCATCTCGGCCAGCGCCGAGCGCACCGCGCGCTCGGATGCCTTATGCGTGAGAAAAATCAGCTGAGCCCGTCCCTGCGTTCCGGATTCCCCCTTCTGAACCATCGAAGCGATGCTCACGCCGTGCCGCGCAAACGTTCCGGCCAATACGGCAAGCACGCCCGGCTCATCGGAAACCTGCATTCTGACAAAGTGCTCACAAATCCAGTCGTCCGCCATCTCGCAGGGAACGGCGCCGACCGCCGGCAGCGCGTGGCGCTCGGCTCTGGCGGCCTTGATCAGGTCGGAGACCAGCGCGCTGGCCGTCGGCATGTCTCCCGCTCCCCTGCCGTAAAACATCATCTCGTCGCAGGCATCCCCGTCGACATACACCGCGTTGAACGCGCCGTTTACACTGGCAAGCGGATGGGTGTCCGGCACAAACGTCGGGTGAACGCGCGCCTGAACGCGTCCCTCCTCTTCCTTGGCCACCGCCAGCAGCTTGAGCGTAAGCCCCATCTCCCGGCCCAGCCGAACGTCCAGCGGCGTCACGTTCGTGATGCCCTCCCGATATACGCACTCAACCGGCACATGGCGGTGGAACGAGAGCGTAGAGAGAATGGAGAGCTTGTACGCCGCGTCGTATCCCTCCACGTCGGCTGTCGGATCCGGCTCTGCCAATCCAAGCCTCTGCGCATCCGATAGCACCTCCTCATAGGAAGCTCCCTCGCGGCTCATGCGGCTCAGGATATAGTTCGTCGTGCCGTTGATGATGCCCATCACCGAGGTGATCCGGTTGGCCTGAAGGGAATCCCCGATCGCCCGGATAATCGGAATCGCGCCGCATACGCTGGCCTCATAATACAGCCCCGCGCCGCTCTCTCTCGCTGCGGCGATCATCTCATCCCAGTGGGTCGCCAACGCCATCTTGTTGGCCGTGACGACCGTCTTTCCGTTTCGCAGGGCGCGCAGAATATAGGACGCCGCAGGTTCCTCTCCTCCCATAAATTCCATGACGACATCGATCCGCTCATCGTCAAGCACGTCCTGCGGCTCGGTGGTGAACAAGCGCTCGGGAATTTCAACGCCGCGCGCTTTCGTCTTGGAACGCACGAGAATCCGCGCGATCTCAAAGCTCACGCCTTCGTTCTCCTCGATGCGCTTGCCCTGCCGCTGCAGCAGCCTATATACGCCGCAGCCGATGTTGCCGCAGCCCAAAAACCCGATGCGCGTCCTTTTCATATGCCCGCCTCCTCAAATCTGATTCTTCTCGTAGATGAGCCGCAATCCGGTCAGTGTAAGGTCCGGGTTGATCTCGTCGATCACATCCGAATGGCTCCTGACCAAATGCGCCATGCCGCCCGTCGCGATCACCTTCATATTCGGGCAGCCGATCTCTTCCTTCATGCGCTCCACGATCTTTTCCACGGAACCGATATAGCCGCAGATGATGCCCGACTGTATGTTGGAAACCGTCGTTCGCCCAATGACCCGCTCGGGCATCACCAGCTCGATGGAGGGGAGCTTCGCCGTTCCCGTGGAAAGCGCGGCGTTCATCATCCGCAGACCGGGCCCGATAGCCCCGCCCAGAAACTCGTTCTTGGCGGAGACAACCCCGTATGTCGTCGCCGTGCCGAAGTCTATAAAAATCGAAGGGCCCCCGTACAGCGTGGAGACGGCGACGGCATTGGCAATCCTGTCGCTGCCCAGCTCGCGCGGGTTTTCGTATCGGATATTGAGCCCCGTCTTCATCCCCGGGACGAGCACGCGAGGTTCCTTGTCAAAATAATCCCGGCACATGTGTTCAATGGTATAATTGATCGCCGGCACAACCGACGAAACCATGATTCCCTCAATGCCGGCCATTGGGAGGCCATGATAGCGAAACAGATCCAGCATGATAATGCCGTACTGGTCGGATGTCATCGTCGTGTCCGTCGCGCAGCGCCAGCGCCTGACAAGGCGCGGCCCCTCAAACACCGCGGCTTTGATATTCGTATTGCCAATATCCATCACTAGGATCATCTTTCAAGTCCTCCCGATGCATCCTCGCATGACGGCGCTCATCTCAGCGATGATCCGTCGTCCTCTCCATCGCCTTTTGCAGCCCTCTTCCGACCGCCGTGCCCGTCACCGAGCAGACCACGGCCTCAATCACGCCCTGAACGCCCACCAGCAGGGCGACAAACATGAGCGGATTCGTCGCTCCCTTTGCCGAAACAAGCCCCTGCACATAGTCCGTCTGATAGAACGCGAGCACGATATATCCCATAAAAAAGAGCGTATTGAGCAGCGGCGCGGCAATCGAAGCCACAAAACAACTCACCCCGCTCTTTTTGCACACTTTGGAAACCGCTCGATATACAAGGCCCACACACAGGCCCATCAGCACGCGCATGCCAAAGCACAGAATGAATGTGTGAACCGGCGAAACAGCCAGCAGGTTCGACGTCATAATCGACGCGCCGTTTATGGCGTCCATAAAGCTGACAAGGCCAAAGACGCCGCCCAACACCGCGCTGGCGGCGGGCCCCATCACAATCGCGCCCACCGCAATGGGCACCGTCAAAAACGACATGTACAGCGGGCCGAAAGGCACGCTGCCCAAGCCGATGAGCTTCATGACCATCTCGATGGCGACGAGAATGGCCAGCTGCGTGAGATACAGGACGCTTTTCTTCGAGTGTTTCATGTTGTTTCCTCCGTTCGGGTTCACGATGGATACCCGACAAGTCTTGCCGCTATGAAGGCGGCGGTCAACCTATACACGACCTTCCGGTCTGCCCCGCGCAGGGCGGCAGCCGGAATCGTTCCTATTGTATCAAATTTTTCTCCATGATGCAAGTCCGAGGGGCCATGCCCTCCAACAAACCGGCATATTTTGAGCTTATCCGGCAAATCTTGACGCTCCCCCTTGTTCCTCAGCCTTATCAAGCAAAGCGCCGCCATACATGACGCCACAGCAAAGGGGCGGCCTCCCGGCCGCCCTTTGCTGTGACGTTTTTGATCATGCTTACGAAATCAGCGCAGGATGAAGCGCCTCCTGTATCGGTGCAGTCTCGTTATCCGGCGTGCTGAATGTCAGCGTCTCGCCCTTCGTTTCCACGCGCACGCAATTTCCAATCTCTCCCCGCAGCAGCATATCGCTGAGCGGATCTTCAATTTCACGCGTGATCAACCTGCGAAGATTCCGCGCTCCGCTCATGGGATCCATGCCCATGCGCGCCACATACGCCGGCACGCTCTCGTCCACTTCCAATAAGATGCCCTGCGCGGCGAGCTTCTGCGCCGTCTTCTCCAGCCGGAGCGAGGCAATCCGTCTTCCATCTTCCTCGGTCAGGCCGTTCATGACGATCATCTCGTCAATTCTCCCCAAAAACTCGGGGCGGAACGTCTGCTTCGCCTGATCCATGATGGTCTTGCGGCGGCCGTCCTGCGCAGAGGCCGTTCCCGAGGCAAAGCCCACCCGCTTATCCATGTCAAACGAGACGCCCGCGTTGGATGTCATCATGATGACGGTATTCTTAAAGTTGACCTTGCGCCCCACGCTGTCGGTGAGCTGTCCGTCGTCCAGCAGCTGGAGCAGCAGGCTGAAAATCTTCGGGTTCGCCTTCTCAATCTCATCAAAGAGCACGACGGCATACGGCCGCTTCAAAACGGCATCCGTCAGCTGCCCTCCCTCGCCGTGTCCGACATAGCCGGGCGGCGAGCCGATCAGCCGGGAGGCGCTGGCCTCCTCGCCGTATTCGGACATGTCGATGCGAATCAGGACCTCTTCGCTGCCAAAGAGCGCCTCGCTCAGCGCTTTGCATAGCTCCGTTTTGCCTACGCCGGAAGGGCCAAGCAGCATGAACACGCCCAGCGGCCGCTTCGGATCGCTCAAGCCTGCCCTCGCACGTCGAAGCGCCCGGCTCACTGCCGTAATCGCCTCATCCTGCCCAACGACACGCCTCTTGAGCTTGGCCTCCAGCCCCAAGATGTCAGAGCGTTCGTCTTTCTCCACCTGCGTAAGCGGAATTCCCGTCCATTGCGCCACAACCTTCGCCACGGTGCCGGGCCCAATGGTCACATTTTCCTCCCCGTCGACGCTCAGGTATCCGCTTAGTTTCGCCATAGACGCCGCTTCGTCGATGAGATCGATTGCCTTGTCGGGCATAAACCGGTCGGTCACATAGCGCGCGGAGAGCTCGACCGCCGCGCTGAGCGCCTCATCCTCGATGGTGACGTGGTGATACGCCTCATAGCGCTCCCGGAGCCCGCACAAAATGGCAAGCGTCCCTTCCCTGTCGGGCTCTCGGACATCCACTCGCTGGAAGCGCCTGGCCAGCGCCGCGTCCTTTTCAAAATATTTCTGGTATTCCTTAAAGGTCGTCGCGCCGATCACGCGAACCTCGCCCCGCGCCAACGCCGGCTTCAAGAGATTCGCCGCGTCCAGCGACCCCTCCGAGCCTCCCGCGCCGATCAGTGTGTGGATTTCGTCAATGAACAGGATGACGTTTCCCCTCTCCTGCACATCGGAAACGATGTTTTTCATCCGCTCCTCGAATTCGCCGCGATACTTGCTGCCCGCGATCACCTGCGCGAGATCGAGCGCATAAAGCTGAACCTCCCGCAGCATTTGCGGCACGCTGCCCTCCGCGATTCGCCGGGCCAATCCCTCCGCCAATGCGGACTTGCCCACACCTGGCTCGCCGATGAGCAGCGGGTTGTTCTTCGTCTTTTTGCCCAGTACGCGAATCATCGCTTCCAGTTCCTCGACGCGCCCAATAAGCGGCTCCAGCTTGCCGGCTTTGGCCGCCTCTGTCAGGTTGCGCGCATAGCGATCCAGCGCGCTCTTTTTCTGCTTGCGTTCGCTGGTCTGCGCCTCCCTTACAGCCTCTACCTCGCGGGTCGTTACCGGCTCGTCTGCCGCGGCAATCTCCATCGCGCCTGCCGGGCGTTCGATCTCGCCGACGGCATTGAGCAGCGCCGTGCGCATCCCCTCGATCGTCTGCCCGCACTCCAGCAGCACGTCGAGCGCCGTACAGCCGTCCTCATAGAGCAGCTCCTGCCAGATATGCGCGATGCCCGCAAGCACGTTCTTCTGCGGGTTGGCGTAGGCCAGCGCCCGCAGCAGCGTGCGCTGCACGTGCGCGGTAAGCCCTGTCACTCGGGCAAAGCCCACTTCTCCGCGCCCATAACGCGCATAAACCGCCTCTTCAATCTGTTTATTCTTTCGCTCGCCAACCACACATCGGGTCAGCTCGTCGCCCGCGCGGCACAGTCCGATGAGCAGGTGACCCGTGCCCATCTTCTCATGCCCCATCGACGCCGCGCTGATCTGCGCTTGAACAAGCGCCTTCATCGCGCCTTTCGTAAACCCATTTGGGAAATCCATCGATCTATACACCTCCGAGGGGTCCCGACCGTCACGCATTCGGCCGCCGTTTGGCAAGCGAGAGGATCATGCTGCGCAGCGTTCCCGCGCAGAGCGCATCCTTCATGCTCAGCGGCAGCGGCACAGCCTGCGGCGAGAGCGCCGCCAACATCAGGTTGGCCTCGTCCGGCGTGACAATCTTTTCATTTTTTAAGTGGTCAACGATCTTCGCCGCGTCAGACGAGCTGATCGACATGCCGATCCGCTGATACAGCGACTGCAGAAGCTCCTCTCTGCTTGTGGAAGCAAGGCGGACAATGCGGATATAGCCGCCGCCCCCTCGCCGTGATTCGATCACATAGCCGTGATCAGGCGTAAAGCGCGTCGCCAGCACATAGTTGATCTGTGACGGCGCGCATTGAAAGTGCTCCGCCAGTTCGTTTCTGCGCAGTTCGATCTGCGTGTTTTCCTCGTCCAGCAAAGCCTTGATAAAATCCTCGATTGAATCGCTAAGCAGCCTCATTGAGTACACCTCTATTTTTTAACTATCTTTGACCTTCTCTTATTATACTCGCTTTCCCGCCGGCATGCAACCCCTTTGTTTTACGAAAATTTTGCCTTTTCTCCTCCGCTGAGGCGCAAAATCTCCTTGTCTCAAGCTTCAATCCATCGTATAATGAAGGTGTATGTACGCGGCGGCAACACGCGCCGCCGAATCAAAGAGGAGAATTGAAAGATGATCGTTCTTTCCGTCCAAAGCGTCGCTAAATCTTTCGGCGTCAACGCCGTCTTAAAAGATGTCTCTCTAACCCTTCAGCAGGGCGATCGGATGGGGCTTGTCGGCGTTAACGGCTGCGGCAAATCCACGCTCATGCGCATCATCGCCGGGCTGGACAGCCCTGACAGCGGCGAAATCTCACTGGTTCGCGGTACCCGCATCGGCTATCTTGCCCAACAGGATATGGTCACCCACGGTTCGAGCGTCTGGGATGAATTGCAGCGGGTCTACGAACCTGTCTTCGAGATGGAAAACCGTCTGCGCAGCCTTGAAGTTCAAATGGAACACGCGCATGAGGATGCCGCGCTCTTTTCCCGCCTCTCCTCCGATTATGACCGGCTGCTGCGCGCCTTTGAGGAGGCCGACGGCTACGCTTGGAAAAGTATGGTTTCCGGCGTGCTCAACGGCCTCGGCTTCAAGCCCGCGCAGTATGAGCAGAGCGTCGATTCCCTGAGCGGCGGCGAAAAGACCCGGCTGTGTCTTGCGCGCCTGCTGCTTCAAAAGCCGGATCTCCTCCTGCTCGACGAGCCGACCAACCATTTGGATATGGAGACGCTTGAATGGCTGGAAAACTACCTTTCCGCCTATAAGGGCAGCGTGCTGGTCATCTCTCATGACCGTTACTTTCTCGATCACGTCTGCACGTGCATGGTCGAAATCCTCATGGGAACCAGCGAGCAGTACAGCGGCAACTATACCCGCTATATCGCCCAGCGCGAGGAGCGCTTCGAGGCCCGCATGCGCGCCTATGAGCTTCAGCAAAAGGAGATCGAGCGTCAGCAGGCGATCATCGCACGGTATCGCATGTATAACCGCGAAAAGTCCATTCGCGCGGCGGAGAGCCGCGAAAAAGCGCTGGAACGCATGGAAAAACTCGACAAGCCGGTCGACGAACGCGCCATCCGCTTTCGCTTTGAGGCACGGCGGCGAACCGGTGAAGACGTGCTGATGCTGCAGGATCTGAGCAAGGGCTTTGGCGAAAAGCATCTGTTCAGCGGTCTCAATCTCCATGTTCGCGCGGGAGATCGCATTGCGCTGATCGGCCCGAACGGCGTAGGGAAATCCACGCTCATCAAACTCATCACGGGCGACGAAACGCCGGATACCGGCTTCATCCGCTATGGCTCCAATGTCGATATCGGTTATTACGACCAGCATCAGAGCGCGCTTCATGACCAAAAGACCGTTCTTGACGAGGTTTGGGATCGTTTCCCGCGCATGGAGCAAAGCGACGTGCGCGGCGCGCTGGGCATGTTCCTGTTCACGGGCGACGACGTGTTCCAACAGATCAAAACGCTATCCGGCGGTGAGAAAGGCCGCGTCGCGCTGACGGCGCTCATGCTGCGCAAGGACAATCTCCTTTTGCTCGACGAGCCGACCAACCATCTGGATATGGATTCGCGCGAGGTGCTCGAAGATGCGCTCGCCGGCTTCGGCGGCACGATCATCACCGTCTCGCACGACCGTTACTTCATCAACCGCATCGCCGACCGCATCATCGAGATGCGCCCCGACGGCGTTACGGAATATATCGGCAACTACGACGACTATTTGGAAAAGAAAAACCGCCCCGTCGAGCAGGAAACCGTGCAGGGCAAGACCAAAACAGAGCTCGAAAAGGAGAAGCGGCGCGAAAAGCAGAGCAAGCAGGCGCTGCGCCAGCTCAAAGCCCGTGCGCAGGAGGCGGAAAAAGCCGTCGGTCTCAAGGAGGAAGAGATGGCCAATCTCGAAGCTCAGATGGCCGATCCCGCCCTATATGCAGATGCGGAGCGGGCTTCAAGCGTTCAGCGCGCCTATCAACAGGCCCAAGCAGAGCTTGCACTCCTCTACGAGCAATGGGAACAGGCCGAAGCCTCGCTGGAGAGCGACGCCTGACCCTTTCCAATTCATCATGCGAAAGAAGGAGTTTACCATGCTATTCATCGGTATTTGCGGTGCAAGCGGCAGCGGCAAATCCACCCTTGCTAAGGAGCTTGCCACGATGGTCAACCGCAGCATTTTGATCATCAACCAAGACGCCTATTATTACGATCATCCCGATTTGACGTTCGAAGAGCGATGCCGCCTCAATTATGACGAGCCCTCTATTTTCGAGCACGACTTGCTGCTTTCCGATGTGCGCCGCCTTCTCGCAGGAGAGCCTGTGCCGAAAAAGCGCTATGACTACGCCAATCACCGTCGTGCCGACACCGCGGACGAATACCTCGAGCCGCACGACGTGATTATCGTCGAGGGCATTCACGCGTTTTACGACCCGCGCCTTCGCGCGATGATGGATTTAAAGCTCTACATGCATGTCGAATCCGATATCTGCCTTCTTCGCCGTATCCAGCGCGACATCAACGAACGTGGGCGACAGATCGACGGCATTTCCGCCCAGTAAACCTCCACCGTCAAGCCGATGTTTGACCAGTATATCCGCAATTATGAGCAATACGCAGACGTCATCGTCGCCGGCGGCGGCAAAGATGCGAAAATCACGGAAATCCTTGCCGGATATATTAACAACGACCTTCATCTTTATCGCGGCACAGGCTGCAGGAGGACAACATGCTGAAGAAATTTACACGCGAAGAAAAGAGTTGGATCTTTTACGATTGGGCGAATTCCGCCTTCTCTGCGATCGTCGCCGCGATCATCCTTCCCATCTTTTTCAAGGAAATGGCCGTCTCCGGCGGTGTCAGCGACGTGGATGCCACAGCCTACTGGGGATATGCCACCTCCTGTGGAACGCTCATCTGCGCGGTTCTCGCGCCTTTCCTCGGCACGCTCGGCGATTTCCGCGGCATGAAAAAGAAACTGTTCACCATATTTATGCTGCTTGGCGTGGCCAGCACGTTCCTGCTCTCCCTTGCCGGAAGCTGGCAGCTCCTGCTGCTGCTCTACATCGTCGGCACATTGGGCTTTAACGGTTCGTGTATCTACTACGACAGCTTCCTGCTTGACGTAACCGATGAAAGCCGCATGGATCAGGTTTCGGCAACAGGCTATGGCTTAGGCTACATCGGCGGCTCAACCATTCCTCTGGTGATTTCGCTCCTGCTCATTCAGTTCGGTGATCGAATTGGCATTGCGACCATTCCCGCAACCCGCTTTTCTTTCGCACTAACCGCTGTCTGGTGGCTCGTGTTCACCTTTCCGATGCTCAAAAACGTTCATCAGACGCACAGCATCGAACCCGAAGCGCATATTCTATCCCAGTCTCTTCGCAGCATGGCGTCGACGTGCAAAAAAATCCTCCGCAACAAGAGCCTCTTCTTCTTTCTGATCGCCTACTTCTTCTATATCGACGGTGTGGGAACCATCATCCACATGGCGACGGTTTTTGGAGCCTCCTGCGGCTTGGGCAGCATGGACATGATGGTGATTCTGCTCGTCGTTCAAATCGTCGCGTTCCCCTTCGCCATCATCTATGGCAAGCTCGCTGGTCGCTTTGGTTCCCGCAAGATGATCCTCTTCGGCATTGCGACATACATCGTCGTCTGTGCGGTCGGCTACAACCTGCAGAAGATGTCTGACTTTCTGATGCTCGCCGTGCTTGTCGGCACCGCGCAGGGCGGAATTCAGGCGCTCTCTCGCTCCTTCTATGGCAAGCTCGTCCCTGCCGAATCCGCCAGCGAATACTTCGGCTTCTTCGATGTCTTCGGCAAATTCTCCGCCGTCATAGGCCCCGCCCTCTTCGGCATCACGGCCCAGCTGACCGGCGTAACCAATTATGGCGCGCTTGCCGTCATGGGGATGTTTATCTTGGGCGGCGCCATTCTCGTCTTCCTCGTTCCCAAGAATGTGGAGCGAGCAGAGTAAACAGCGCACAATCGATTAAAAATAAGATAGTATCTATAAATGAGCAAATCCTGAAAAATGG
>JAUNPI010000185.1:0-2427 GCA_030536875.1 Clostridia bacterium
GGCACGCAGACGCTGCTTGCGACCAACCGTTCCGAGGCCGCGCGCGAGGAAATCGTGCTGCGCCTGCTCATGAACGGCGAGGCGGAGGACAGCGTCGCCGTCAGCGGCGTGACGGCGGACGGGCAGAGCGTGAGCGCGCGCGCCGAGGCGGACGAGCCGACCGTGCTGCGCGTGGCCTATGACTGGCAGCCGGGGCAGACGGTAGAGCTTTCGTGGACGGTCATGGCGCGCCACCCGAAGGGCGACGGCGCTTCCGCCGTGACGCTGCCCGTGCTCGCCCTGTGTACAGACGGCGTCTGGCAGACGGACGCCTACGACGCGCTGGCAATGCCGGGCTGCGCCGAGGCGTTCGACGTGTCGCTCACGCTGACCGCGCCGGACACGGCGAAGGCCGTGTTTGGGCCCGCGCTGATCGCGCAAAGCTGGGAAACCGGCGTGGGCGAGACGACGTACACGGCCCAGATGCGCGGCGCGCGGGACGTGAGCTTCGCGCTCATGTCGGGCGGCGCGCTGCGCCAGCGCGAGGTGGGCGGCGTGCTCGTCAGCGCGATGGGCAAGAGCGTCTCGGAGGCTAAAGCGCTGCTCTCGTGCGCCGAGAAGGCGCTGGAATCGCTGGAGGAGGCGGGTTTCCCGTATCCGCTGGCGTCGCTTTCTCTGGCGCAGGCGGAGGACGCTCTCCAGGACGGCGAGGCGTATTCCGGCCTCGCCCTGCTGAGCGCGCAGGGGAAGGACGAGGAGCTGACCCAGAGAGTCACGCGTCTGGCCGCGCGCCAGACGTTCGGCGTGCTGGTGGGGGCCGACGCGTGGAACGAGCCGTGGCTCAGCCGTTCGCTCGCCGCCGCGGCGGAGCTGCTCGCCTACCGCGCCCGGCGCGGAGAGGCGGCCTATGAGGAGCGGTATTTTGAGACGATCGACATCGCCTCCCGGCTCACGAGGCCGGCCGGCGTGACCGTCGGCGCCTCCGTCGACCGGTTCGGCGGCGACGCGGAGATGACGCAGGTGCTGCGCGATCAGGGCGCGGCGATGCTCATGGGCATCGAAGAGGCCGTGGGCAGGGAGGCGTTTGCGCAGGCGCTCGCGCTCTATGTGAGCGAAAACGCTGGTCAGATCGCCTCGCGGGAGGACGTCGAAGCGGCGCTGCTTGCGGCGACGGGCAGCAGCTGGAGCGGCTATTTGGAGGACGAGCTCACCTTTTGACGCTTTGACGCCATGAACCGGCGGGCAGGCACAGCAGCAGCATGAGCCCCGCGCAGAGAGCGCCCAGCACGGGGTAGCCGCTGGAGACGATGGGCCCGAAGCCTGCGCGCGCAAGCAGCGTACACAGCAGGCAGGCGCAGGCGGCCGACGCGCCGGGGCCGAAGGGCAAAAGGCGGATCAGGCCGGCGAGCATCGCCGAGAGCGTGGAGAGCGCGGCGGCATACAGGCAGGCGGCCAGAAGCAGGTAGCCGCCCGAGCCCAAGGCGCGGCCCAGCGCGACGAAGGGCATCGGCTGATTCCAGACGGCGGGGAGATGGCGGCGGCAGACCGCGCAGCCCAAGACGAGCAGGGCGCCGAAGAGCGCGGCAAACAGCCAGACGGCGCGCCGCCTCGCGCGCGAGGGAAGGGCCAGAAGCATCGGCATGGCGCCGGAGAGCATCGCCGCGTTCAGCGCGCCGTAGATCGCGCCGTCCGCCGCCGCGCGAACGGGCAGGTCGGGCGACATTGCGGGAAGAAAGCAGGCCTCGCCGGCGGGCAGGCGCAGCAGGCGCACGAGCAGCACCGGCAGCAGCACCAAGAGCGCCGCGCCCGGCAGCGCCAGCCCGCCAAGGCCCGCGCAGGCCAGCGCCGCGCCGAGCAGCAGCGAGAGCGCAAGGCCCAGCGCATAGGCGTGGGAAACGGGCACGGTGAGCGCGGCGAGCTCCGCGCAGGCGGCGAGCATCGCTCCGCCGGTCGTGCCCATCAGCAGCAGAAAGAGCACGCTGGTCAGACGCCCGAGCGCATGCCCGAAGCGCGCGGAGCACAGGGCGGAAAAGGACGGCGACTGGGCGCGCTCCAGCTGGGCGCTCAGGCGCAGAAAGAGCGCTGAGAGCGTTGCCAGCGCGCAGACGATGGCCGCGCCGCTCGCGGCCCCATGCCCGGCGAAGAAGCGGGTGATCTCCCGCCCGGAGGCGAAACCCGCGCCGATCACGCCGCTGAGCAGCGCCAGCGCGCAGGAAATGACAGCCATGACGATCCCTCCTCACGCTCAAGAGCTATGCGCAAAGGGGAAAAAAGAGAAGGAAAATCGATCGGGCCAGCCGCTTTTTCTTCCCTTTTGGGGACGTTCGGGGTATAATAAGGCCATTGCGATCCCTTTCTGCGGGGCGAATACAACGTCCGCAGACCAGTCCGCATCGCAGTCCGCATCATCGTCCATATCAAAGTTCAGACTAAAGTTCAAACTAAAGT
>JAUNPI010000185.1:2437-4195 GCA_030536875.1 Clostridia bacterium
CATGAAGGAAGCGTTTATTCCATGCAGAGAACCAATTATTGCGAAATCGATCTTTCCGCGATCCGCAGCAACGTGGATGTCATGCGCGCGCGCCTCGCGCCGGGGGTGAAGTTTCTGGCCGTCGTCAAGGCCAACGCCTATGGGCACGGGGCCGTGCCCGTCGCGCGCGCGGCGCTTGAGGCGGGGGCGGACATGCTCGCCGTCGCCATCCCCGAGGAGGGGCTTGAGCTGCGGCGCGCGGGCATCGAAGCGCCCATCCTCGTGCTGGGCGGCATCGAGGAGGAGGCGGCGCTCGCCGTCGCCGCGGGGGATCTCGTTCAGACCGTCTTTGACGAGGCGCGCATCTTGGCGCTCAGCGAGGCGGGCGAGAAGCTCGCCCGGCGGGTCAAGCTGCATCTCAAGCTGGACACGGGCATGAACCGCATCGGCGTGCGCACGAGGCAGGAGGCGCAGGCGCTGACAAGGCTCATCGACAGCCTGCCGGGCGTGGAGCTCACGGGCTGCTTTACGCACATGGCGACGGCGGACGGCGACGAACGCGCGCGCACCGACGCGCAGCTTGCGCGCTTTCGCGAGCTGACGGAGGCGATCGCGCAGGTGCATCCCGAACCCATCACGCGCCACGCGGCGAACACGGCCTCGATCTTTCGCTTCCCGGAGGCGCAGTTTGACATGGTGCGCGGCGGCATCGCGCTCTACGGGTATCCGCCGGTGGCGGAGGCCGCGGGCCTGCGTCCGGCGATGCGCTGGGCGGCGCGCGCGGTGTATGTCAAGACCATCGCCCCGGGCGATCAGGTCAGCTATGGCGGCCTGTTTGAGGCGAAGCGGGATACCGTGGTCATGACCGTGCCGGTCGGCTATGCGGACGGGTATCGCCGGGGCCTCTCCGGCAAGGGCTGTGTGCTCGTTCGCGGGCGGCGCGCGCCGATTCTGGGGCGCGTGTGCATGGACCAGATCATGGTCGACGTGACGGACATCCCCTCGGCGAGGGCGGGCGACGAGGTCGTGCTGCTCGGGCGGCAGGGGGACGAGGAGATCAGCGCCGAGGAGATGGCGGGCTGGCTGGACACGATCAGCTACGAGGTGCTCTGCTCGCCCAGCGCGCGCGTGCCGCGCATCCATCATCTGTGAGCGGCGATGCGCAGGGGCTGAGGGCGCGGATGCGGGAACGGCGCGCGCGGCTTTCCGAGAAGGAGCAGGCGCGCTGCGCCGGGGCCGTCTCCGCGCGGGTGCTCGCCTGCGGCACATACGCCCATGCGCGCGTGGTGATGGCGTACATGGCCGCGCGCGGGGAGCTCTCGCTTGAGGCGGTGATCGGCGATGTGCTCGCCTCGGGCCGCGCGCTCGCGCTGCCCCGATGCGAAGGGGAGGGCGTCATGACGGCGCGACGAGTTTTTCGCTTGGACGAATTGATCCCGGGCGCATACGGCATCCGGGAGCCGGGGCGCGGCTGCCCCGAGATCGCGCCGGAGGAGATCGGCCTGATCCTCGTGCCGGGGACGGCGTTTGACCGCAGCGGCGCGAGGCTGGGGCAGGGCGGAGGCTATTACGACCGGTTTTTACCCCGGACGGCGGGGGTTCGCATGGGCGTATGCCACGATTTTGCGCTGCTTAGCAGCGTCCCGCAGCAGACGCACGACCAGAGGATGGACGCCGTCGTCACGCCAAGCGGGCTGATCGTATGCCCGGCGCTTCGCGGCTGATCATATGACCGGCATGCTGAACCGGCGTATTGAACCGCCGCCATGACGCTATCAT
>JAUNPI010000186.1 GCA_030536875.1 Clostridia bacterium
ACCGAAGAGCCGACCGAGGAACCGACGGCGGAACCGACCGAAGAGCCGACGGCTGAGCCGGAGGCCGAGGCGGACATCGCGACGCTGTCCCTCGAGGAAGAGGCTGAGGAAGATCCCGTGCTCGCCAGCGCGTATGACGGCGAAATCGCCGTGCGCAAGAGCGAGGTGAGCGAGACGTTTGAAAACACGCTGAACTCTTATATCGCTTATTACGCCCAGTATGGCTACACGGTCGACGAATACGACCAGCAGGTTCAGGCGCAGGCCGCGCAGGAGACCGTGCAGATGGAGCTCAGCCGCCGCATCGTCGAGCGCCACGCGGCCGAACAGGGCTATGAGCTCACCGCCGAGAGGGAAGAGGAGCTGCGCGCGCAGGCCGAGACGACGATGGACAGCCTGCGCGAGTACTACGAGAGCTATCTGTCCTACTATGGCTACGAGGGCGAGGAGCTCCAGAAGGTCGTCGAGGATGAAATCGCCGCCAGCGGATACAACTTCGAGACGATCTATCAGAGCCTCTGCCTGCAGGATGTGCTCGACTACCTCTACGAGCTGGCGACCAAGGACGTCGCCATCACCGAGGACGAGGTCAGGGTCAACTATGACGCGAAGCTGACCGCGGCGAAGGAATCCTATGCCGACGTCGATACCTTTATCAACGACTATCTGAACGACGCGGATATCCTCTACACGCCGGAAGGCGTCCGGCTGATGCAGTGCATCTACATCGCGCTGGATGAGGAGACGGCGACCCCGGATGAGGCGGACGCGCAGAGCGCCGCGGCGACCTCGGACGAGGCGGACGCGCAGAGCGCCGCGGCGACTCCGGATGAGGGCGAGGACAGGATCGCCTCGCTCAAGGGCAGCGCCAAGGCGCAGGCCGTTCTGGAGGCCATCCGCGGCGGGCTGGACTTTGCCGAGGCCATGAAGACCTATAACGAGGATACCTCCACCGACGAGCAGATGGAGAAGGGCTATCCCATCTGTGCGGACAGCGAGCTCTACGGCGAGGAATTCAAGACCGCCGCGATGGCGCTCGAGCAGGCGGGCGACGTCAGCGACGTGGTCGTGACGGATTACGGCTATTTCATCCTGCGCTATGAGCGGGACTTTGAGGCCGGCGAGGCCGACTTCGAGGCCAGAAAAGAGGCCGAGACCGAGGAGGCCCTGACCGACAAGAAGAACGGGATCTACTCCGCCTATATCGACGAGATGCTCGACGCCGCCAACGTCGTGGTGAACGACCTGAGCAGCCTGTATCACGTCTATGTCGGCGAGGTTGTGGAGGCGACGGTCGCCTACGCCTCCGTGACGGAGGATACCGAGCTCATGGACATGCCCTCCGGCAACGCCGTGGCGAGCCTGAAGAGCGGCGCTGCGCTCGACGTGCTGGGCCACATCGGCATCGACGACGAGGAGTATGCGTTTGTCGCCGTGCTGGGCACGGAGTTCAAGGGCTATCTGAACGAGAAGCAGATGGCGGAGCTGGACGCGGAGACGGCGCTGGCGGTTGACAACGCCGAGCTGGTCAGCGCGGCGGAGCCGGTGGACAAGCTGCCCACCTTCACGATCGTCATGAACGACGGCTCGCTGATCTACGGCGAGCTCTATCCCGACGTCGCGCCCGAGACGGTCGGCAACTTCGTCTCCCTGGCGAACGCGCACTTCTATGACGGCCTCACGTTCCACCGCGTGATTCCGGGCTTCATGATCCAGGGCGGCGACCCGAACGGCGACGGCACCGGCGGGCCGGGCTACGCCATCCGCGGCGAGTTCGCCAGCAACGGCGTGGAGAATGACCTCTCCCACACGCGCGGCGTGCTCTCGATGGCGCGCTCCTCCGAGATGGATTCCGCCGGCAGCCAGTTCTTCATCATGCATGCCGACAGCGACTATCTGGACGGCGAATACGCGGGCTTCGGCATGGTGCTGGGCGGCATCGAGACGGTCGACCTGATCGCTTCCGTGCCGACCGACAGCAGCGACAAGCCCAGAAATGAGCAGGCGATGCGCACGGTCTACGTCGAGACCTACGGCCAGAGCTACACGTTCACGAAGATGGACGACTGATTCATCATCTTATTATGCATTGAAAATCCCCCCGTCACAGAGCCGTGCAGGCTTTGCGGCGGGGGGATTTTTGCGGCGATGGAGAGATGACGATGGAGAGGGTTCAGTGGAGCGGATCGTAGTGAGCCCGTAGTCGCTCTCCAGCTTATCCACGAGGACGAAGCCGGTCACGCCGCCGACCACGGCATGGCACCAGCCGTTCGCGCCGACGCCCATCGCGGTGATCGTCGTGCCGCGGGGCAGGGAGGCGAGCTGTTTCGCCTTGGCCGATTCCGTCTCGTAGAGGGCGGTTGCTTCGGCGACGGAGACGCTCAGCATGGCGCTTTGAACGGGGTTTCCGCCGCGCTCGAGGTAGCTGCCCTGCATATAGCCCTGCTTGCCGGAGATGGAGACGAAGAACCAGCCGTTCCCGGCGTCCTCCAGCAGCGTGACGATGGCGCCGTTCAGATACTTGCCGAGGACGACGCCGTCGCCGCTTGGCGCGCCGCGCAGGTTCAGGCGGTCCAGCGGGTTCGGGTTGCTCACGACGGCGAGGTTGGGGAGAGAGACCTGCACGAAGGGGCCGGTGGTCTGCGTGGAGGCGGGCGGATCGTCCGTCTTGTGGAAGGAGAGGGCGGGCGTCAGAAGGCTGGCGAGCACGTAAGCGTTATAGCCCTCGTGCGTGATATGCAGATAGCCGTCGTCGCGAACGCCCATGACGGACAGCCGCGTGCCGTTGGGATAGGTCGCCAGGATCTGGGCGGTCGCCGAGGGGGATTGGCGCAGGTTGACGCCCGTGCCGGAGCCGTTGCGCACGGTCAGCGAGGGAAAGGCGGGCTCCACATAGGTTTCGGAGAGGTAGCGCGCGTCCATGTAGCCCTCCGGCGAATCGCCGGAGATGCAGACGTGTACGTAGCCGCTTTCCGGGGCGTCCAGGACGTAGACGGGCGTGCCGTTGTAGTATTTGCCCAGCGAGACGGCGTCCTGACGCGGGGCTGCGCGGAGGTTGAGCCTGTCCGTGGGATCGGGATTGGAGACATAGACCGTCGTGCCCGAGGCAAAGCCGTCGGCAAGGGCAGACGCCGCGCACAGGGCGAGCAGCAGCGCGAGGGCAAGCAAGGCGAAGAAACGTTTCATCCAAACAACCTCCTGATTCGCAGTAAGTGTCTATACCATAAAGACGAGACAGGCGGGAGAAAAATTTCACCCGAACGGGTGAAATGGTAAAAAAGTGGGACGGTAAAAAAACGCCGCTGCGGCAAGGCAGCGGCGTGGGAAGAGGCGATCAGGTCTGCGCGGCGCCGTCGACGGAGAGCACCTCGCCGGTGACGTAGCTCGCCAGATCGCTGGCCAGGAAGAGGAAGCAGTTGGCGACCTCCTCCGGCTCGCCGACGCGGCCCAGCGGGATCGGGGCGACGACGCGGGCGATCATCTCCTTGGGCAGCGCGGCGACCATGTCCGTGCGCGTGACGCCCGGGGCGACCGCGTTGACGCGGATGTTGTCGCGGCCCAGCTCGCGCGCCAGGCTGCGGGTCAGGCCGTTGACGGCGAACTTGCTGGTTGGGTAGCCGACGCCGGAGGGCTGGCCGTAGAGGCTGACCATCGAGCTGGTGTTGATGATGCAGCCGCCGCCCTGCTCCTTCATGATCGGGGCCACGGCGCGGCAGCCGTTGAAGACGGCCTTCACGTTGATGTTCATGATGTTTTCGAACGCGGCGGGGTCGTATTGATAGAGCGGCTCGCGCGCGGAGATGCCCGCGTTGTTGACGAGAATATCGATGCGCCCGAAGCGCGCCTTGACCTCGCCCAAGGCGGCTTCCACCGCGGCATAGTCGGTCAGATCGGGGGAAAGGCCGATGACCGGGGCGTCGGGCGCCGTCTCGCGGAGCTTGGAGAGGGCCTTGTCCACCGTCTCTTGGCGGGAACCGAAGAGCGCGACGGACGCGCCGTTTTTGACAAACGCCTCGACAACGGCGAAGCCGATGCCGCGCGTGCCGCCGGTGACGACGGCCACTTTGCCTTGAAGCAGCATGAAAATTCCTCCTTTGGATGTTGCTTGG
>JAUNPI010000187.1:0-3634 GCA_030536875.1 Clostridia bacterium
GTCAGACGCGTGGTGATGATCGCCGTGGAGCCCGTGCGCTGCATGCGCCTTGAGGCGAGCAGCAGCACGCGGGTGAAATCGATGGGGCGCAAAAAGCGCTCCTGAGCCAGCGCCGTCAGCATGGCGGGAAGGGCGGCGGCGTCTTGGCCGCTGAGCTCGCGCTGCGTTTCGCCGCTCAGCGGCAGGCGCGCGATGTGCCCGGCGTCCAGCAGCTCTTTGAGCGAGCCGGCGCAGGTTTCGCACAGCGCGTCGATCGCGGCGCTGCGCAGGGCGGGCGGAACGTCGGGCGGCGCGCAGTCGAGCAGCAGGAGCGCGTCCGGGCGCTGCGGCGTCTCGTAGGTGTGAACCATCAGCTCCCCGCGGCGCATCGAGAGCTTCCAATGGATGCGCTTGAGCTCGTCGCCCTCCTGCCAAAGGCGGGTGTCGGCGGGCGTGGTTCGGTCGGAAAGGGCGCGTTTTTCGGCGGAGTTCTCCCCCTCCCCGGAGCTAAAGCGCAGCGGAACCGTCTGGACCGGATTGGGCAGAACGGTCAGGACGGCGGGCTTGTCGCGGAGCTTGGCGCTCAGGGCGAAGAGGCCGAAGCAGTCGGAAAAGCTGACATGCGTCGCGCCGACGGCGTAGACGCCCACGTGCGGGCAGGAAAAGTCGTTTTCGCTGGCGGTCGTGCCGCTCAAATGCGCGCGCAGAAGAAACGAGCTCTGCCGGCCGTTGGGCAGCCCGACGCGCAGGCTCAGCGGGGCGATGGGCAGGGGAAGCGGCTGACGGGCCGTCAGCGTATAGCGGCAGACGCCGCCGCGCGGAACCTGCTGCTGCTCGACATGCTGCTCCAGCCGGCAGAAGAGCCTCGCCAGCAGCACGCTCAACAGCGAAAGCAGCCAGCACAGCAGCGCGGCCGCCCCCAGCAAAAAGGCGCCCTCGCTGCCCACGGACAGCGAGGTGAAGAGCATGGCGCAGCCGAAGAGCAGCGTGTAAAACCCGCGGGCGGTCATTTGAGCCTCACCGGGACGCGCACGCCGGCGAGCAGCTCGGCGAGCACCTGACGGGCCGTGTAGCCGCGCATGCGCGCATCCGCCGAGAGCACAAACCGATGGCAGAGCACGCTCTCCGCCATGCGCTGCGCGTCCTCGGGGATGATGTAATCGCGGCCGCAGAGTAGCGCGTTGGCCTGCGAGGCGTGCGTGAGCGCGATCGCGGCGCGCGTGCTCGCGCCGAGGGAGAGATAGGGCGTGGCGCGCGTGGCGGCGCAGATGCCCGCGATGTAGGCGCGAACCTCCTTGCTGCAATAGACCAGCTTGACCTGCTGCTGCATCGTCAGCACGTCCTCCGAGGAGCAGACCGCGCCCAGCGACTGCATCGGGCTGGAGGCGCCGCAGTAGCGCTCGAGAATCTCGATTTCGTCCTCCAGAGTCGGGTAACCGATGGAAATGCGCATGAGGAAGCGGTCCATCTGCGCCTCGGGCAGCGGGTAGGTGCCCACAAAGTCGACGGGATTCTGCGTTGCCAGCACCATAAACGGGCGCGCGAGCGGATAGGTGACGCCGTCCACGGTGACCTGCCGCTCCTCCATGACCTCCAAAAGAGCGCTCTGCGTCTTGGGAGAGGTGCGGTTGATCTCGTCGGCCAGGACGATTTGGCTCATAATGGCGCCCGGGCGATACTGCATATCGCCGTTTAGGCTGGGGACGGTGAAGCCGGTGATATCCGACGGGGTGATATCCGGCGTGAACTGAATGCGCCTGAACGAACAGGAAAGCGAGCGCGCCAGCGCGCTGCACAGCGTCGTCTTGCCGACACCGGGAACATCCTCGATAAGCACGTGCCCCTCGCACAAAAGCGCGGTCAGCAGAAGCTCGACGGCGTCGTCTTTGCCCACGACGACGCGGGCGATGTTTTGCTTAAGGGAGGATACGATCACATTGGAACTGAGCATGGTGTTCTCCTTTTGATTCATTGTGTCCCAAAACCTTCTCTATTATAAGGGATTGAGCCCGATTTGGCAAGCCGCCCGCTCGGACGCCCGCGCGCCTGAACGAGCTCCGCGCGCGGGGCTTGTGTTCAGCCCCTTTTTTTGTTACAATAAAGGCATGCAAAAAAGGCGTAAAAGAACAAAAGGACGGGTATGAACGGATGGAAGAGCTACTTGGCAAGCTGCTTGGCGGGCAGGTCGTCTCGGGGCAGGCGCTCAGCGAGGAGATGGGCGTGACGCGCGCGGCCGTCTGGAAACAGGTGGAGCAGCTGCGCGCGCAGGGGTTTGCGATCGAGTCGGTGGGGCGCCAGGGCTACAGGCTGACCGCTTGCCCGGACAGCCTGCTTGCGCCCGTGATCGAGCAGGGCCTTCGCACAAAGTGGGCGGGAAGGCCCATCGTCAGCCTCAGGACGGTCGATTCCACGAACAGGCGCGCGCGAGAGCTGGCGGCGCAGGGCGCGCCCGAGGGGACGCTCGTCATCGCCGAGGAGCAGACCGCCGGCCGCGGGCGGCGCGGGCGCGGATGGATTTCGCCGCCGGGCGAATCCATCTATATGACGCTCATCCTCCGCCCGGATGTCCATCCTTCGCAGGTGGCGGGGCTGTCGCTCCAGACGGCGCTGGCCGTCGCCCGGGCCATTGACCGCCAGACGGGGCTCGCCGCTGCCATCAAGTGGCCCAACGACATCGTCTGTCACGGCAAGAAGGTCTGCGGCATGCTCCTGGAGATGAACGCCGACGAGCAGAGCGTACACGACGTGGTGGCGGGCATCGGCATCAACGTCCATCAGAAGCGCATGCCGGAGGAGATCGAGAAGACCGCCGCGTCGCTGGATATGCTCAGCGGCGGGGTGTGCAGCCGCGCGGCGCTCGTGCGCGCCTTTTTGGAGGAATACGAGGATGTCTGCGCGCTTGCCGCGCGGGGCGGGCTCATGGCGGCCTATCGCGAGCGCTCGGCGACGCTCGGCGCGCGCGTTCAGGTCATCGCCCCGGCGGGTTCCTTTGTCGGAACGGCGAGGGAGATCACCGAATCCGGCTCGCTGCTGGTCGAGGATGAACAGGGACGCCTGCGCGAGGTGCTGGCGGCGGACGTCTCCGTCCGCGGGCTGATGGGCTATGTTTGACGGCGGAATCGCCGGCATCGGCGTCGACCTGTGCAGCGTCTCCCGGATGGAGCGCGCGATGGCCAAGGAGCATTTTGCCGCGCGCGTGTTCACGCAGCGCGAGAGGGACGATCTGGCGTCGAAGGGCAAGGCGTGGGCGCAGAGCGCGGCGGCGATGTTCGCGGCCAAGGAGGCCGCGGCGAAGGCGCTGGGCACGGGGTTCGCTTCCGGGGTCATGCCGTGGCTCATCGAGGTGATCCATCAGCCCAGCGGCGCGCCCGGCATATGCCTTCACGGCGCGGCGCTGGAGAGGCTTAGCGCCGTCGGCGGGGCGCGCATGCACGTTTCGCTGAGCCATGAGGGCGACACGGCGATCGCCTTTGTCGTGCTGGAGGCGCGAACAGGCGGCGCGCAGAAAGACGGGAAAGACGGTACGCAGAAAAACGGTATGTGAAAATAGGAAAAAGACCGGTTTGAATACGGGAGGGCACCATGCTGCACACGATTTCCCCGCAGGACATGCGGGAAATGGAACGCACCTTTCTGGAGGGGACGGGCTACCCCT
>JAUNPI010000187.1:3644-4068 GCA_030536875.1 Clostridia bacterium
GGAGCATGCCGCGCAGGCCGTGACGGGCGAGCTCGCGCGCCTTGCGGGCGAGGGGACGCGCGTGCTCTTCGTCTGCGGCGGCGGCAACAACGGCGGAGACGGCTGCGCGGCCGCGCGGCTGTGGATTCAGCGCGGGGGGCGCGCCGACATTTGGCTGCTGAAGAATCCCTCGCAGATGAAGGGCGACGCGGGGGTCAACGCCTGCCTGCTCAACGCGTGCGGCGCGAAGCTCAACGTGCTCTATGGCGAGGCGCCCGAGATCCCGGAGGGCTGCGCCGCCGTGGTGGACGCGCTCTACGGCACGGGGCTCTCGCGCGAGCTGGAGGGCGCGGCGCTGAGCGCCGTGCGCAGGATCAACGAGAGCGGTCTGCCCGTTCTGGCGGTCGACATCGCCTCCGGCGTCGACGGCGCGACGGGGAGAATC
>JAUNPI010000024.1:0-4718 GCA_030536875.1 Clostridia bacterium
CTCTTCCCGTCCATCTCTTCCGAAAACCCATGTGAACGGAGGCAGCCTTCCATGAAACTCTTATCCATCGCCATCCCCAGTTACAACTCGCAGGACTATCTGCATCACGCCGTCGAAAGCCTCCTGCCCGGAGGCGACGAGGTCGAGATCCTCATCGTCGACGACGGCTCCAAAGACCGCACCGCCGCCATCGCGGATGATTTCGCCCAGCGCTATCCCGGCATCGTCCGCGCCATTCACAAGGAAAACGGAGGCCACGGCGACGCCGTCATGACGGGGCTTCAAAACGCAACCGGACTCTATTTTAAGGTGGTCGACTCGGACGACTGGGCGGATGCCGACGCCTACCCGAAGATTCTGGACGCGCTGCGCGCCCATGCCGCGCAGGATCAGCAAATCGACCTGCTCGTCAGCAACTATATCTATGACAAGGTTGGTGCGGCGCATAAGCACGTCGTCCGCTACGGCAACGCCCTGCCCGAGGGTCGGGTGCTGACATGGGAGGACGTGGGCCGCTTCCGCATCGGGCAATATATCCTGATGCACTCCGCCATCTATCGCACGCAGATGCTCCGCGACTGCGGCCTTTCGCTGCCGAAGCACACCTTCTATGTGGATAACCTGTATGTCTATGTGCCGATGACCCATGTGAACAAGCTGCTTTACCTGAATGTCGATTTCTATCATTACTTCATCGGGCGCGACGACCAGTCCGTGCAGGAGGACGTCATGATCAAGCGGATCGACCAGCAGCTGCGCGTCAACCGCCTGATGTTCGAGAGCGTGGATATCCTGAATGTGACCCCCGCCAAGAAACAGGCCTACATGTTCGGCTATCTGGAGATCATCACGACGGTTTCCTCCATCCTGCTCATGAAATCCGGCACCGCGGAACACCTCGCGATGAAGGAAGCGCTCTGGAACGACATCCGCGAGCATAACCCGCAGGTCTACAAGAAGCTGCGCCATCGCTTCCTCGGCATCGGCCTGCACCTTCCCGGCAGGCTGGGGCGCAGCATCGCGCTCGCCGGCTATAAGCTCAGCCAGAAGATCTTCGGATTCAATTGACGAATGGAGAATATGCCATGAAATATGATTATTTGGTCGTCGGCGCAGGCCTGAGCGGCTCCGTGTTTGCCTGCGAAGCCGCGGCGGCGGGAAAGCGCGTGCTCGTCATCGAAAAGCGCGAAAACGTCGCGGGCAACCTCTACACACAGCCCGTGGAGGGCATTCAGGTTCACCGATACGGCGCCCATATCTTCCACACGAACAATCAGCGCGCATGGGACTATGTGCAGCGCTTCGCGCGCTTCAACCGCTATACGAACAGCCCCGTCGCCAACTACAAGGGCGAGCTCTATTCCCTGCCCTTCAACATGTACACGTTCAACAAGATGTGGGGCGTGACGACGCCGGAGGAGGCCGAACGCATCATCGAGCGCCAGAAGCGAGAGGCGGGCATCGAAAACCCCCGCAATCTGGAAGAACAGGCCATCTCCCTCGTCGGCCGCGACATCTTTGAAAAGCTCGTCAAGGGCTACACGGAAAAGCAGTGGGGGCGCGACTGCCGCGACCTGCCCGCGTTTATCATCAAGCGCCTTCCCGTCCGCTTCACGTTCGACAACAACTATTTCAACGCGCTCTATCAGGGCATCCCCATCGGCGGCTACACGCGGATGATCGAGCGCATGCTCGAAGGGGTGGAGGTTCGCCTCGGCACGGATTACCTTCAGAACAAGGCGGAATACGACGCCCTTGCGGACAAGGTCGTCTACACCGGGCCGATCGACGCGTATTTCGGCTGCGCGCTGGGCGCGCTCGAATACCGCTCCGTGCGCTTTGAGCAGGAGCTGCTGAACGTCAAAAACTATCAGGGCAACGCCGTCGTCAATTACACCGACCGCGAAACGCCTTTCACGAGAATCATCGAGCACAAGTGGTTCGAGTTTGGCAAAGACGAAAACGGAGCCGACATTCCGAAAACGATCATCAGCCGGGAATACAGCAGCGAGTGGAAGCCCGGCGACGAGCCCTATTACCCCGTCAACGACGAGAAGAACACGGCGCTTCTTGAGCGCTACAGGGCGCTCGCCGAGGGCGAAAGGAACGTTCTGTTCTGCGGCAGGCTGGCAGAATATAGATATTATGACATGGACGCCGTGGTCGCCCATACGCTCGACCTCTGCGACCGGGAGCTGAGAAGCCCCTCCAATTCTTCCTTATAAACGATCTATAAACGCGAAGCAAATGACAACCGGGGCCGCCAGCGCAGCCCCGGTTGTCATATGAAAGCATCCGTGACGGATCCCCCGTCTCACTCCCACTTCGCCGGATTCATCCGCCCGAAGCGCATCGTCATCTCCAGCATGTCCTTCTGCACCTCGCGCGTCAGCAGGCTCTTCTTCACGCGCCAGCGCCAGTTTTCGCCCACGGTCGCGGGCTTGTTCATGCGGCTGTCGTTGCCAAGGCCGAGGTAATCCTGAATGGGGATGATGCACACATCCGCACAGCTGCGCATCGCCAGCGCAAGCATGGCGCGCCAGAGCTCGCCGTCCGGCGTATGCGCATCGCCAAGGTAATCGCGAACCTGCTTTCTCTGGGCTTCGGTGATCCCCTCCAGCCAGCCGGCGACGGTCTCGTTGTCATGCGTGCCGGTGTAGACCACGCAGTTGCGAACATAGTGATGCGGCAGGTATTCGTTGCCGCCGTATGCGTCGTTCTCGTCGAAGGCGAACTCAAGCACCTTCATGTTCGGGTATCCGCTCTCGCGCACAAGCCGGCGGACGGAGTCCGTCATGTAGCCCAAATCCTCGGCGATCATGCCGTGAACGCCCAGCTTCTGCTCCATGCGGCGGAAGAAATCGACCCCCGGCCCCTTCTCCCAATGCCCCTCCAGCGCGGACTGGCTGCCATAGGGAATGGCATAATACTCGTCGAATCCGCGGAAGTGATCCATGCGCACGACGTCGTAGAGCTGATAGCTGCGCCACAGGCGGGAGGCCCACCATTCGTAGTCCGTCTCCCGGTGCAGATCCCAGCGGTAGAGCGGGTTGCCCCACATCTGGCCGTCGGCGGAAAAGCCGTCCGGCGGGCAGCCCGCGATGGCCGTGGGCACGTTCCGCTCGTCCAGCTGGAACAGCTCCGGATGCGCCCAGACGTCCGCGCTGTCCGGCGAGACGTAGATGGGCATGTCGCCGATGATCGAAATATGGCGGCTGTTGGCGTAGGCCTTGAGCTTTTTCCACTGGCGGCTGAACTGGAATTGCAGATAGCATTGGAATTCCACGTCATAATACAGCTCCCGGCGGTAGTAATCCAGCGCAAAGTTCCAGTGCAGCCGGATATCCTCGGGCCACTCGAGCCACGAAACATCGCCGAAGAACGACTTGACCGCCATGAACAGCGCATAATCGCTGAGCCACCAGCCGTTGTCGTGCATGAACTGGCGATACTCCGGATTCCGGCTGATGTCGCTGCGCTCATATGCGCGGCGCAGGAGCGCAAAGCGCCCAGCATGCAGCTTTTCATAGTCGACGTCGCTCTCGTCCTCTCCGAAGTCGACCGCGTCGCACTCCTCGCGCGTGAGCACGCCCTCATCGATCAGCGCTTCAAGGCTGATCATGTACGGATTGCCCGCAAAGGCCGAATAGGACTGATACGGCGAATCGCCCGAGCTGCCGTAGCTCGTCGGCCCGAGGGGCAGAATCTGCCAATACGTTTGGCCCGCATCCGCAAGCCAATCGACAAAGTCATACGCGCTTTGAGAAAAGCAGCCAATCCCATATCGGGATGGCAAGCTGGTGACGGACAACAGCACGCCCGCAGATCGTTTCATATGCAATATCTCCTTCTCAGGGCCTCGGCCCCAAACCCTTCATGAATCCAAACGCTCAGGCTCTGCCCAGAAAAAGCGCGCTGACGGGCGGAAGCTGAGCCTGCGCCCAAACGGAGCGCGGCGTCTGCCACAGGAAGCTGGATTCCGCGCCCACCAGCGGCGTCCACTCGCCCTCCGGCAGATCGATGACAAGCGGCTCGGGGCCGGTGTTAAACGCCACAAGCAGCGTGTTCCACGGGCTGCCCCCCGCGTTGTCGATCAGCAGCACGGCGCTGTCCCCTCTGGGCTGCGCCGCCTCGAGCACGCGGCCGGCGGCCTCCCGGCTCTTATCCGTGAGGGCGGGAAGGCGCTTTCTGAGGGCGATCAGCCCGCGGTAATACTGGGCCAGCTCGCGCTGCGCCCTCGCCCGCTTCCAGTCGATGGCATTGAGCTGAATCGGCGAGCGATAGGTGTTGCGCACGCCGCGCTTGGTTCTGGCAAATTCCTCGCCGGAGAGCATGAACACATGCCCTTGGCAGCACATGAGCATCGCCGCCGCCAAGCGGTTGGCGCGCAGCGCCTGCGGCCTCACCCGGCAAAAGCCTCGCCCGCCGCAGACCGCGCTGGTCAGCTTGTCCCACAGCGTCCAATCGTCGTGGCAGGAGATGTAGTTGACCGTCTGGGAGGCCGCCTGAACGTCGCCGTCCGGCCCGGCCCAGCCCTGTATGCACCGGGCAAGCCACGCCGCGTTGAACGGCCCTCCGCTGGCAAAGCCGCGCGTGTCGATGCGCCCAAGGCCGCCGCGGATCGCGTCCCGCGTCATATCGCAAAACGCCGCAATGGAGGCGTCCAGCTCCTTGAGATGCGCCTTGTCCGCCAACACCGTTCCGGGCCGAGGGGAGCT
>JAUNPI010000024.1:4728-24523 GCA_030536875.1 Clostridia bacterium
CGTTGTCCCCCACCCCGGTTGGGGGCGGTGGGGGGGGGGCACCCCCGCCCCACGGCTCGCCGTAGACCAGCTTCTCCCCCGGGCCCCAGCGCTTGTCAAGCGCCCACTGGATGCGGTTCATGAGCTCCGTATCCAGCAGGCCCATGAGATCAAAGCGGAAACCGTCGATGTGGTATTCCTCCGCCCAATAGAGCACGGAATCAAGGATATAGCGCGCGCACATGCTCCGCTCGGTCGCCAGCTCGCTGCCGCAGCCGGAACCGTTGGAGGGCTTCCCCTCCTCCGTATACCGGTAATAATATCCCGGTACCGTGCGGTTTAAGCAGGAATCGAGCCTGTAGGTGTGATTGTACACCACGTCCATGATCACGCGAATGCCGCTTTCGTGCAGCGCCTGTATGGCCTCCTTGAGCTCGCGGATGCGCACCTCCCCGTGCGCGGGATCGCTGGAATACGACCCCTCCGGCACATTCACGTTCACCGGATCGTAACCCCAGTTAAAGGCGTCGGGGTCGCCCGCCTCGTCGACCGATCCGAAATCGAACACCGGCATCAGCTGCACATGCGTCACGCCCAGCCAGCGCAGATAATCCAGCCCCGCGGGGAAGGAACCCAGACGCACGCCGCGCCGCGCCAGAGCGCGGTACTTGCCCCGCAGTTCGGGCTCTAGGGAGGTCGCAGGGTCCCACGTAAATTCCTTGACATGCAGCTCGTAGATGACGTTTTCCGGCGGAAGGGCGGGCGCCTTGTCCCGCTCCCAGCCGGGCGGATCGGTCTGCCGAAGGTCGAGCGCCATGCTCCGCTCGCCGTTGAGCCCGCACGCGCGCGCGTAAGGATCCGCCGTCCTGCGGGTCACGCCGTCCACGGTGACGTCATAGTCGTAATACGCGCCGCTCATGTCGCGTTCGGCCTCATAGAGCCACAGGCCCCGCGGGGCGCGGCTCATCGGCCGCCTGACATAGGGCTCCGCGCCCGTTCCGCCCGCATAGAGGTTCAGCGTCACCTCGGACGCCGTAGGCGCCCAAAGGGCAAAGCGCGTCTCGCCCTGAGCGCATCGCGCGCCGAGCGGCTGCTCACAGTGAAACGCCGCTTCAAACGCCGGGGAATCGAAATCCCGCCCCCATTCATCCATTGCATTCATCACACCTTACGGCGGCGCACACGCGCCGCACTCAACTTATACACTCCGATATTATAGCGAATTTTCTGTCCGTCATCAAGGCCCGTCCGGGCAGAAAAGGCCGCTCTGAGCCCGATTTCCGCCCGGACGGTTTAATGCTCCTCTTGCTGTTTCTCGCCCTTATCCTCGCCCTGGCCGGCCACGACCACGCGGCGGCGGCGCGCCCCCGTGCCCACGGCCATCTCTCGCTCCTGCATGAGACGCCGCTCCTTGACCCGGCGAATCCCCCAGCCGCAGAGCATCACCAGCAGCCGGTAAACCGTATAGACCGCAAAGAACAGCAGGACGCCGTAAAGCCCCGCGACGACGTCGGCGAAGTCCATCTCTCCCGTGCCGCTGATCTTTTGGCCGATCTCGATGGCAAAGCCCAAAACGGTCATCACCGTGAACACATAGATGAACGAAATCGCCGTGACGCTCCACTTCGCCAGCCTTTTGAAGATGAAATGCACCACGAAGAACAGCAGCATGCCCAACAGCGCCATGATGATAAAGTGCATGTCCTTATCGCCAAACTCGAGCTCAAAGCCGTCGTTGAGGCGCATGAGAAAGTCATGTACCTGCGCCATGAGCAGGGTCAGTTCCATAAGCAATTCGCTGAACGACAAATCCTCTCCTCCTTCTCGGAGCTCTCCACAAGCTCCCTGCAATTCTTTCCAAAAAATGGGGGAAGCCTGCCCCTCCTTCGGGCCCTCTTCCCCCGTTTGTGTGAGAAATCAATACTCGATCTTCTTCTGGATGTAGGCGACCAGATCGTCCAGGTGAACCTTGTCCTGCTCCATCGTGTCGCGGTCGCGGATGGTGACGACGCCCGTCTCCTGCGTGTCGAAATCGACCGTCACGCACATCGGCGTGCCGATCTCGTCCTGCCGGCGATAGCGCTTGCCGATGGAACCGGTCTCGTCGTAGTCGACCATAAAGTGCTTGGCGAGCATGTCGTAGACCTCGGTCGCCTTCTCGCCCAGCTTGTTCTTTTGCAGCGGCAGCACCGCGCACTTGTAGGGCGCCAGCGCCGGGTGCAGGTGCATCACCACGCGCATATCGCCGCCCTCGAGCGCCTGCTCCTCATACGCCTCGCAGAGGAATGCGAGCGCCGCGCGGTCCGCGCCCAGAGACGGCTCGATGACATAGGGAATGACCTTTTCGCCCGTGGTGGGATTGAGGTATTCCATGCTCTTGCCGCTGGTCGTCTGGTGCGCCTTGAGGTCGAAATCCGTGCGGTCGGCGACGCCCCAGAGCTCGCCCCAGCCGAACGGGAAGAGATACTCGAAATCGGTCGTCGCCTTGGAATAGTGCGCCAGCTCCTCCGGCTTATGGTCGCGCAGGCGCAGGTGCTCCTCCTTGATGCCCAGCCCGAGCAGCCAGTCGCGGCAATAGGCGCGCCAATAGGCGAACCACTCCAGATCCGTGCCCGGCATGCAGAAGAATTCCAATTCCATCTGCTCGAACTCGCGGATTCGGAAGATGAAGTTGCCCGGGGTGATCTCGTTTCTAAAGCTCTTGCCGATCTGGCAAACGCCGAAGGGCAGCTTGCGGCGCGTCGTGCGCGCGACGTTCGGGAAGTTGACGAAGATGCCCTGCGCGGTCTCCGGGCGCAGATAGATCTCGTTGCTCGCGTCCTCGGTCACGCCCTGGAACGTCTTGAACATCATGTTGAACTTGCGGATGCCGGTGAAATCGTGCTTGCCGCAGGTCGGGCAGGGAATCTGCTTCTCCTCGATAAACGCCTCGAGCTGCTCGTTGCTCCAGCCGTCGGCCTCGATCTCCTGCCCGTTCTCCTTCGCCCAATCCTCGATGAGCTTGTCCGCGCGGAAGCGGGCCTTGCAGGCCTTGCAGTCCATCAGCGGGTCGTTGAAGTTGCCGACGTGGCCGCTCGCCACCCAAACCTGACGGTTCATGAGGATCGCGCAGTCCAGGCCGACGTTATACTTGTTCTCCTGAACGAACTTCTTCCACCATGCGCGCTTGACGTTGTTCTTAAACTCCACGCCCAGCGGGCCGTAATCCCAGGAGTTCGCCAAGCCGCCGTAGATTTCCGAGCCCGGGAAGATGAAGCCGCGCCCCTTGCACAGGGCGACCAGCTTGTCCATCCTATCGTTTTGCACCTTTGCCATCGAGGGTTCCTCGCTTTCCAATTGCTTCTTCTTCGGGGATATCAAAGAACCGCGCAAGGCTGCCGCCCCGAATCCGCCGCCTGCGTGGATTCAAGGGACGAAAGCTACCTTCCGCGGTTCCACCCTTGTTGACGCGCCGACCGGCGCGTCCGCTTTTTGTATGCCGTTTATGCGCTCCCGCTCCGGGATGCCATCCCCTTCATCGCAAGCCGCATCGTTATCATACTAAAGAAAACGAGATTTGTCAAGCTTTATCGGGTTTTTTGCCTCGATCTGCCACCCCTTTTGGGCTTTCTCCCGCTGATCTTCATCATGTGCGAGAGCCGCTTTCCATCCCACAGGAGCACGCCCGTCGATTCCGCGAGTTCCCTCGCCGCGCGCGTATACGTTCCCGGGCAGATCACCGCCGCGACGTCGCATTCATAGTATTCGCAGCCGGCATAAGCCTCCTGCACCGCGAAATTGCCGACGGCATCCTCGTAGTTCTTGCATTGGATGGCGTATCGCTTGCCGCCGCGCGTGGCGAGGATGTCCACGCCCTGGTCGCCGCTGACGCTCGTCAGCTCCACGTCGCGAAAGCCGTTGTCCTCCAGCACGCGGGCGACATAGGCCTCAAAGTCCTCGCCCGAAAGCGAGAGGCATTGCCATGCCCTGTTGCGCCGCCCGCGCAAAAAGCGCCCCAAGCGCATAAAGGGCCACGCGGCCAGCTTCAGCACGAGCAGGAGCAGCTTTCCCAGCCCTGCAAGCAGCAGCCCCAGAAGCCGAAGCAGCCCCCGCATCGCCGAGACCAGCAGAAAAGCGACGCCCTCGCAGAGCCAGTCGACGCCGGACAGCAGGCCGTCCGCCATCGCCGCTAAAACGCCTCTTTTTTTCGTGCGCTTCCTGCTTCCCACTTTTGAACGCTCCGTTTCCCTGCCCATGCCGGCATAGCCGCCCCCTTCCGGGGACGCAGCCCACATGGTCTCATCATGTTCTCATCATAGTCTTATATCCGCTCGATGCACGCCACCGCATGGCTGGAAATGCCCAGCCCTTCGCCCTCAAACCCGAGCTTCTCCGTGGTCGTCGCCTTGACGTTCACGCAGTCCACATTCACCTTCAAATGCCTCGCGACGTTCTCGCGCATCTGCTCGATATAGTCCTTGAGCTTCGGCCTCTGGGCGATGATCGTCACATCCACATTCCCGATGCGGTAGCCGCGCTCCTCCAGCAGCCCGACCACATGGTCGAGCAGCCTGCCGGAGTCCGCTCCCGCGTAGGCCGGGTCGGTATCCGGGAAATGCCGCCCGATGTCCCCCAGCGCCGCCGCGCCGAGCAGCGCATCCATCAGCGCGTGCAGGGCCACGTCCGCGTCGCTGTGCCCGAGCAGCCCCAGCGTGTAGGGCACCTCCACCCCGCAGAGGATGAGCCTGCGCCCCTCCACGAGCCTGTGGACGTCGTATCCATGCCCGATGCGCATGCGACATGCCTCCTTTTTTCCGCCCGCTCTGCGCCGGAAAACCTGCTCCGCGAGCAGCATGTCCTCCGGCGTCGTCAGCTTGATGTTCTCCACGTCGCCCTCCGTGAGGTACACGGCGACGCCCCTGCGCTCCACGAGCGCCGCGTCGTCGGTCGCCCGCTCGCCGTCCCTGCCGCGCGCGTGCGCCTGCCGGATCAGCGAGGCCGCAAACGTCTGCGGCGTCTGCACGGCGCGCAGCTCGTCGCGTTTGGGCGTGCCGGCGACCGTGCCGTCCTCTCGCACGCGCTTGATCGTGTCCTTGAGCGGCACGGAGGCCACGCCGCTGCCATAGCGCTTGGCGCTTTCGATCGTCCGCTCGATGACCTCGCGCGTGACCAGCGGCCTCGCGCCGTCGTGGATGGCGATGATCTCCGCGGCCGCCTTCGTGGCCTCCAGCCCGCGCAGCACGCTCTCCTGCCTGTCCGCGCCGCCCTCCGCAAGGCGCGCATGGACATGGAAACGTTCAAACAGCTCGCGCATCTCCGCGAGATCGTCCCGCCCCGTGACGACGACGATGCCGCCGTCAAACAGTCCGCTTTCCTCAAACGCGCGCACGGTGTGCACGATCACCGGCACGCCGCGGACGGGGAAAAGCACCTTGTTGCGCCCAAGCCCCATGCGCGTGCCCCTGCCCGCCGCCACGATCACCGCCGCGTTCATCCCAGTTCCTCCTCGCCCGCGATGAGCTCGTACATCATCCCCGCGTCGCTCTTGCGGACGGTCTCCGCAACCGCGAGCACGCGATAGCGCGCCATCTTCTCGCCAAAGCGAATTTCCAGCACGTCGCCTTCCTTCACCTCGGAGGAGGGCTTTGCCGCCTTGCCGTTGATCGTCACGCGCCCGCCCTCGGACGCCTCCTTGGCCACCGTGCGCCGCTTGATGATGCGCGACACCTTTAAATACTTGTCCAGCCTCATGATCGGTCCTCCTTCTCGCTTCCCATCACCGGAAGCACACACACAAACGGATAGATGTAGCGCCCGGCCATCACCGGGCCGAGCAGAAACGTTCCCCAGAGCAAAACGGGCAGGAGCCACACGCCCGCGCGCCTCCAGCGCCCCCTGTACACATCCCGAAGCGCGAAAAACAGCATCACCCAGACGATCGCGCCCATGTTGAACAGATAGCCCACCACGGGAATCTGCATCGCCCCCTTCGCGCCGAAGCGCCACGCGAGCGAGTCGCGCACGCGCGGGAAAAGGCTCTGAGAGGTGATATAGGGAAAATCGCACCACTGATCCAGCTGCTCCTCGCTGATGCCCATCTGCAAATAGTAGCCGGACACGCGGTATTCGCCATACGGGTAGAAGAACGGATAGGTCAGCGCGAGCAGCGCGTCCAGATATGCCTTCGGACACTTTTTCAGGACGCTCAGATACGTGGAAACCGCCGCGCCCATGTCCGCCTTCATCGCCTCCGTGTCAAAGGCAAACTTGACCGGATCGGATATGGACGGATCGTACGCCCGCCACGCCTCGCCGGGCATGAGCGCGTCAATCGTCTCCCGCTCCTCATCCGTGAGCTTCTCCCCTTCCATGAGGCGCGCCCGGGCGAGCTGCTGAATGGGAACCGAGAGCATTTCGCTCATGTCCCCGGAAACGGCTTCCGTCACGCGTGCCAGCAGGGCGCCCGTTCCCAGGGCGAGGCCGACGGAAATCGCCGCGCTCAAGAGCAGCAAACGCCCCTGACGCCGCCTGAGCGCAGGCAGCTGCAGCAGCATCCACACCGCAACGGCATAAACGGCATTGTTGCGCAGGAGCATCGCCGCCGTACACGCCGCCGTAAACCCCGCAAACAGCCCTCGCGGCGCGCTCTCTCCCTCCGCCGCCTCCGCGGCAAGCGCAAGCGCAAGCGCAAACGCTCCGGAGAACAGCACGTCTTTCGTCGCGTTGACGGCAAAGAGCATGTGCAGCGGATAGAGCGCAAAGAACGCCGCACTGAGCCTTGCCGCGCGCGCGCCGCAGCGCCTTGCGATGGATGCGCAGGTCAGCGCAAAGCATGCCGCCATCCCCGCCATTTGGAGCACGGTATACAGCGCCGCGCCGAGATTGATCTCCCCCAGCGCGCGCCCGAGCGCCACACATCCGCCGAGCAGGAGCGTATGCAGCAGCGGATGATGGGTCGAATACTCGCCCGTGAACACTTGGCGAAGCTGAAACGGCACGTCATAGGCAAACGACCCCGGAAAGGTCACCAGCAGCATCGGCACATAGCAGGCAAACAGCGCGACAAACGCCATCCGCGCGCGAAAAGGCCTGCACGCTCCCCCGGCCAATTCCCTCTGCGTAAAGAGCCTGCGCCAAACGCGCTCGAAAAGCGCTGTCAGGATCAGGGCAAAGGGAATCGTCAGCGCGGCGGCCATCGCCAGGGCGGGGTCGCTCGCGCCGTCATGCTCCATCTGACGGCCGAAGGCGAAGAACAGCGCAAAGAGCGCGCCGCCGAGCAGCGCGCTCGCCCGCTTCCGAAATACGCCCGAATGCATCGCGCGCCTCCCCTCCCCTCGCTCAAGATGACATCAGTGTATCACATTTTACTCAAAACCACAAGCAAGCGACTGACCCAGCCGGTAAACACAATTTCTTTTCCCTTTTTCAACATATTTATGCCACATTCGCGCTGTATAATGACCTCAGTAAAGGTTGAACAAGCATTTCACCTTTACGGTCTTCGCCGCTTTTCCCCCCTCCCCCGGCGAAGAGGGATATCTTCCTTTTTCTTCCCCTTCCTCATTTTTTCCCTCCCACTGAAAAGCGCCGCGCCGTCTTTCCCTGACGGCAGCGGCGCTTTTCGTTATTGATTTTTATGCTGCGATCCGCTCTTCTTTAGCCCCATGCCCGTTCAGCCGTCGGATCGGTTCGCCCCTTCGGGCGGATCCTTCTGCGTTTCGCCGAGCTCGGCCATGATGGTCTGATACAAATACGCCGCCTTTTGGGGCCAACGCGCGCAAAAGCGCTTCGCCTGCACCTTTGTGGCGGCGGTGAGCGTCATATGAAAGATTTCCGCGCCGCCCTCCAGCGCGCGCAGCGTGACGATAAAGCCGTTGTCGGTCTCGCGCCAATCCGCGGGCATCTGCAGCTCGTCACGGATGCGTCGCCGCCACGACGGCCCGTTCTCCTCAAGCGCCTGTTGGAGCGACGCGCGAATGCGCGAGCCGAAGAGCTCAAGGCTCTGCCGGCCCTCCGGCGTCAAAATGAGCAGCGTGCCTTCGAGATGGCGCGTCTCGCGAACGAAGGCCGCTTCCTTGAGCCCCGCAAGCGCGAGATAGAACTGGAACTGATTCTGGAGCGCATTTTCCACCACAAAGCGCAAAAGCTGCTCCTCCGTGCAGCCGCCAAGGCGATCCAGCGCGCTGAGCAGGACAAGCTTATCCTCTTCTTCCGTGGCGTGTTTGTCAAACACAGGCGCTCCTCCCTTCTGGGCGGTTCACTCCTCCGCCGGCTCGTCCGTGACCAAATACCCCTCAAGCGCCTTGAGCAAATCCTCGCAGTCGTCGCTGTAGATATCCATGCGGATCGGTCGGGACAGGTCGATGGAGAAGATGCCGAGAATCGACTTCGCATCGACGACATACCGCCCCGAACGCAGATCCATCTCGTAGGGGTAACGGTTGACGAGGCTCACGAAGTTCTTGACATGATCGGTCATCGTCAGGCGTATATTCACAGACTTCATCTAAGAGATCACTTCCCTTTCCGTTTCTGTGTGTATTATACATGAAACGCGCGGGGAATGCAAGCGCCAGACGGCGTCCCAACAGTCAAAACGCCAGCCGTCTGCAAATCGCCTCGCAACGTCAAAAAGATTGGCATAACAAAAGACCGTCCGTTTTCCCGGCCTGCCGGGTACGGACGATCCTTGGAATCCATCGGATGACAGGCAATCACTCGGCGATTGCCTTCTGATAAGCTTCCTTAGCGATAAGCAGATAATTGGGCGTGCCCGCAAGCGTCGCGCCGGTCGTCACGTCGGCCACAGCCCACGTTCCATCCTCTCCTTGAGCGATGTCCGCCGCCTCATAGGCCGCGCCGTGTTCCACCAGATACGCGCAAATCCGCTCGATATTGCCCGGGAATTTCAGCTCGCTGGGCCAAAACGCCACGCCATGCTCAATGGAGGCCTTCGTGCCGATTTCCACCTCAGCCGCCGTTTCACCGGCTTCGTCGAGAAGCTCCGCCTTCTCACAGGCAAAATACCAAGCGCCTCCTTCATCCGTGCAGATGTAATCCATGAGCGCCACGTCTTCCCCATTCACCTGTCCGGTATAGACCACGCCGCCCTGCTCATCCTGCGTGCCGGTGAAGACCACGCCGTCCAGCGCAAAGCGCTGAGGATACGCCTTGCCGCCCTCGCTGAGCACAGCCTCCCCCAACGCCGCCTGCATGTCCTCGGTCAGCTCGGCCCATCCCTCCGCGCCGCCATTGGAGACGGGGATCAGCTTCTCATCGATCTGCGCGTCTGTGATCTGGCCGTCCTCGCAGGTCAGCGTGACGCGAATCAAGCTGTCGGGGCTCTCCCCGGCTTGGCTGTACACGCCATACGCCACCCCTTGCGCGGTTTCCGCCATCGCCGGCGTCACAGCGCAGAGCGCAAGGGCCGCCAAAAGCGCCAGAATCTGTCTTTTCATGTTCGTTTCCTCCCGGTATTCAAATTAGTACATATGTACTAGACAGATTATAGCATATTCCGCCGTTAAACGCAACAGCAAAACCGCGATGCCGGGCGCATTCTTCTTGCATCCCCCTCTCCTGCGCTGTATAATGGGGCACATAGGCGATCATTGACGCCGCTCAGCCCTCCGCATATCGCCATCGGAAGGAAGGAATTTGATGTCTCGTACCGCTATTCAGGAAAAAATTCTCGCCAATGCCCGCCGGTTGTTCAATGAACAGGGCTACGCGAAAGTCACGATGCGCCAGATTGCCGACGCGCTGGGCATCAGCGTCGGCAACCTTACCTACCATTTCCCCAGAAAAAAGGATATTGCCTTTGCTCTGATGGACGATACTTTCGAGCATATCCGTCCCAACGATCCCATCCGCTCTTTGCGCCAGATCCACGACCTGTTTTCCTCCATGCTGGACACGCTCACGCACAACGCCTTTTTCTTCCTCGACGACGACTTTTCGGAAAATGACCGTCATCGGCTGCACAACGGTTATCTGCGCGAGCAGCTGATAGCAGGGCTCAACGGTCTGGCAAAGGCCGGGCTTTTTCTGCCCTCGTTTACGCCGGACGTCTGCCAAACGCTCGTCACGCTGCTTTTGATGACCCACCTGACATGGCTGCACCAGACGCTGCGCGGCGCCGCTCCATATGCCATGAGCAAAGAGGCGTTTCTCCAAGCGCATTGGTTCATCCTGCGCCCCTATCTTTCCGAAAAGGGGTTGGCGGAGTATCGCCAGCTAGTTTAAATATCTCTGTTCCATCTCCCTGTTCCGGTAGCATCGACGCTAATACTCATTCGCAATTAAAATGCTCTCCACAGCAGCGCCTCGAAACGGTTTGTTTCATGGCCGGTGCTATGGAGAGCATGTCGCTTATAGATTTTTTACGTGTGAAGGCAGCGGCGACGATTTATACTAATTCGCAATTAAAATGCTTAACAGAGCGCATCAGATTTTTTGCTCTGACGAAGCCAAGTGAAGTGAGGCGTACTGGAGGTACGTTGAACGGAACGAGGCAATGTCAGAGCGGAAAAGATGCTGCGCGGATTAAGCCATTTTAATAAGAATTAGTATTAGGCGCAAAAGAATCTCATGTCCCCCGCGCCGCGCTCACGCAAACGTCTCCTTCCCCACGGGGGTCGGCGTTTGGTCGTAAAGCACGCGCTGAATCTGCGGCACGCTTTCCATGATGCGCTTCGTCGTGCGCTCGAGCAGGTCATGCGGCAGCCGCGCCGGGAGGAGCATGCCTCCGGAGGGCGTGACCGCGCGCAGCACCACGATCTCGTCGCCCGCGCTCGGAAAACCGCCTGTGATAATCGGAAAATACTTGTAGAGCTTGCGCTCGAGGCCCGCCGCGCCGATCTCCTCGGCGAAGATGGTATCCGCCGTGCGCAGGGCGAGAAGCCGCTCCCGCGTGACCTCTCCGATGACCCGCGTGCCGAGGCCGAGCGCCGGAAAGGATTTGCGCTCCGAAATCGCCTCGCCAAGCCCAAGCTCGCGCGCAATGGCGCGAACCTCGCTCTTAAAGAGCGTGCTGAGCGGCTGCAGCACGGTCATTCCGCTGGCGCTCTCCGCCTCTGCGCGCCTGTCGGCATGCAGGGAATCGGTGTAATTGCCGCCGAGGATCAGCGTCGTCGCGTCGGGCATCGCAGCCGACTGGTTGGCCATCTCCTCATGCAGGCAGCGGTTGACGATCTCATGCTTCTCCTGCATGCTGCGCTTGTTGGCCAGCGCGTCGAGCACGATGCCGGAACGATCCACGCGCAGCAGCGGGATCTGAAGCGACTCGTACATCTCGGCGACGCCGTCGGCCTCTCCCTCGCGCATGAGGCCCGTGTCCACGAACACCGCCGTCATTCGCTCGCCGTATGCCCGCTTGGCCAGCACGGCCACCACCGTCGAATCGACGCCGCCGCTGACCGCGCAGACCGCGCGCCCACCCTTTTCGGCCGCCTCTCCGATCACGCGCTCCGCCTCGCGCATCGCCGCCTGGATGGACCACCACGCCTCGCATCCGCAGATGTTCAGCGCAAAATTCTTGAGCATCGCCGTCCCGTCCGGGTCGTTGCGTTCCAGCTCAAACTGCACGCCGTATTGCTTTTTCTTCGGGATCTCAAAGGCGATCGTGCATCCGGCTGCAGACGCGCTCATCTGCACATCCGGCGGAAGCATGAGCATCAGCGCTTCCTCGATGTAGCGTTCCCCGCTGAGGCCGGCGAACAGCTCGCTGTCGCCATACGAGATCGCCACCTTCTTCTCCCTGAGCGCGACGCCTGCGCTCGCGCCGCCCTGCGCCGCGAGCATCATGTGCGCGGCATGGCCCAGCGCAAGAACGGGGATGCCCAACGCAAGCATGCCGGCGTCAAACACGCCGGAACCGCCGGCGCGCTCGCCGGCCATGACGATGCCGCGCGGGGCCATCTTGCGAACCTGCTCCGCCGTCGTCATCCCGCTGACGATCACGCTGTATACCTGCTCCGCGCGAAGGCGCCTTGCCGCCTCCATCGCAAACTCATCCGAGTAATTGAGGATCAGGATCATGTCGTTCATGTTTTTCTCCCCCTCCATCCCTCTGTGCCAAAAGAAGCTGTCTCGCTTGGCGAAACAGCTTCTTTCGTACAAAAGGATTACACCAGCTCGAGAATGACCATCTCGGCGGCGTCGCCGCGGCGCGGACCCTTCTTGAGGATGCGCGTGTAGCCGCCGGCGCAGTTCTTCTCCGCGTTGCGGGCCTTATACTTCGGCCCGATCTCGCGGAAGAGCTTCTCCACGCAGGGATACTTCACATCCTTCGTGCGGGCACGATAAGCGCTCTTGGACTCGTCCTCCTGCTTAGGCTCCTTCACATTGTACAGGTAAGCCATAATCTGGCGGCGAGCGTGGAGCTTGCTGGGCGCGTCGTTCTGGACGGTCACGGTTACGCTCTGGCCCTTGTCGTTGTTGAACGTCTTCTCAACGGAGACATTGTTGTCGCACTCGCGGATGGCAAGCGTGATCAGGCGCTCGGCCTCGCTGCGAACTTCCTTCGCGCGGGCGAGCGTGGTCTCGATGCGGCCATACCAAATGAGGTTGGTCACCTGATTGCGGAGCAGCGCCTTGCGCTGCGCGGCCGTGCGGCCCAGTTTGCGCTGATAAGCCATTGGGATATCCTCCTTTTTTGACCCGCCTCCTGCAAATACGGTTCTTCACGCGGCGCGGGGACGGGCGAAGAACGCCAGACCCACTTGCGCCGCGCCCATATTTCCCTTAGGCGCGGCCTTTGTGACCCGATACCGGGCAAATGCTGTGACGCGGAAAACCGCGTTTGGGGCTGTTAACCAAATTACTCGTCGTTGGCACGCAGAGCCAGTCCGAGGGCGGCGAGCTTCTGCTCGACCTCTTCCAGAGACTTCTTGCCCAGATTGCGAACCTTCATCATGTCTTCCTGATTGCGCTGGACGAGCTCGGCAACCGTGTTGATGCCGGCGCGCTTGAGGCAGTTGTACGCGCGAACGGAAAGATCCAGCTCCTCGATGGTCATCTCGAGCACCTTCTCGCGATGATCGTCTTCCTTCTCGTTGAAGCCGATGGTGACCACCTGATCGGTAAGATCCATGAACAGCTTGAGATGGCCGCCCAGAATCTTCGCCGCGGTGCTGATGGCCTCGTCGGGCTGAATGCTGCCGTCGGTCCACACCTCGAGCGTCAGGCGGTCATAGTCGGTCGCCTGACCTACGCGCGTGTTCTCCACGATGTAGTTGACCTTGCGAATCGGGGTGAAGATCGAATCCGTCGGGATGACGCCGATGGGCATGCTCGGCGTCTTGTTGCGGTCCGCGCTCACATAGCCGCGGCCCTTTTCAAGCGTCAGATGCATGACGAGATCGGCATCCTCGTTCAGCGTAGCGATGTGCAGATCGCGGTTGATGACCTCGATCTGGTCGTCCACCTCGAGCGCGGCCGCGGTCAGCTCGCAGGGGCCCTTGACGTTGATGGACACCGTCTTGGGCCCTTCGCAATACAGCTTGGCAGAAAGCTCTTTCAGGTTGAGGATGATCTCTGCAACGTCTTCCTTGATGCCGGGAACAGCGGAAAACTCATGCTGGATGCCCTCAATGCGGATGCTGGAAACAGCGACGCCCGGCAGGGAGCTCAGCAGCACGCGGCGCAGGGAATTGCCCAGCGTCTGGCCAAACCCATGCTCAAGCGGCTCGACGACAAACTTCCCGTAGCAGTCGCCGGCTTCCACACGTTCGACGCGGGGCTTTTCGATTTCGATCATTAGGCAGATTCCTCCTCACAGTTACCGCGAAAAAACCGAGCAGCTCATTAACGAGAGTAGAGCTCGACGATGAGGTGCTCCTCGATCGGGCAGTCGATATCCTCGCGAGCGGGCATCGCGGCAACCTTGCCGGTCAGGTTCGGGGCGTCAAACGTGAGCCACTTCGGCGTCACAACGCCGGTGCCCTCGCGCAGCGCCTTGAAAGCCGCCTGCTCGCGGGAACGCTCGCGCAGGGTGATGACGTCGCCGACCTTCACGGAGTAGGAGGGGATGTCCACCTTCTTGCCATTGACCAGTACGTGGCCATGCACCACGATCTGGCGGGCCATGCGGCGGGTCTTCGCCAGGCCGAGGCGATAGATGACGTTGTCAAGCCGCAGCTCCAGCAGCTTGAGCAGGTTCTCGCCGGTGATGCCCTTCATGTTGGAAGCCTTGAGGTAATAACGGTGGAACTGCTTCTCCAGCACGCCGTAGACAAACTTGACCTTCTGCTTTTCCTTGAGCTGAGTGCCGTACTCGGAAACCTTCTTGCGCTTGTTGCCGCCGGGATTGCGAGTAGACTTCTTGTTGCCATAGCCCATGACGGCCGGAGAAATGTCAAGGCTCCGGCACTTCTTGGCGATAGGCTCTTTATTGTTAGCCATTTCCTTTAGTCCTCCTTACAAAACCTTACACGCGACGGCGCTTGGGCGGACGGCATCCGTTGTGCGGGATGGGCGTCACATCCTTGATCATGTTGACCTCAAGGCCGGCAGCCTGAAGAGAACGGATCGCAGCCTCACGTCCGGAGCCCGGGCCCTTGACATAGACCTCGACGGTCTTGAGGCCGTACTCCATCGCCGCCTTCGCGGCGGTCTCGGCGGCGGTCTGCGCGGCGAACGGCGTGGACTTCTTGCTGCCGCGGAAACCGAGGCCGCCGGCGGAAGCCCAGCTGAGCGCGTTGCCCTGCGTATCGGTCAGGGTCACGATGGTGTTGTTGAAGGAGGAGCGGATGTGCGCCGCGCCGCGCTCCACGACCTTGCGCTCGCGGCGCTTGCGGACGACTTTTTTCAGCTTCTGCTTAGGTGCCATACTCAATCACTCCTCTTATCTGGTTGCCTTCTTCTTGCCGGCGATGGTCTTCTTGGGGCCCTTGCGGGTACGGGCGTTCTGCTTGGTGTTCTGACCGCGAACCGGGAGTCCCTTGCGGTGACGAACGCCGCGGTAGCAGCCGATCTCCATCAGGCGCTTGATGTCCAGACCGACATCGCGGCGCAGGTCGCCCTCCACCTTGAGGTGGTGCTCGATGTACTCACGGATGCTGTTGACATCCTTCTCGGTGAGATCCTTTACGCGGGTATCGGGGTTGACGCCGGTGGCGGCCAAAATCTCCTGAGAGGTCTTGAGGCCGATGCCGAAAATATACGTCAGTCCGATTTCGACCCGCTTCTCACGAGGCAGGTCAACGCCAGAAATACGTGCCATTGTTTTACCTCCGAACTGAATTTCGTAAGTGTGATTCCTGCTTGATTTCTCTATGAAAAGCCGCATGGTTCGCAGGCATGGCCTGCGCAGCCGCCCAAGCGATCCTTCCCGTCAGAAAAACAAATCAGCCCTGCTTCTGCTTGTGCTTCGGATTCTCGCAGATGACCATGATACGGCCCTTGCGCTTGATGATCTTGCACTTTTCGCAGATAGGCTTGACAGACGGTCTAACCTTCATTTGTCCGTTCCTCCTCGAATTTGTTTTCTCAACCCTTGCTGCGCCAGGTGATTCGACCCCGCGTCAGATCATAGGGGGAAATTTCGACCTTGACCTTATCGCCGGGATAGATACGGATGAAGTTCATGCGGATCTTTCCGGAGATCTGGGCCATGACTTTATGCCCGCCGGCCACCTCCACGCGGAAATTCGCGTTTGGCAGCGCCTCGACGACGACGCCTTCAACCTCGATATTGTCGCTCTTGGGCAACGTTAACCCTCCTTACGCGGCAACAAAGCCTCTTGATAGCCGATTGCATCTAGTTTATTTCGCACCTCAGAGTCAAAAATCCTCTTTTTTGCAAAAATTTTTTCTTGAATTTCTTCAAGAACTTCGGGTTTAGCCACCAGATGCTTGATCTTCTTCTTTTTGGGATTGTCTACCTTTCGCTGACACCCGTTTGCAATCGCCACATATTCCTCGTCGAGGACGGCGACGACCACAAAGTAGTGCCCCCGATCGCGCCCGGCCTTTGAAAAGACCACGCGCCCGACCTCCATAGGCAGCGAATTCATCGCGTCTCCTCCTTATGATAGCCCGGCAGCGAGAGCAGCTCGGGCTCCCCGTCCGTGATGAGGAGGGTATGCTCATAATGGGAGCAGAGGCTGCCGTCGGTGGTGACAACCGTCCAACCGTCCCGCAGCGTCTTCACGCGGTAATCGCCCACGGCAATCATCGGCTCGATGCAGATCGTCATTCCCCGGCGCAGCCGCACGCCGTGACCCGGAATGCCGTAATTCGGCACGCTCGGCTCCTCGTGCATCTCCCTTCCGATGCCATGCCCGCAGAGCGCGCGCACCGTGGAAAAGCCGCGCTGCTCGACGTACTGCTGCACGGCATGACCGATGTCGCTGATGCGGTAGCCCTCGCGGGCCGCCTCGAGCGCCGCGAAGAAGCTCTCCTCCGTGACGTCGATGAGCCGCTGGGCCTCCGCAGAAATTGGGCCGACGCCGGCGGTAAAGGCGCTGTCCGACTGCCAACCGTCGAGGATCAGCCCCGCGTCGACGGAGACGATCTGTCCCTCGCGCAAAACCGTGCGGTCCGACGGGATGCCATGCACGACCTGGCTGTCCACCGACGTGCAGATCGAGGCAGGATACCCTTCATAGTTCAGGAAGGAAGGAATGGCCCCGTAGGAACGAATGAGCTTTTCCGCAAAGCGGTCCAGCTCCTTCGTCGTGATTCCGGGCTCGATCTTCCCCTTCAGCTGCGCGAGTACGTCATGGAGCATGGCCCCTGCCTCGCGCATCTTCTCGATCTGAACGGAGTTTTTGATGGTGATCATTGCTTCTCACCCAGCGCCGAAAGAATCGCCGCAAAGCAATCGTCCATCGGCTGCGCGCCGTCAACGGTCTTAAGCAGGCCGCGGGCGCTGTAATAGTCGATGAGCGGCGCCGTCTGCGCGTGATACACCCCGAGGCGGGAGAGCACCGTCTCCGCCTTGTCGTCGTCGCGCTGGATCAGCTGAGCGCCGCACTTCATGCACGCCGTGGCGCCGGCCAGACGGCTGACGTGATACGTGCCGCCGCAGGCAAGGCAAACCCGGCGCCCGGAGAGGCGCTCGGTGAGCTGCTCGTCGCTGACCTCGATGTCGATGACGGCGTCGATATCGGCAAAGGCAGCCAGCGCTTCCGCCTGAGGCACGGTGCGCGGGAAGCCGTCGAGCACATAGCCCTTTTGGCAGTCCTCGGCGGCCAGGCGCTCGCGAACGATGTCGATGACGACGCTGTCCGGAACGAGCTCGCCCTTGTCCACATAGGCCTTAGCGGCCAGGCCGGTCGGCGTTCCTTCCTTCATCGCGCGGCGAAGGATGTCGCCGGTAGAAATCTGAGGGATGCCAAGCCGTTCGCACACGCGAACGGCTTGGGTGCCCTTGCCCGCACCGGGCGGGCCGAGAAAAATCACATTCATGTCAGCACCTCATGCTTGTCAAGGCCTTAGCCCAAGAAGCCCTTGTGGTGACGCATGACCATCTGCGCCTCGACCTGACGGATCGTCTCGATGCCAACGGAAACCGCGATCAGCACGGAGCTCGCGCCGAACGGCGCGCTGATGCCGAAGATCTGGGTGAGCATGGTCGGGATCGTCGCCAGCACGGCGAGGAACAGCGCGCTGAACAGCGTCAGGCGGCTGGAGACGCGGGCGAGGTAATCGCTCGTCGCGCGGCCTTGGCGAATGCCGGGGATGATGCCGCCGTTCTGCTGCATGTTCTTGCTGATGTCAACGGGATTGAACGTGATGCTGGTATAGAAATAGGTGAAGGCGATGATCAGAATCGCCAGCACCAGCTGATACCAGACGCTGGACTGGAAGCCCAGCCACCACTGGTTGATGCCGCTGGTCGGGAAGAACGCGAAGATCGTCGCAGGGAACTGCAAAATCGCGAAGCCGAAGATCAGGGGCATGACGCCGGTGGAGTTAATCTTCATCGGGATGTGCGTGGACTGCCCGCCATACATCTTGCGGCCCACCATGCGCTTGGCATACTGAACCGGGATGCGGCGCTCGCCCATGTCGACATACGTGATCGCCACGATCATCGCCAGCAGCGCAATCACGATCACGATGACGGCAATCAGGCTCACCGTGCCGTCCGCCACGCCGACGACCGCCTGACGCGCCCAGTTGAACATGTTGGACACGATGCCCGCCATGATCAGCAGGGAAATGCCGTTGCCGATGCCGTTTTCGGTGATGCGCTCGCCGATCCACATCGCCAGCGACGTGCCGGCCGCCATCGAAATGCCGATGACCAGATACCAAATGCCGCCGTAGGAGTTGGCGCGCATCGCGAAGACGAGGCCGACCGCCTGAATAAAGGCGAGCACAACGGTGAGGTAGCGGGTCCATTCGGTGATCTTCTTGCGGCCCTCCGGGCCCTCCTTCGCCAGCTTTTCAAGCGAAGGAATGGCCACGGTCAGCAGCTGAAGGATAATGCTCGAGTTGATGTACGGCGTGATGCCCATTGCCATGATGCTCATGTTTTGGAACGAGCCGCCGGTCATCATGTTCATGAAGTCGAGGATGGAATAATCCTTGACAGCGCTGGCGACCGCCGCGATGTCGATGCCCGGAACCGGGATCACGCACAGCAGACGGTAGAGCAGCAGCATGCCAAAGGTGTAGACGATCTTTTTGCGGAGCTCCGGAATGCGCCAGGCACTCTTCATCTTTTCCAGCATATCAGATCACCTCAGCAGTTCCGCCGACAGCCTCGATCTTCTCCTTCGCAGACTCGGTAAACTTCGCGGCCTTGACGGTCAGCTTACGGGTGAGCTCGCCGTTGCCCAGAATCTTGAGGCCATCCAGCTCCTTGCGGATGATCTTCTTTTCCAGCAGCAGCGCCGCGGTGACCTCGGTGCCGTCCTCGAAGACCTCAAGAGCGCTCACGTTCACGGTCGCGTATTCCTTCGCGAAGATATTCTTGAATCCGCGCTTGGGCAGCTGGCGGGTGAGCGGCATCTGGCCGCCCTCAAATCCCGGGCGCTTGCCGCCGCCGCTGCGGGCCTTGGCGCCCTTGTGGCCCTTGCCGGACGTCTTGCCCAGGCCGGAGCCGACGCCGCGGCCCAGACGACGCGGCGAAGTGGTGGAGCCCACAGCGGGCTTCAGCTCATTCAGCTTCATGGTGAATCCTCCTTAGTCGCTGATTTCGACCACAGACACCAGATGCTTGACCTTGAAGATCATGCCGCGGATGGACGGCGTATCCTCGAACACCTTGGTGGAGCGGATCTTGTGCAGGCCCAGCGCCTTCACAACTTTGATGTGGTTGGGCTTGCTGGAGACAGGAGACTTCACAAGCGTAACCTGCAATTTCATCGTCTCTTCCTCCTTCTCAGCCGAGCAGCTCTTCGACGGTCTTGCCGCGCATCTTCGCCACCTCTTCGGCGGTGCGCAGAGAAGCCAGACCCTCGATGGTCGCCTTCACCATGTTAATCGGGTTGTTGGAGCCATAGCTCTTGGTGCGGATGTCCTTGACGCCGCACAGCTCGAGCACCGCACGCGCCGGACCGCCGGCGATAACGCCGGTACCTTCCGGAGCCGGCAGCAGCACGATCTCGCCGGTGCCAAAGCGGCCCACGGTCTCATGCGGGATGGACGTGCCCTTCATGCTGACATGAACCAAGTGCTTCTTCGCATCCTCGGCCGCCTTGCGCGCGGCTTCCGGAATTTCCGTCGCCTTGCCGATGCCGCAGCCGACGCGGCCCTTGCCGTCGCCGATCACGACCAGCGCGGCAAAGCGCATGTTGCGGCCGCCCTTGACGGTCTTGGAGACGCGGTTGATCGCAACCATCTTCTCTTGGAACTCGCTCTCCGGGCGACGCTCACGGCGCGG
>JAUNPI010000188.1 GCA_030536875.1 Clostridia bacterium
CGGTTTTTCATTCGGTTTTCCTCCGAGGGGCGTTTTGAGCTCGTCGACCTTGGCGCGGAATTCCTCGTATGAGATGGATGTGAGCAAAACGGCGTTCGGCGCGCTGACGGGGTCGAACATCATCTCGCTGGGATGGATCAGGCCGGTCATCAGCATGACGGGAAACGCGGGAAGGATTCGGCGGAAGGTTCTGCTCAGCGAGATGCCGCTGAAGCTCTCCAAGCGGTATTCCGTGATCAAAAGCCGGCAGCTCGAGGGCATGGCGGTAAAGCGGCGGACGGCTTCAAGCGGCTGCGTCGTCATGTAGACGGGGTAACCGTCGCCAAGAAGGCGCCGGTAGAGGTGCAGGTTGGAGGAATCCTTCATATGCACGATGAAAATCGTCTCTCTGTCGGGCGCGGTTCCGGCGTCCGCATTCAGGTATTCGGGCAAAACGATGCGGAAGGTGGTTCCCTTTCCGGGGGTGCTGGTCACGTCGATCAGGCCGTCGTGCTGGTTGATGATGTTTTGCACGATCATCAGCCCCAGCCCGGTTCCTGAGCCGTCCTTTCGCGTGGAAAAAAACGGCTGAAAGATCTGCTCCAGCGTTTCGGGCGTCATGCCGCAGCCCGTGTCGGAGATGGTGATCATGACGCCGTCCCCGATAAAAGGGCACTCGCGGTTTGCACAGACGAGCGGAATGGCTTGGCAGGGCACCTTTTCGCAGGAAACCATCAGCGTTCCCGTATCCTTCATGGACTGGCAGGCGTTGATGAGCAGGTTGTTGACCGCCTGATGCAGCATGGATTGGTTGCCCAGCAGAAAGAGCGGCTTTTCCGGCAGGCGGAGGCTGATCTGAATTCGATGGGAGGAGCGGACGCTGACGCTGCGGATACAGCCGCTCAGCAAGGCGCCGGCATCGATGGGGCCACGGAGGGCATCCTGAGGTTTGCTGGAGCGCGAAAAGGAGAGGAGCTGTTTGGCCAGCGCGCCGGAGGCGGCGGCAGCCTGGTAGATTTCAAACAGGGATTCGTAGAGGGCCGCGTCTTCGTGATGCTTGAGCATGAGCAGCTCACAGTAAGCCTGAATGGGGACCAGCAGATTGGAAAACTCGTGGGCGATCCCGCTGGTGAAGACGCCGATGGCCTGAAGGTTTTCTTTCTGATGCAGCTGGCTTTGCCGGTTCTGCAGGTCGATCAGGATGGCGTTCAGCTCCGAAAGGTGGCGCTGTTCCGCCTGAATCAGCGTGCGTTCGCGCATCTGCCGGACGAGGATTAAAAGCAGCAGGAAGATGAGCGCCATCAGCAGGCCAAATGTGACGAGCACCTGATTCTTGGTGTTTTGGATGCTGAGCACGGCTTCCGAATAGGGCAAGGACGCCGTGACGATATAGTGAGAGGAAAAGACGTGCGTCCTGCAGAAGGCCAGGAGGATCTGCCGGCGGCCCTGCGGCAGGGCGGCGTTGAAAATCGCCTTGCCGCGTTCCTTCTGCTCGAAGGATTGCTGCACATAGCGGATTTGCTCGTCGATCTCCCCGTCCGCCTCCTCCCCGTAGATGGCGCGGCCGAGCATGGCGCCGTCGGGGTGGACGAGGACGACGCCGTTCTCGTCGCAGACGGAGAGGGAGCCGCCGTCCCCGATGCGCACATAGCGGAACAGGCGGTTGGAAATGGCGGAAAAATCCAAAATGCCGACAAAGACGCCGGCGAGCGCCCTGTCCTGATAGATGCGCTGCCAGAAGGCCAGCGCATAGGTGTTCTCGTCCAGCCAGAACCCGCGGTGACAGGCGGCCTCCTCATCCATCAGGGAGGCCGGAGGGACAAGCGACAGGCCGTCGACGCTGCCCTTGTCCCAGAGCAGGCGCCCCTGCGCATCCAGAATGGCCGCATAGAGATAGTCCTCGCCGCGGCGGGCCCAAAAGCCGCTCAGTTTGCTTTCCAAAGGGGCGGTGTCGGCACAGAGCAGATCTGGCAGATCGCCGTCGTCGATAAAGGCGCGGCAGCCGTCCTGAAGCTCCTGAAAATAGGACTGCATGTATGTCGCGTTGGCGCGCGCGATGGTCAGCATGCGCTTGAGCTCCTGGTTGAGCAGCTCGCCGCAGTAGTTTTCATACAGGGAGCCAAAGAGGAAGAGCGTGATGAGAATCGCCAGCACAAGCAGCATCGCCTTGGCCGCGTTTAAAAGCGCTTTTCGATTCATGCCCGGCGGCTTATCCAATGCGAACGCCTCCTCATTTTGCGACATGTAGCCATACCTTTATTTTACATGCATGGTGCTGAAAGGTAAACCGTTTTGCGAAAGGTCAACCTTAAATTTTTTTAAGAAAGCGTATGCGGGCGGGAGGCTTGCATTTGGCCGAAAACTGTTTTACAATTTTTATAGTTGAAGTTGTTTTCTTGGGGCTTGCGAGCCTGATGACAAAGGGGGAACGGGACATGCTGGAGCCGACGGCCGGCAGGAGGCCGTATTCCATTCTCGTGGCGGACGACGACGCCAGAATCTGCCGGGTGATCGAGCAGATTTTATCCTCGGACGGCATGCGGGTGGTCACCGTCCGGAGCGGGCGCGAGGCGGTCGACGCGGCCAGACGCCATGCGTTTGACCTGATTTTGCTGGACGTCATGTACGGGGCGGAGGACGTCGACGGCTTTGGCGTCATCGAGGAACTCCGGCGGCGGGTGATCGACGTGCCGATCTTTTTAATCAGCGCGCTGGCGGAGGAGAGCGACAAGATCTACGGTTTGGGCATCGGCGCGGACGACTACATCACCAAGCCGTTTTCCGCGCTTGAGCTGCTCTATAGGGTCAAGGCGACGCTCAGGCGATACCACGAGACGCCCAAAGATCAGCGGATTGAACGGTATCCGTTTGTCTACCTGCGCAACGAGATGCGCCTGTTCAAACAGGAAAAGGGCGGAGAGAGCCGGGAGATTCCGCTCACGACGAAGGAGAGCCAGATGATGCTCTTTTTCCTGCTCCATCCCAATTGGGTGGTGACGACGGAGCAGCTCTACGAGGCCGTATGGTGCAACCGGATTGTGGACAGCAACACCGTCATGGTTCACATCAGCCGCCTGCGCAACAAGATCGAGGAGAATCCGCGCGTGCCGCTCTACATCAAGACCATACGCGGCATCGGTTATCAGTTTGTGCTGCCGGGCGCGTAGCGCCGTGTCCCCGCCGCGGGAGGCATGGGTTTAAAAAAAGGGGCTGTGTCTCGTATCCGTCGTGTTATAAATAAATTATTCGGTGGCCTTGATAAAATGGCTAATATGGCGTATAATAAAATTAGCTAAAAGGAGGTGCCGCTATGATTACTGCGACCGCAACTGCGACCGAAATGCAGAACAATTTCGGAAGATATTTAAGCCTTGTGATGTCAGGACAAGAAATCATCGTGACGAAGAACGGCCGGGAAGTCGGACGGTTCATTCCAAAGGATGCCGCCGTGTCTTATCTGACGGATTCGCTTACCGGAATCCTGAAAGAGGACTATGATCTGGATGAAGTCAAGTCAGAAAGCATGAGGGCAAAATATGGTTCTGTTGATTGACACCAACATCATTCTGGACGTGCTGATTAACCGTCCGGAATTCGTAAAGGACTCCTCAATGATTTGGAAACTGTGTGAGACAGAACAGGCAAAGGGATACATTTCCACATTGACCTATGCCAATATGATGTATGTCATGCGAAAGCAGATGACTCCAGACCAGATTGAAGAGATTTTCCGCAAGCTAAGTCTCATCTTTGAGTTTGCCGATTTCAGTCCGGCTGTTCTGGAACGGGCTGTGAACATGAAGTGGAAAGACTTCGAGGATGCAGTTCAAAGCGCAACCGCTGAATCTGTCCACGCCGACTATATTATTACAAGAAATCTCAAAGATTTCACCAAGAGTAAGGTGATGGCATTTACGCCGTCCGAGCTGCTGGCGAGAATCTAAGGGAAAATAGCAACTACTGCTGAACATGCAGACAAAGTATGCGTTTTTTGAAACACCCATGACGCTGGA
>JAUNPI010000025.1 GCA_030536875.1 Clostridia bacterium
CGACGGCATCGAGGGCGTTTCGGTCTACAACATGGCGGACCAAAGCGTGGGCTGCCTGCATGATTATCAGCTGCAGACGCGCGATATGGCGACGCTGGAGGATGCTTCCGCGCTGGTCATCAGCGGCGGAGGGATGGAGCGGTTTATGGACAAGGTGTTCTCCCTGCGCGCGGATTTGCCCGTGATTGAGGCGAGCGCGGGGATCGACATGCTGCCCGCGGGCCATGAACACGAGCACGGCGCGCAGGCCGGAGACGACGGCCATGAGGACGAGGAGCGCAACGCGCATGTCTGGCTCGACCCGAAGCTTGCCGCCCGCCAGGTCGAAAACATCGCCGAGGGCCTTGCCGCCGCCGACCCGGCACACGCGCAGGCGTACAGGGCCAACGCGCTGGCCTATGCCGAGCGCCTTTTGGCGCTGGACGAGGAGCTGGCCGCGCAGCTTGCGCCGCTTGAGGGCGCGCCCATCGTGATCTTCCACGAGGGCTTTGCCTACATGGCGGAGGCGTACGGGCTGACGGTGGCGGGCGTGGTGGAGCACGAGGAGAGCGAGGAGCCGGGCACGCGCGAGATCGCGCAGCTGTGCGATCTCGTGCGGGAAGAGGGCGTCCGCGCGCTGTTTGTGGAAAAGGGAACGACCGTGCGGGCAGCCGAGACCGTCGCCCGGGAGACGGGCGCCGTGCTTTCGGAGCTTGACCCCGTCACCGGCGGGGACGGGGAGCCGGACGGCTATGAGCGCGCCATGCGCGAGAATGCGGCGGCGCTGCTTGCCGCGCTGAACACGGAGGCGAGCGGGCAATGACGCAGATCACCCCCAAGACGCCCCGCCATCAGCATCCGGACGGCGCGCATCCGACGGTTTGCCCGGAGAATGCGCCCTGCCGCCTGTGCCGCATCGAGGTCGATCACCTGAGCGTGGAGATGGGCAAGCAGGTGCTGCTCAAGGACGTGAGCCTGCACATTCACTGCGGCGAGCTGACCGCGCTGATCGGCACGAACGGAGCGGGCAAGACGACGCTGCTGCGCGCTCTGCTGGGGCAGATCGAATACACGGGCACGGTTCGCCACCTGAGCAGCGACGGGCGGCCCGCCGCCGAAGTGCGCACGGGCTATGTGCCCCAACAGCTGGAGTTTGACCGCTCCTCCCCGGTGACGGTCATGGATTTTATGGCCGCGTCGCTGACGCCGCGCCCGGTGTTTCTCGGCGTCTCGCGCAGGATGCGCGAGCGCGTCATGGCGGCGCTCACGCGCACGCACTGCGAGACGCTGGCCTCGCGCCCGTTGGGCGCGCTCTCCGGTGGCGAGCTTCAGCGCGTGCTGCTCGCCCTGGCGCTGACGCCGCAGCCCGATCTGCTGATTCTGGACGAGCCGGTCTCCGGCGTCGACCAAAACGGGCTGGAGTCGTTCTATCAGACGGTGGACGAGCTCAGGCGAAAGAACCACATGGCCATTTTGCTCGTCTCCCATGATCTGGACGTCGTGGCGCGCTACGCGGACCGCGTCGTGCTCATGCAGGGGACGGTCGTGCGCCAGGGCTCGCCGGAGGCCGTCTTCGCCTCGCCGGAGTTTGAACAGGTGTTCTACACGAAAGGAGGGCGGCTATGAACGCGATTTACGCCGTGATGGAGGCGCTTTTGCCCTTTGAGTTTCTGCGCTACACGTTCATGAAGAACGCGCTGCTGGCGATCCTGCTGATCACGCCGCTCTTTGGCATGCTGGGCACGATGGCGGTGGACAACAAGATGGCCTTTTTCTCCGACGCGCTGGGCCACAGCGCGCTGACGGGCATCGCGCTGGGCGTCGTGCTCGGCCTGCAAAGCCAGATGGTTTCGATGCTGCTCTTCGGCCTCGTCTGGGCGGTGCTCATCACGTTTGTGAAGCATAATTCGCGCATGAGCGCCGATACGATCATCAGCGTGTTTTCCTCGACGTCCATCGCGCTGGGGCTTGTCGTGCTCTCGCGCGGCGGGGCGTTTGCCAAGTATTCCAGCGTGCTGGTGGGCGACGTGCTCTCCGTGACGCAGGGCGATTTGCTCGCGCTGGGGCTCACGCTGCTGGCGGCGTGCGGAATCTGGGCGCTGCTGTTCAATCCGCTGATGATCACCAGCGTCAACGCGCCGCTGGCCAAGAGCCGGGGCGTGCGCGCGCATGGGGTGGAATATGCGTTTACCGCGCTGGTCGCCGTCGCGGTCATGATGTCTATCCGTTGGGTCGGCGTCATGCTGATCAACTCGCTGCTCATCGTGCCGGCCGCCGCCTCGCGCAACGTGGCGCGCAGCGCGGCGTCCTACCTGTGGTTTTCGGTGCTGTTTTCGCTCGTGAGCGGCGTGACGGGGCTTGTGCTCTCCTATTACCTGAACACATCCGCGGGCGCGGCCATCGTGCTTGTGGCCGCCCTTCTCTACTTTGCGACGCTCCCGCTGCGCCGCAAGTAGCCTTTGGCCGCGGCGCTTGGACGCGGGAAACGACATTTTGGCGCGTTGCCCTTGGCAGCGGCCCCCGCGTATGGTATACTTTTCGTCATCGAGCAGGGAGGAGGCGCGGCCTGTGCTGGGCGTGATGACCGTCCGCAAGGACGAACTGAGGTTTCGCGAGTTTGACCGCTACCGCGGGTTTTATTGCGGGCTGTGCCGCGCCATTGGAAAGCGCTGCGGCGCGGCCTGCCGCATGGCGCTCAGCTTCGAGATGACGTTTGAGGCGATGCTGCTCACCTCGCTCTACGAGAGCGAGACGGCGGAGGAGAAGCGCCGCTGCGCGCTCCATCCCGTTCAAAAGAGGCTGATGCTTTCCAACGAGGCGATCGATTACTGTGCGGATCTTTCCGCGCTCGTCTCCTACTATGACCTGCGCGACGGCTGGGAGGACGAGCGGCGGGCGGATAAGCTGGTCTCCAGCGAGCTGCTCGCGCGCGCGGCGCGCCGCGCCGGGCAGGCGCATCCCCGCCAGCGGGACGCCGTACACGCCTACGTCTCGGCGCTGCACGAGGTCGAGCGCCGGAACGATCCCAATCTCGACGCGGCGGCAAACCTGACGGGCGAGCTGCTTGCCGAGCTGATGGTCATGAAAGAGGACGTCTACGAGAAGGATCTCAGGGAGCTGGGGTTTTATGTGGGCAAGTTCATCTACCTGTGCGACTGCTATGAGGACATTGAGCGCGACGCCAGAAAGGGGAATTACAACCCGCTGATTGCGCGCAGCCAGTCGCCGAGTTTTGCGCAGGACAGCGAGCGCATGCTCAGCGACATGATGGCCCGCGCGACGCTGGCCTTTGAGCGGCTGCCGGTCTTGCAGGATGCCGAGATCATGCGCAATATCCTTTACTCCGGCATTTGGCTGAGATTTGAAAACGCGAGCGAACGAAGAAAGGTGAACAAGAAGCAATGACAGATCCGTATCAGGTGTTGGGCGTGCCGCCGACGGCGACGGACGACGAGGTCAAGAAGGCCTATCGGACGCTTTGCAAAAAATATCACCCGGACGCGAACGTGGGCAAACCGGATGCCGCGCAGACGGAAAAGAAGTTTATGGAAGTCCAGCAGGCGTATGAGGAGATCATGCACAGGCGTCAGGGCGGCGCGGCGCGGCCGGGCAGCGGCTACAACGGCCCGCAGCAGCAGCAGAGGCCGGGCTATGGCGGCTATCAGGACGACCCTTTCGCCTCCTTCTGGGGCGGCGGCGGGCAGCAGTATCAGCAATACCAGCAGGAGCAGGAATCCTCCATTGAGATGCGCGCGGCGAAAAACTACATCGATACCGGGCACTATGCCGAGGCGCTCAACGCGCTGGGCAGCGTGCCGCCGGGAAAGCGGAACGCGCGCTGGTATTACCTGAGCGCCTTGGCGCAGAGCGGCCTGCACAACAACGCGCAGGCGATGGAATACGCCCGGCAGGCCGTCAGCATGGAGCCGGGCAACATGACCTATCAGCAGCTGCTCAGCCGGCTGCAAAGCGGCGGCACATGGTATGACCAGCGCGGCGAGCAGTATGGCCGCCAGACGTTTGGGCGCGGCAACATCTGCTGCTCGATCATGGCGATGGAGCTGTGCTGCATGTGCTGCAGCGGCGGGCGGATGATGTATTATCCGATGTTCTGCTGCCTGTAAAGACATAAAAAAAGTTGCCTTTGCTGTGGTGAAAAGGCAATTTTTTGTGCATTTATGCGGGGTTTATGCCGGAGCTTCGGCGCGGAGGATTGACGCGCTTGAATCTGACGGCTTGTTCAGGCGTCGTTTCGGGGCAATCCTCATCGAAGGTAATTGGCATATGTCTGGCATTTTCCAATTCATGGAGCTCCTCTTTGGTGAATGCGAGTTCTTTAAGCATGTCGCTGGTCAGTTCAGTCATATTTACCATAGTAAAGTCCCCTTTCAAAATTCGTTGCGAGCCGTGCAGAGATTAGTCTTGTAACGTCCGTGGTTGTTCCTGCGCCGTTGAACCCAATTCTTTCGGTATATACGACATACAGGATATCGTTTGTTTTCCCAATGAATTGGCTGACATTCCCGATAATGGTATTGCTTGAAACAGGTGAGACGGTGTCATCTCTGGAGACTCTGCCAAACGATATATCGCCAATCGTATTATATCGGATTTCGTCGTTGCTATGGTTCTATTCGATCGTAGTCGAAAAACACGCGTGCAGCGGACTTGAAGGAAATACCATGTTTTTTTATGTTCTTCTGATTCTTTTCTTCATCATATTCAAAAACCATGCCGCCTAATGTAAAGGTAACCATTCTATCCAAAGCGATTGCCTCCTCTCTTTCAAGAATATCATTACAACATTAGTTTACATCAATGTGTTTGAAGAGTCAATGGGACGGCAAGAAAAGTTATATGATGTGAATTTGAGGAATGTGTTCATTCGGCACGTGATGGTTAACAGGGAAGCGCATATATGTGGACAGTGTCGAAGATACTTTCGGGGCAATCCTCATCGCGCAGGGAAAATCAAAAAAAATTCCAGTTTATGTAAATTTCTGCTCACATTGATCGTCTATATAAGTGAAGAAGATCAAAATGCGTAGAGGATGACAGCCTTGAAGAAATGGAATCAAAATGCCGCCTGCCTGCTCGCCGTGCCGCTTGCCTTGCTCGTGGTCATGCTGGTGACGACCACCTTTACCGGGCTTTGGCCCACGGGGAGCAACACGTATTGCTCCTATGCGCTTCAGGCCTGCGCATGGCTGGAGGGGCGTCTCGATGTGGGCGAGGGATACACATGGCTGGAGCTCGCCATCCGCGAGGGGAAGTATTACGTGAGCTTTCCGCCGTTTCCTTCGCTGGTGCTGCTGCCGTTTGCGGCGGTCTGCGGCGTGAACACGCCGGATCATCTGATCCAGTGGGCCGTTGCGCTGCTGGGCGCGCTGTATGCCGTTCGGCTGTGCCATGCGCTGGGAAGGGGGCGGCACGCGGTGCTTTACGCGCTGTTTCTGCTGCTGGGCAACGGGTTTTTGTTTGTCGCGCTGCGCGGCTATGTATGGTTCATGGCCCAAGGCATGTGCTTTACGCTCTCGCTGATGGCGTTGTTCTATGCGCAGCGGGGCCGCGGCGGGCTTTGCCTCGCCCTGTGGGCCTGCGCCGTGGGGTGCAGGCCGATGGTCGTGCTCTATCTGCCTATGCTGCTTGACACGCTCGTGAGAAATCTGCGGACACGGGGCGAACAGAGCGGCATTTTGAGCTTGGCGCGGAGGAGATGGAGGTGGGCCGTCGCGCCCGTGCTGCTGGCCGCGCTGTATATGGCGCTCAACCAGGCGAGATTTGGCAGCGTCTTTGAGTTTGGGCACAGCTTTCTGCCGGAGTTCACGCGCGCCAGCGAGGGGCAATTCAGCCTGAGCTATGCGGCGCACAACCTGCCGCTGCTCTTTCGCCTGCCCACCTCCGGGGGAGAGGACGGCGCGCTGCAATACGCGAAATTCGACTGTATGAACCTGTTTTTGATCGACCCGCTGATCGTGGCCGCCCTGCTTGTGTGGGGCCATGCGCTCCGCCGCCGCCGCGACTCGCGGATGCTGCGGTTTGCGCTGCCCGCGCTGCTTTTAATCAATCTGCTGATCGTCGTCTGCCATCGGACGCTTGGGGGATGGCAGTTCGGCAACCGGTATCTGCTCGACATGCTGCCGTACCTGTTTGACGGCATGCTCCGCCTCGCGCCCGAGGAGGACGACCGGCTTGCCGCGCTCTGCACACCCTTGTTTGCGATGGGCTTTGCCGTCAACCTGATCGGAACGGTCGCCACGTATAACGCGTGGATATGACGCCAAAAAAACGCCAGTGCGGCGAGCATTGGCGTTTTTGGGCTTTTTTTATTGTGAAAAAGCGACGCGGAGCCCGCCTCAGACCAGATGGCAGGCGACAAAGTGCCCGGGCGCGGCCTCGCGAAGCTCGGGACGCTCCTGCGCACAGCGCGCCGTTGCATAGGGACAGCGGGCGCGGAAGCGGCAGCCGCTGGGTGGATCGATGGGGGTCGGGACATCGCCGGAGAGGTGGATGCGCTCGGTCTTCGCGGCGAGATCGGGGTCGGGGATGGGCACGGCGCTCATCAGCGCCTTGGTATAGGGGTGGAGCATGTGCGCATAGAGCTCGCCGACGGGCGCGCGCTCGACCATGCAGCCCAGATACATGACGCCGACTTCGTTTGAGATGTGGCGCACCATCGACAGGTCGTGGGAGACAAAGAGGTAGGAGAGGCCGAGCTGCTCCTGGAGCGATTCCAGCGTGTTGATGACCTGCGCCTGAATGGAGACGTCCAAGGCGGAAATCGGCTCGTCGCAGACGATGAAGTCCGGGCTGGAGGCCAGCGCCCTTGCGATGCCCACGCGCTGGCGCTGGCCGCCGGAAAACTCGTGCGGATAGCGCTGCATGTGGTCGTCCTTGAGGCCGACGAGCGAGACGAGCTCGCGGACGCGGCTTAGCTGTTCCTGCCGGCTCATGCCGCTCTTGCGCAGGGGCTCGGCGATGATGGAGGAGACCGTCATGCGCGGGTTGAGCGAGGCATAGGGATCCTGAAAGATCATCTGCATGCGGCGGCGGATGGGCGCGAGCTCGCGCTCCCCCATTCGGGCGATATCCTGCCCGTTGAAGAGGATTCTGCCGTCCGTGGGTTCATAGAGCCTGACGAGACAGCGGCCCACAGTGGTCTTCCCGCAGCCGGACTCGCCGACAAGGCCGAAGGTCTTCCCCTTCTCGATGGAAAAGCTGACGTCGTCCACGGCCTTGAGCAGGCGGCGGGGCTTGCCCGAGAAGGTGCGGCCCACGGGGAAATACATCTTGAGATGCTGTGTTTCGACGATTGGCGTGCTCATGCTCGGCCCTCCTCCCAGGTGACCTTGGGCGCGCCCTCGCAGAGCAGGTAGCAGCGCGCGCAGTGCGTATCCGACAGCGGCGTGAGTTCCGGCAGCGCCTGATTGCAGATGTTCATGGCGTAGGGGCAGCGGGCGACGAACGGGCAGCCCGGCGGCGGCGCGATCAGATCGGGCGGGGAGCCGGGAATGGGGACAAGCTTCTTCCTTTCGCCCGACTTTTGCGGGATGGAGCGCAGAAGGCCCCACGTGTAGGGATGCTTCGGCTCATAGAAGATCTCGCGGACGGAGCCCTCTTCCACCACGACGCCGCCGTACATCACCAGAACGCGCCTGCACATGCCCGCGATGACGCCCAAATCGTGCGTGATCATGATGACGGCGGTGCCCAGCTTCTTTTGCAGACCGGCGAGCAGGTCGAGGATCTGCGCCTGAATCGTCACATCCAGCGCGGTGGTCGGCTCGTCGGCGATGATGAGCCGGGGGTTGCACATGATCGCCATCGCGATCATGATGCGCTGGCGCATGCCGCCGGAGAGCTCATGCGGGTATTGCTTCATGCGGCTCTCCGGATCGGGGATTTCAACCATCCGGAGCTTTTCGAGGACGACCTCCCGCGCCGCCGTCTTGCTCATGCCCTTGTGGATGATCAGAGGCTCCGTCAGCTGCTGGCCGACGGTGAAGAGCGGGTTGAGCGAGGTCATCGGGTCCTGAAAGATCATGCCGATCTGGTCGCCGGAGATCTTTCGGAACATCTTGGGCGTCAATTGGGTGAGATCCGTGCCGTCAAAGATCATCTGGTCTGCGCTCACGCGGGCGTAGTCGGGCAGAAGATGGAGCACGGAGAGCATCGAGACGCTCTTGCCGCAGCCGGATTCGCCGACGATGCCGACGGTTTCCCCCTCGCGCACGCACAGATCCACGCCGCGCACGGCCTGCACCTTGCCCACGTGAATGTCAAATGTCGTTCGGAGGTTTTTGATATCGAGAAGCATGCTGCTTTACAACTCCTTCTTTGCGGTGGGGCGGTAAGAGAACGAGGGGGGACGTTTTACTTCTTGAGCTTGGGGTCGAGCGCGTCGCGAAGGCCGTCGCCGATGAAGTTGAGCGAGAACATCGTCAGGCTGATCGCCGCGATGGGAAAGAACATCTGGTAGGGCGCGCTGGTCAGCTTTTCGATGGCGTCGTTGGCCAGCGAGCCCCACGAGGCCATCGGCTTGGCGATGCCGATGCCCAAAAAGGAGAGGAACGCCTCCGAAAAGATCGCGCTGGGGATGAGGAACATGACCGAGACGATGATCGGGCCCATCGCGTTGGGGAGCAGGTGGCGGATCAGGATTTCGAAGTCGCTGGCGCCGGCGAGCTTGGCGGCCAAGGCGTATTCCTGATGCTTGAGCGAGACGACCTGAGAGCGCGTGATGCGCGCGGTGCCCACCCACGAGGAGAGGCACAGCGCGATGAGGATGGAGCGGATGTTCGTGCCCAGCAGCATCATGATGAGAATCGTGTAGAGCAGGGAGGGCAACGCGATCAGGATGTCGACGATGCGCATCATGATGTTGTCGACCGCGCCGCCGAAATACCCCGCGATGCCGCCGTAGAGGATGCCGATGACCATGTTCACCAGCGCGGCGACCACGCCGATGGACAGGCTGATGCGCGCGCCGTAGAGCACGCGCACATACAGGTCGCGCCCCAGCGCGTCCGTGCCGAACCAGTGCTCCCGGCTAGGCCACTCGCCGATGTGGAAAAAATCCGCCTCGTCGTAGCCGTAAGGGCAGGCCATCGGCCCGAAGATCGCAAACAGCGAGATGATCACGATGACCACCAGGCCGAACATCGCCAGCTTGTCGCGCCGGAAGCGCCGCCAAGCGTCCTGCCAATAGGAGACGGAAGGGCGCGAAATCTCGTCGGCGGAGAGGGCGGAAGTATCGAGGGGAGCAAAGCGGTTATCCATAGAAAAGCCTCCGTTAGTCGTCCAGTTTGACGCGAGGATCGATGATGCCGTAGGCGACGTCCACGATGAGGTTGCAGATCACCACGAAGATGCCCAAAAAGATCGTGACGCCCATGATGATGTTGTAATCGCGCGCGGTGATGGAATCCACAAAGTATTTGCCCAGCCCCGGAATGGCGAACAGGCGCTCGACGATGAACGAGCCCGTCAGCAGATTGGCGATCAGCGTGCCCAGATAGGTGACCACGGGCAAAATCGCGTTGCGCAGGCCGTGCTTGCAGATGACCATGATTTCGCTGACGCCCTTGGCGCGCGCCGTGCGGATGTAATCCTGCTGCATGACCTCGAGCATCGAGGAGCGCGTCATGCGCGCGATGTAGGCGATGGGGGAAAACGACAGGCAGGCCACCGGCAGGATGTAATGCTTCCATGTGGAAAGGCCGTAGGTCGGCAGCCATTTGAGCACGCCGGCGAACAGATAGAGCAGCAGCACGGAGATGACGAACAGCGGCACGCAGACGCCGATGGTCGCCACCACCATCGATATGCCGTCAAACAGGCTTCCCCGCTTGACCGCCGAGACGATGCCCAGCGCGATGCCCACGACCACGGAGACGAGAATGGCCAGAATGCCGATCCTCGCCGAGATGGGGAAGCCGCGGGCAATCAGATCGTTGACGTGAACGGTCGTATTTTTGTAGGAGAAGCCGAAATCGCCGCGGGCGATATTCTCCATATAGCGGAAATACTGCTTGTAAATCGGCTGATCGAGGCCGTATTTCTCGTTGAGCCGCTGCATGACCGCCTCCGGCACGCCCTGTTCGCCCTTGGAAAACGGGCTGCCCGGGATGGCGTGCATGAGAAAGAAGCAGCATGTGATCAGGACGACGATGGTCACCAGACCGGAGAGAATGCGCTTGACGATGTATTTGACCACGGAAGGCCCTCCTTTTTCCGGATATCGGCGGGATGAGGATATAGGCAGAAAGACCGCGCCGGCAGGCGGCCCATGAGCCGTAAGGAAGCCGCCGGTGAGGCGGCAAAAACTAAGCACCTTCCCATTATAAGCGCCCCGACGCCAAATTTCAACCTTATTTTGCATTTCAAGGGGCTTTGTGAAGGTTTTTGTCTGTAAAAATTCAAAATAGAGCCGGTTTTGGATTTCACACTTGACAAAAACAGGAGAATGCGCTATCCTGATTTCATCTTCAGCTGCGAGACGGCATTGGGCCGCTTTTCGCGCCAAAATATCAACAGGAGGTTCAATCTTATGAAGAAATGGCTGACGCTTTTGCTTGCGGCGATGCTGCTGGCCTGCGCCTTTGCCACGGCCGGCGCCGAGGCGAAGATCACGTTCCAGATGAGCGGCGAGCCCGAGAGCATGGACCCGACGCTCAACGACTATTCCTCCGGTTCGTATGCGCTCCAGAGCCTGTTCCGCGGCCTGTACAAGTATGCCGCGGACGGCACTCTCGTGCCCGCGATGGCGGAGAGCTACGAGGTCTCTGAGGACGGCTGCACCTACACCTTTAAGCTCCGCGAGGGCCTCAAGTGGTCCGACGGCACGCCGCTGACCGCGCACGATTTCGAATACTCGTGGAAGCGCGTGCTCGACCCGAACGTCGCCAGCGACACGGCGTACACCCTTTACGGCGTCATCAAAAACGGCTATGAGTGCTTCGTCGACCAGACCGTCGCCGTGGACGACCTGCCCATCCGCGCGCTGGACGATTTGACCCTCCAGGTCGAGCTCATTGCCCCGGCGAGCTATTTCATCCAGCTCACCGCGACCACCGCTTTTATGCCCGTTCAGAAGGCCACCGTCGAGGCCAACGGCAACGAGTGGGTCGGCAAGCCGGAAACCTATGTCTGCAACGGCCCGTTCATGGTCGCCGAGATGAAGAAGGACGAGAGCTACACCTTCGTCAAGAACCCGAACTACTACAATGCCGACGAGGTCAAGATCGACACCGTCCAGTACGTGTTCCTGAACGCCGCCGAGACCGTCAAGATGGCGTTTGACAACGGCGAGCTCGACATTGCGACCTCCGTCAACACCGACGCGCTGAAGGCCTACGAGGGCACCGAGAACCTGCTGGCCACCAACCGCATCGGCTATCGTTACTACGAGTTCAACTGCGCCAAGGAGCCGTTTAACGACGCCCGCGTCCGCCGCGCGCTCACGCTCTCGCTCAACCGCGAAATCCTCGTGAACGCCATCATTCAGGATCCGACCCGCAAGACGCTCTGCGGCTGGGTGCCCTATGGCATCAAGGATGTGCTTGAGCCTGCTACCGACTGGCGCGACGCCGTAGGCCCGGCGTTCGCCGAGGATCTGGAAGAGGCCAAGGCGCTGCTTGCCGAGGCCGGATACCCGGACGGCGAGGGCTTCCCGACCTTCTCCATCAAGTATACCCCGAGCACCGAGCTTGAGAACGTGGCGCAGGCCATGAGCCAGATGTGGAAGCAATACCTCGGCCTGAACTGCGAGGTGACCGCCGTGGAGAGCGGCGTCTATTGGGCCGACGACACCGGCACGCGCGCCTCCGGCGATTTCGAGATCGCCTACATGGGCTACACGCTGGATTACGCCGAGCCGAGCGCCGCCTTCTTCGTCCTCGAGAATGCGGACGGCACCGCCAAGACCCGCTGGGATTGCCCGGCCTACCTCGAGCTGACCAGCAAGATGCGCAGCAGCCTGACCGACGAGGAGCGCGAGAGCCTTTACAAGGAGGCCGAAGCGCTGCTGGCGCAGGAGTGCCCGGTCATCCCGATCTATTCCTACGCGGACAGCGCGCTGGTCGCCAGCCGCGTCAAGGGCTTTACCCGCAACAGCAACGGCCACCCGAACTTCGAGTACTGCACGATCGAAGAGTAACTGAAAGCAAAGGGTAACTGAAAAACGATAGAGCGCCCCGGCGGAGGTTGATTTCGCCGGGGCGCTTTGATGATGCCGAGGGTGCATTCCCCGCCGCGTTCTATCCCCCGCCTCCGGGGCATACCCTTTAGGGCAACCGGATGGAGAGGGAGGGGTTCACATGGACTTGGAGCTCAAGCGGGAAGCGCTTCAATTTGAAAGGCTTGTGACGCAGGGCGAGGAGCAGGTGAGCATTGAAGGCGAGGCGACGCTGCCCGGCAGCATGCGCGACGCCGTGACGGTGCTGAGCGTGCAGGCGCAGGTCTGCCTGACGGGCACGCAGGCCGGAATGGGGGAGGCCGCCGTCCGCGGGCGCGTCTGCTTCCAGGTGCTCTACACGCAGGGGGATCTCACCAAGATTCGAGCGCTGGAGACGACGTGCGATTTCGACCACGCGCTCTCGCTTGCGGATGTGACGCCCGGCATGCGGGTGAGCGCATCGGCCGCCGTGCAGGAGACGCAGGGGCAGGCCACGAGCGGGCGAATGACGCTGCGCGCGCTGCTGGGTATACAGGCCGAGGCGTTCGAATGCGTGCAGAAGGAGCTGGTCACGGATGCCGCCCAGACGGGCGAGGCCGCCGGCGGACTGCAGACGCGCTCGCAGAGCGTCGCCTTCTGCTGCACGCAGGAGCTTGGCGAAGGAAAGACGCTCGTGCGCGAGGAGTTCGACCTTCCGTCCAAGCTCGAGGTCGGGGATGTGCTCAGCGCGACCGGCACGGCGTCGGCGGGCGAGCTGACAGGCGGAAGCGGGCGCGTCGGCGTATCCGGCGTGGTTGAGGTGCGCGTGCTGCATAGGCCGCGGGAAGCGGGCAATCCGCTCGTCGTGACCACGCACGAGCTGCCCTATGAGGTCGCCATCGACGCCCAGCTGCCCGAGGGCGCGCAGCCCAGGATGACCGCCGAGGTCGTCGACGTCATGGCGGATTCGGCGGCGACGGACAAGCGCCGCACCCTGCGCGTGGAAGCGGAGGTTCGCGTGACGCTGCGCCTGTGCCGGCAGGGCGAGATGCAGCTGCTGGAGGATCTCTACAGCCTGAGCGGCGACGAGCTGATCCCCGTGCGCGAGCAGCTGGACGTTCACACGTTTGAGGAGAGCGCGACCGCCCGCGAGAGCACGCGCCTGCAGATCGCCATGCCGCAGGAAGCGCCGCCCGTTCAAACGATGCTCGCCACGTTCGTTCAGCCCACGCTGACCAGCCTCACCCCGGCGGGGCGCAGGCTCGACGCCGAAGGCCTCATGAGCGTGACGCTGATCTATCTGCCCGTGGATTCGGACATCCCATATGCCGTTCGCACGCGCGAGCCGTTCGCCATGACCTTCCCGATCGAGGCGGGGGAGGGCGTGCGCGGGCAGCTGCGCGCCATCGAGTCGTCGGCCGGGCCGACGACGAGCGACCGCGCGGAGGTGCGCTGCGTGCTGGGGCTGGAGACCACGCAGCACGGCATCCGGCGCGTGGACGCGATCACCGACGTGGAGCAGCGACCCGCCGAGGCGCAGGATCACGGCTTTGTGCTCGTTTGGCCTGCCGCGGGCGAGAGCCGGTGGCAGACGGCGCGCAGGCTGCGCGTGGCGGAGAGCAGCCTCATCCCCGCGGGGAAAAACGCGCTGCTGGCGTTTAGGCGATAACCGCGTGAACGCGGCTCAACGAGGGACGATGGACAGGACGGAGGAGCCAGATCCAAAAGACGAATCCGGAGGACGGAGAAGCCCGGGGCCGCGACAAAAACGGCCCCGGGCTTTACAGCGTTTCTTTGCCCTTGTTTTCCTTTGGGAGATTCGGCCTGCTTAGGAAGCCCGAGATCAAGCGCCCCAGCCCGCTGAAAAAGTGCCCGTTGGCCATGCGCAGGATGGCCTCCGCCATCTCCATCGAGACCATGCCGTTCATCATCTTGGCGATGCCGCGGAAGGGAATGTTGTAGATGAACAGCAGATTCAGGTCGGGCGCGCCCTTTTGGATGCTCTGCGCCTGCATCCGCTCCAGCCTCCTGCCCACAAAGCGCGCGATGGGGTTTTTGGCGTAGTAGAGCTGCATGAGCGCGTCGTTCATCTGAAGCGGCGCGGTTTCGTCCCAGTTGTGCGGCGGGATGGGGCGGCCGAGCAGCGCGGCGAAGGAGGAATCCGGCACGGCATCCAGCTTGGCCTCGCGGTAGCAGGCGAACTCGCCGCCCTCGTAGGGGTTGGGGGCGTCCGTTCCCTTGACGGCGACGGCGGCGCTCAGGCGGATGTCGCACGCGCTTGCGCCCACCATTATCCGATAGTCGCCGCCCTCGATTTCGAAGCGGCCCGTTTTCACGTTGAAATAGCGGAAGGCCTTGTCGTCCAGCGCGACGGTGACGCGCTTGGATTCGCCGGGAGCAAGCGCGACCTTGGCAAAGCCCTTGAGCTCATAGCGGGGCCGGAAGACCTTTGCGCCGGGCAGGCCGACGTAGACCTCGGCGATTTCGCTGCCGGGGCGCGATCCGGTGTTGGTGAGCGTGAAGGATACGCGCGCCTCATCCGCCTCGATGTCGCTGTAGGCGAAGCTCGTGTAGCTGAGGCCGAAACCGAAGGGGAAGAGAACGGGCGCATCGGCCGTGACGAAGTAGCGGTAGCCGACGTAGAGCCCCTCGCGGTATTCGCTGGTTCGCTGTGCGCCGGGGTAGTAGCGGCTCACGGGCATGTCCGTATAGGCCAGAGGGAAGGTTTCGGCGAGCTTGCCGCTCGGGCAGATGGCGCCGCTGAGCGCCTCCAGCATGGCCCTCGCCCCCGCCTGACCGCCCAGACAGCCGTAAACCAGCGCCTGACAGCGGTCCAGCCACGGCATCTCCACGGCGCTGCCCGCGCTGAGCACGACGACGATGCGCGGGTTGACATCGGAGAGCCGGCTGAGCAGGTCGATTTGATTCTGCGGGATGCGCATGTGCGTGCGGTCGAGGCCCTCGGTTTCAAAGACCTCCGTGAGGCCCAGATACAGCAGCACGACATCGGCCGTCTTGGCCAGCGAGACCGCCTCGTCGGAGAGCGCCGCGTCCGGCTTGTCCGCGCGAAGGAAGCCGGGCGCGAAGCCCACGGAGGCCGGAAAGGTGGTTTGCAGCAGATCGAGCGTGCTCTCGATCTGCGTCGGGTTGACCATGCTGGAGCCCGCGCCCTGATAGCGGGGCGTCCTCGCGAAATCGCCGATGACCGCCACGCGGCATTCGCGCGCAAGCGGAAGCAGATTTCCCTCGTTTTTGAGCAGCACGATGGCCTCGCGCGCGGCCGTATGCGCGATTTCGTGATGTCGCTGCGCGTCGAAGGAGCCGGGCTGCCTGGCGTCGTGGGTGGAGACGATGAGGCGGAGCAGCTCGCCTGCGCGCTTGTCGACGGTTGCCTCGTCGATGCGGCCCTCCCGGACGGCGCGGATCAGCTGGCAGGCGCTGTCGTCGCCTGCGCCGGGCATTTCGAGGCTGCTGCCCGCGCGCGTGCCCTCGACGAAATCGTTGCCGCCGCCCCAGTCGGTGACGACCGCGCCGTCAAACCCCCATTCCCGGCGCAGGATATCGCCGAGCAGGTGCTCGTTTTCGTTGGCATAGACGCCGTTCACCCGGTTGTAGGCGCTCATCAGGCACTTGGGGCAGCCCTCCCGGACGGCGATTTCGAAGTTGGTCAGGTAGAGCTCGCGAAGCGTCCGCTCGTCCATGACGCTGTCGCTCGCCATGCGGTGCCCCTCTTGGCTGTTGGCTGCAAAATGCTTGGGGCAGGCGGAGACGCCCTCGCGCTGCGCGCCGCGGATAAAGCCGGCCGCCAGCTTGCCGGAGAGATACGGATCCTCCGAGTAGTATTCAAAGTTGCGCCCGCACAGGGGGCTTCGCTTTGTGTTGAGCCCCGGGCCGAGCAGAACCTGAACGTCCTGCGCCTTCGCCTCCTTGGCGATGGCGGCGCCGACGCGCTCCGTCAGCTCGGGATTCCAGCTGTTGGCGAGCGCGGCGGCGGAGGGGAAGCAGGTCGCCTTCACGCTGGCGTTGAGCCCCAGATGGTCGCCCTCGCCCTCCTGCTTGCGCAGGCCGCTGGGGCCGTCGGACAGGGAGATGGAGGGGATGCCCGCGCGCTCGACGGCGCGGGTATGCCATACGTCTTTGCCCGAGAGCAGAGCGCATTTTTCCTCAAGCGTCATTTGGGATAGCATTTGCGAAACGTCCATGATGGTCCTCCTTGCGTGCGTTAAATGGCCTGCCGGCGGCGCCGGGCAAATTTTTGCGACCGCACATATATGTTAAATGTAGCATAAAACCTTCGGGAAGAAAAGTCATATGCGACAACTTTTTTTGCTTTTTCGGCAGCTTATTCTGTCAAAATGTTCAGGAATGGAGCGGGAAAGTTTCAAGCGCTCTTGCGTTTTCTTTCTAAGCCCCTTATAATGCTCAGGATTAGCCTGACAGCCTCTTTGTCATGCTCCGGCGTCTTGCGAATTCTGCAGACCATGCGCAAGGGAGCGTCAAGATTTTGCTGTCCTGACACTCCCTTTTTTCAGGTCATCTCATCGCGTAGCGCGTCGATGATGTTGTCCCTGCGAATGGCGTTTGTGGCGTAGAGCATGGTGATGAAGATCACGAGGAACACGCCGAGCATGCTCAGCACGAGGCTGGAGAGCGGGAAGACATAGCGCAGCTCGCCTGCGCCCATATCCAGACCCCACCAGATCAGGACGGAGATCGCCGCCGAGAGGGGAACGCCCCACAGGAGCGTCCGCACGCCGTAGAGGGCGCATTCAAAGCGCATCATGCGCCCGAAATCCCGGTCGGCCATGCCGACGGAGCGGAGCATCGCCAGCTCACGCCTGCGCAGCTTGATGTTGGTGGAGATGGTGTTGAACACGTTGGCGACCGCGATCAGCGAGATCATCGCGATGAACACGCCGGAGAAGAGGTTCACGATAAACAGGATGTTGCGGTTTTCCTCCAGCAGCTTTTTGACGTTGTGAAGGGTGTAGGGGGTTGCGACGCTCTCGCCCGAGAGGATCGACTCAATCTGCGCGGCCGACTGCGTGGGCGTATCGGAGAGGAAGGTGACGCCCTTGGTGTGCGCCAGCGCGATGGAATCGACGAAGGCGAAGCGGTCTTTCTGCGAATACGGGATCAGCAGGTAACAGGCATAGGCATCGTTGGAGGCGGATTCGATGAGCGGCGTATCCGGCGGAACGAAGGTCTGAAAGCTCACGCGGCGCGTGAACGCGGGATGCGCCTCGTCGCCGGCGGGGAAGGCGACATCCATCTCCGAGGAGGTGAAGAGGTCGTCCAAATCGTCGACGCCGTATACCGGCGAGTCGCTGACCTGCATCTTGGCGAGGGCGAGGATTTTGCCGTTTTCCCCGGCGTATTCCCCGGCGGGCAGACCCAGCTCCCCCAAGATCCGAAGCAGGGAATCGTCGTCTAGGAATTGGAAGGAGACGATCAGCTCCTCCGTCTCCGACTCGGAGGGGACGCCCTTCCACGCCCAATAGGCGTCCGAAAGCGCGTCGGACGGAACGGACAGCGGGCATTCGACGAACGCCTGATAGCCGCTGCGCGTCACGCCGCCGGCCGCCTTCAGCTTGTCGTAGAGGCGCAGAAGCTCGCCGTCCTCCATCTCCTCGGCGGTCAGGACGATGTCGAAGCTGGTCACCGCCTTGGCCTGCTCGGCGATCTGCCCCAGATAGCCGCTGAACGAGCTGGTCGCCACGAACAGGACGACGCTCAGCGTGAGCGAGAGCACGATGCTGCGATAGCGCCGCTTGTTGCGCTTAAAGTTTTTCAGCGCGAGCGTCCCCTCCAAGCCCCACAGGCGCAGCGCGGAGGAAGAGGTTTTGAGCTCCTTCGCGTCGATTTTGACCTCGCCCGTCTGCCGGATGCACGCCATCACCGGCGTGGCCGCCGCTTTTTTCGCGGGCAGGTAGGCCGAAATAAGGATGGTCGCAAGGCTCAGAACCGCCGCGCCGGCAAGCACGGGAACGGAGAGCACGAGCGTGAGCGGCACGCTGTCGTACAGGACGTTCCCGAAGTTTTCGCGCACGAGCGAGAGGACGAGCGCGATGCTGGGAATGCCGGTCAGGATGCCGAGCGGAATGCCCGCCGCGCCGATGCACAGCCCCTCGAACAGCACGGCTCCGCGAAGCTGTTTGGGGGTTGCGCCGACCGACATGAGCACGCCGAACTGATGCATTCTGTCGCTCAGCGAGATGGAAAACGAGTTATAGATCAGGAAGACCGAGCCGAGCATGATCAGGGCGACAAGAATGCCGCCCACGGCGTAGAGCAGCGAGGTGAACATTTTGTCGCTGGAGAGCCCCATGTAGCGCAGCACGTTGTCGTTGAGCACATAGGCGTGATTTTGAGCGGTATGCGCCGTGTAGGCGGGAAGCGCGCGGGGGTTGCTCAGGGTGATATACGCGCTGTATGTGCTGCCCGGCAGGGACGCGTCCGGGCGCGTGACGAGGGTATAGCCGGGGGCGGAGCGCTCCTCAAAGCGGGGGCGCTGGCAGATGCCCACGACCGTATAGGTCTTGGTAAACAGGGGGACGAACGTTTCCTCGCCGGGGCGGAAGGCGCTGTGCTGGCCGAGCGCGGCGCCCGCGTCCGCCCGGTATCCGAGGGAGAGGGTGAGCGTGTCGCCGACGGCGAGACTCACGCCGGCGTTGGAGGCCACGTGCGCCGGAACGAGCGCCTCGTTTTCCGTCTGCGGCAGCCTGCCCGAGAGCAGGTCGACGGCCATCGTGTCCATCGCGGCGTCGTCCATCCCCATGACGAACCAATAGGGCTTATCCGGGTTTTGGCCGCCCTCCAGCCGCGCATAGCCGATCTCCTGGCAGGCGGCGACGGATGCGACGGCGTCGCTGCTTTGCTGACTGCGCACGAAGGCGTCGTCCACGCCGTAAAAGCCGATGTGCCAGCTGCCGTAGCTGGCGATGGCGCCCTGGGTCATATAGCTGAGCAGAGAGATGCCGAACGTCGCCACCGCTGTGATCATGGCGGCGGAGAGCATGACGCCGACGATCGTGACCAGCGTCCGCGTGCGGTTTTTGACAAGGCCCTGCAGCGCGACCTTATGGAAGATGTTCATGCGCGCGCCACCTGCCTCTCATCCCGCGTCACCTTTCCGTCGGCGATGGTGATGATCCGGTCGGCCTGAAGGGCGATGCTCTCGTCGTGGGTGACGATGATCAGCGTCTGGCGGTATCGCTCGTGGCTCTCCTTGAGCAGGCGGATGATCTCCTGCCCGTTGCGGCTGTCCAGGCTGCCGGTGGGTTCGTCGGCGAGCATGACCGCCGGGGCGTTCATGAGCGCGCGGCCGATGGCGACGCGCTGCTGCTGGCCGCCGGAGAGTTGATTGGGCAGGTGTGTCCTGCGCTCGGTAAGCCCCAGCATGGAAAGCAGCTCCTCCAGCCGCTCGCGGTTCACCTTGCGCCTGTCCATCAGGACGGGGAGCGTGATGTTTTCCACGACGTTCAGCGTGGGGATGAGGTTGTGAAACTGGTAGATCAGCCCGACCTGCCGCCGCCGGAAGACGGCGAGCTTGTCGGCGGGCTGGGCGTAGACGTCCTGCCCGTTCAGGATGACCTTGCCGCCGGTGGGCACGTCCACGCCCGCGATGGCATGCAGCAGCGTGGATTTGCCGGAGCCGGAGGAGCCGATGATGGCGACGAACTCGCCCTTGTCGATGGTGAGGGAGACGTTCTCCAGCGCGGCGACCTGGTTTTCGCCCTTGCCGTAGACCTTGCAAAGATTGACGATGCTCAAGTATTCCATGATGTGAACCTCCTTTTGGCGTGCCCCTATCATAGAATAACCGGCTTACATTCCGGTGACTTCCATGTGAGAGATCCGTCACTTTGGGAAGCGGATGGAGAACAGAGCGCCGCCCTGCGGGTGGTTTTTGGCCTGAATCGTCCCGCCCTGTCTGACGACGACCGTCTTGCAGAGCGCCAGCCCGATGCCGTAGCCCAAGGAGCCTGCGCCCTTGCCGCGATAGAACCGGTCGAACAGGCGGGGCAGCTCGCCCGCCTCAAAGCCGGGGCCGCTGTCGCGGACGGTGATTTCCGTGTAGATCGGGTTCTCTTCGCAGGCGACGGCAAGGCGCCCGCCTGCGCCCGCGCTGTCCATGCCGTTTTTGAGGAGGTTCCCAATGGCCTCCGAGAGCCAGAGCGCGTCCGCCGTCAACACGGCGTCGCCGGGCACGTCGATTTGCACGTCGATGCCGCGGAGCTCAAGGGGAATGAGCAGGGGGCGCAGCGCCGCGTCCACGAGCTCGCGGACGCTCACGGGCTTGGGGTGAAAGGTCACGATGCCGGCGTCCAGGCGGGAGAGCCTGAGCAGCGAGGTGATCAGGCTGTCCATGTGCATGAAGAGCTCCTCCGCCTGGCGAAGGAGCGCCTTGCGCTCCTCCTCGCCTTCGGCGCTTTGCACCAGCGTCAAAATCAGGCTGGAGGAGGTGAGGGGCGTGCGCAGCTGGTGAGCGATATCGGCGAGGGAATCGGCGAGGCGGCCTTTCTCGCGCCGGAGCGCTTCGTTCTGCTCCCGGATGCGCAGCGTCATCTTGACGATTTCGCTCTGCAGGATGGAGAGCTCGCCCTCCTCCGATTCGCTGACGAGCAGGCGGTCGTCGTGATGGAGCACGGCGTCGATCTGGTCGCAGAGCGCCGCGATGCGCCGGTACCGCATGCGGGTGAAGGCGAAAAACGCCGCGCTGAGGGCCGCGCAGGCGGCGAGAACCAGCCATCCCGCCTGAGGCCCGAGGGCAAAGCCCGCCGCGGCGAAGGCGGCCGAAAGGGCGCAGAGCAGCGCGGCAAACCGGCGGATTTCCCTATTGCGAAACATGGCTGCCTCCCAGGCGGTACCCGATGCCGCGGACGGTCAAGATGATCTGCGGGTTAGAGGGATCGTCCTCGATTTTTTCCCTGAGCCGCTTGATGTAGACGGTCAGCGTGTTGCTCTCCACGAAACCGCCCGCCGCATCCCAGAGCTCGTCCAGCAGCCTGTCGCGCGTCAGGATGATTTGGGGGTTGCTCACAAAGAGGAGCAGCAGGCGGTATTCCAGCGCGGAGAGGAAGACCTCCTTCCCGTTTTTGAGGACGATGCCGCTTGCCGTGTCCACGTGCAGGCTGCCGAGGGAAAAGGCGGCGGGCGAGCGCCCGTTTTTGCGCAGGGCGGCCTTGATGCGCGCGATCAGCTCGCGCGGGCGGAAGGGCTTGGCGATATAGTCGTCCGCGCCCATGTTCAGCCCGGTGACGACGCTGGCCTCGTCGCCAGAGGCGGTCAGGAAGACGACGGGGACTTCCTGCGCCTGTTTGATCTGCGTGCAGACGGCAAAGCCGCTGCCGTCGGGCAGAGAGATATCCACCAGCGCCAAATCAAACGCGCTGCCGGCGAGCGCAGCGGCCTCCCCATACGAACCGGCTTGGACGACGGAGAACCCCTCCGAGCGCAGCAGAAGGGAGAGGTTTTTGACGATCGACGGATCGTCTTCCACGAGCAGAATGCGGGGCATGGGGCGCGCACCTCCTTAGGGCTCTTTGCGTATCATTATATACGGGAAGCCGCGCAAAGAAAAGGGGCAAAACGGCGCGGGGCGACGAAGAATGACCGCACAAAACGGAGATTCAGTCATGACTCACGGCTTGCGGATGTGCGATGATGTGCTATAATGGAGCAAAAGGAGGAGTTTACCGAGATGAAAAAGACAAACCGCGAAAGAGAAAAGATTCCTTACTACACCAACAAGGCGACGCTGACGGTCTACCTCGTCCTGCGCGCGCTGGTGATCCTTGTGCTCGTGCGCGCCGCGCTCAGGCGCGACTTTGAGAGCGTGTTCCTGTGCGCGCTCACGCTGGTGCTCATGGTTTTGCCCAGCATCTTCACGCGCCGCCTGTGCATCGAGCTGCCCGGCACGCTGGAGATCATCATTCTGCTGTTCATCTTCGCGGCGGAAATCCTGGGGGAGATCAACAGCTTTTATATCCGCGTGCCCAATTGGGATACGATGCTCCACACGATGAACGGCTTTCTCTGCGCGGCCATCGGCTTTGCGCTGGTGGACATGCTCAACCGGAGCGAGATCTTTTCCTTTAAGCTCTCGCCCGTCTATCTGGCGCTGGTCGCGTTCTGCTTTTCGATGACCGTCGGCGTGCTCTGGGAGTTTTTTGAGTACAGCGGCGACCGGCTGCTGGGCTTTGACATGCAGAAGGACACCGTCGTGCGCAGCATCCGCACCGTCGAGCTGGACGAGACGCGAAGCAACCGCGTCGTCGCCATCGACGACATCGCCGACGTGATCATCGTCCATTCGGACGGCACGCAGGAGGCGCTCGGGCTGGGCGGCTATCTGGACGTGGGGCTGCACGACACGATGAAGGACCTGATGGTCAACTTTGTGGGCGCGGTCATCTTTTCCGTGATCGGCTTCTTCTATGTCAAGGAGAAGGGAAAGGGGCGCTTTGCCGCCAGGTTTATCCCCCGCGTCAAGAGGATGGTTCAGATGGCGGAGGGGCAGCCGGGCAAAGAGGGGCCGGACAAAAAAGAAACATAACGGCGGAAAAACCGATCAGAGAGGGGGCGCTTCACCGTGCCGCAGATTGTCACCAACGCGATCGTCGTGCGCCGCGCGGACTACCGCGACAACGACAGGATGATCACGCTCTTTTCGCCGACGCTCGGGCGCATCGACGCGCTCTGCCGGGGATGCCGCAGGCAAAAGAGCCCGCTGATGGCGGCGGGCGAGCTGTTTTGCTCCGGGGAATATGTGCTCTATCAGGGGCGGGAGAGGACGAGCGTCGTCTCCTGCTCGGTGAGCGACACGTTTTACCCGCTGCGCGAGGACTTTGAGCGCCTCGCCCACGGCATGTACGCCTTGGAGCTCTGCGCCGCCGCCGTGCAGCCCGCGCAGGAAAACGAGCGGCTCTTCCTGCTGCTGCTGCGCTCGCTGGCGCACCTTTGCTATGGCGATGCGCCGCCGCGCCGGGTGACCGCGGTGTTTTTGATGGGCATGACCTCCCTTTTGGGCTTTCGCCCGCAGGTGGGCCGCTGCGCGCGCTGCGGCAGGCCGATCGTCGCCCAAGGGGAGGACGGCGTGCCCATCGCGGCGTTTTCCGGCGAGGCGGGCGGCATGCTCTGCGCCGCCTGCGGCGCGGGGGAGCGCTGCCGCGTGGACGCGCGCGGCGTGCGTCTTTTGCAGGATATCATGCGCCGGGGGCTGGATTCGCTGAGCAGCGGCGGCGACTGCCCGGACGAGCTGTTTGCCGCCCTGCGCGAGATGGCGGAGGAGAAGCTGGACGCGCCGGTCCGCTCGGGCAAGCTGCTTTGATGCTCATTCTTAATTAAACGCCCGCCGGAGGGCGGCGATGAAGGAGGTTACGCTATGGACGAAGCAAAACTGGAAAAGCTCAAAGCGTGGGCGGAGGAATCGAGGCGCATGGTCTTCTTCGGCGGCGCGGGCGTCTCCACCGAGAGCGGGATTCCCGACTTCAGGGGCGTGGACGGGCTGTATCACCAGACGTTCCGCGATCCGCCGGAGACCATCATCTCCCACTCGTATTATCTGCGCAGACCGGAGGTCTTTTTTGAGTTCTACCGCACGCGCATGATCTACCCGCAGGCCAAGCCCAACATCGCGCATATCCGCCTGGCCCAGTGGGAGAGGGAGGGCAAGCTGCTGGCGGTCGTCACCCAGAACATCGACGGCCTCCACCAGATGGCGGGCAGCCAAAACGTCTACGAGCTCCACGGCAGCGTACACCGCAACACCTGCCAGCAATGCGGCGCGACGTACAATTTGGAGCAGTTTTTGGCGCTGGGCAAACTGCCGGTCTGCCCGGTTTGCGGCGGGCGCGTGAAGCCGGACGTCGTCCTCTACGAGGAGCCGCTGGACGGCTTTACGGTTCAGGGCGCCGTGGACGCCATACGCCGCGCGGATCTGCTGATCGTCGCGGGCACGTCGCTGTCTGTCTACCCCGCCGCGGCGTTTTTGGACGAATACCCCGGCAACCGCCTCGTGCTCATCAACAAGACGCCCACGGCGCGGGACGATATCGCCGACCTCGTGCTGCACGAGGGGCTGGGCGACGTGTTTGGCAGGCTGTAAAGGGCTTTGCAGGAAGCGGGGCTGGCCGCCCAAACGCGCCGCATGCGATCGGGGACGAGCGCGCAGGCGAACGGCTGAGCGCTGCGGCGAACGCGCGAAAAATGCGCGAAAAATG
>JAUNPI010000189.1:0-1511 GCA_030536875.1 Clostridia bacterium
GTTTCCAAAGGGCGACCGGAAAGCCCTTTGGCGGGGCGTTGGGGCAGAGCCCCAAACTCAAAAAAGCTAATGATTCTTAGTAAATTGCTTTTTGAAATGTTCGGAATTAGCCTGACAGCCTCCTGTTTCGCGGGGAGAAACGCCTGATGACGACACTTGACGAGCGCCTTGCCGGCGCGGCCTCTTTCGTGCTGGATTGCGTGAGGGAGAAGGAACAGCCTTGGGCGGCGGACATCGGCTGCGATCACGGGTATTTGACGGCCTATCTGCTGGAGCGCTGCCCGCGCCTGAGCGTTGTGGCCTGCGATGTGAGCGCGCCGTCCTTGGAGAAGGCCAGACGCCTGCTTTCGGCCAAAGGGCTTGCCGGGCGCGCGGAGCTCGCCGTTGCGGATGGGCTTGCCGCGCTTGCCAGGCCCGTGGACGCCGTCGTCATCGCCGGCATGGGCGCCAAGACGATCCTTGGCATCGTGGAGGCGGGGCTTGAGAAGATCGGCGCGGCGGCGCTGATCGTGCAGGCGAATGTGGATCTGCCGCTGCTGCGCGCGGGGCTTAGCCGTCTGGGCTTTGCCATTGAGCGGGAGCGCTTTGCGCAGGCGGCGGGGCGGCAATACGTCACGATGCTCGCCCGGCTCTCGCAGGGCGCAGAGATGGGCGAGCGCGAGGCGCTGCTGGGCGCGGCGGCTTGCGGCGCGCGGGACGCGGGGCAGCGGGCGTACTTTGGCTGGCAGCGAGGCGTGCGCGTGCGCGAGATGGAGCGCATCGCCGCGCTTGCATCTCGCAGCGCGGAGGAGCGCATGCGGCAAAACGACCGCGAACTGACATGGATATCGGAGGCATTGGGCATGAATACCTGTACGGTTTCGGATGCGGAAAGGCTTGTAGGCGAGATCGCGCCTTATGAGCTGGCGGAGGAATGGGACAACGTGGGGCTGCTCTTTGGCCGCGCGGGGGCGACGGTCACGCGCGCGCTCGTGGCGCTCGATCTGACGCAGGAGGCGCTGGAGCAGGCGAAGGCGCTGGGCGCCCAGCTGATCGTGACGCATCACCCGATCATGTTTTCCGCCAGACGGCGCATCACCGACGCGGACCGCGAGGGAAGGCTGATGCTCGCGATGGCGGAGGCGGGGATTGCGCACATTGCGGCGCATACGAACCTGGACAGCGCGCCCGGCGGCGTGAACGACGCGCTCATGACGGCGATGGGCTGCGCCCATGTGCGCGGGGAGGGCTTTGTGCGCGTGGGAGAGCTGCCGGAGGGCATGACCTTTTCGGCGCTTTGCGAGCGCGCGGCGGCCAGACTCCATGCGTCCGTCCGCGCCTACGGCGCGCCGGACAGGCCCGTGCGCGCGCTGGGATGCTGCTCCGGCGCGGGCGGCGGCGAGGTGGAAACGGCGAGGAAGCTGGGCGCGGATTGCTTCATCACCGGGGAGATCCGCCATCACGAGGCGCTGGACGCGGTCGATTCGGGCGCGGCGGTGATCGAGGCCGGGCATTTTGAAACGGAAAATCCT
>JAUNPI010000189.1:1521-3906 GCA_030536875.1 Clostridia bacterium
GTCTGCGAAGTGCTCCGCTGCGCTTTACAAAACGCCGCGGATGCGTTAGAATACAATCTGACGGTTTTTTGCTCGAAGGGAAACCCCTTTGGGCGCTGAGAGTGTGAGGGAGGGCCTTATTTTGGAACAGTACGAGCTTTTGTGGAAGTATCAGCAGGTCGATATGGAGCTGGATCAATATGAAAAGGAGATGCGCCAGAGCAGCAACCGCAAGGAGCTGCTCAAGCATCGCGACTTTTTGCTCGAGCAGCAGAACGTTCTCAAGAAGATCGAGGCGGACGTGGACATCATGAGCGATCGCATGGAGGCGCTCGCCGATGAAATCACCCGGCTGAACGGCTCCGTGAGCGAGGCGGCGGCGAATTTCGAGGCCAACCGCCCGCAGGATATCGAGGAGGCGAAAAAGCAGATCGCCGCCATGCAGAAGCTGATCAGCACCATTTCCCGCTACGAATCCGAACTGGCGAAGATGCGCAAGGATTCCGAGGCGCGCGACCGCCAGCAGCGCGAGGTTCGGGTTCGCGCGGCGAAAGCGAGAGCCGAGTTTGACCGCATCAAGGTCCTCTATGACGAGGAATACAAGGAGGCGGCGGTGAAGCTGGAGGCGCTGCGCAAAAAGGTTGCCAGCGAGGCCAAGGATATTAAGCCCGAAATTCTGGAAAAGTACAAGGTCATCAAGCGCCACTCCACCCCGCCCATCACGCGCATGCACGACGACCGCTGCGGCGGCTGCAACATGCAGCTCTCCGCAGCGGACAAGGACAAGGTGCGCAACGGCGCGCCGTATGTCGAGTGTGAAAACTGCGGGCGGATTATCTTGGTGAAATGACATGCCGCCGTTTTCGTTTCTGGAGAATTCACGGCGTTGACAAACAGGAAAAAAAATGCTATAATCCAGCCGTTTGTGAGGTTGCTGGGCGGCCGCGCGCCGCAGGGCGTGAGGAAAGTCCGAGCTCCATAGGGCAGAGTGCCGGGTAACACCCGGCGGGGGCGACCCCAGGGAAAGTGCAACAGAGAGATACCGCACGCCTTCGGGCGTGTAAGGGTGGAAAGGCGAGGTAAGAGCTCACCCGCGGCTTGGCGACATGACCGCGCTGTAAACCCCACTCGGAGCAAGAAACGAAAGAGCGCTTGAGGCGGCCCGTCGAGCTCTCAGGATTTCGCTTGAACCCGCCGGCAACGACGGGGCTAGATAGATGACCGCCGAATACAGAACTCGGCTTATAGGCAACGCTCACAGACATTTTGGACAGGGAAGGGGCGCCCCTCGCTCGCTTTGGCGAAGGCGGCGTCCTTTTTTAAAAAAGCGGGCGGATTCCCGATTTTTCCCTTGCAATTTCGCACAACCTATGGTATGATCTTACGGAAAACGCACCTGCGCCTGTTTTTGTGCGCCTGCCGGAAATGCCGGTCCGCATAAACCAAAGGGCGCAGGGAGGGTTTAATAAAAGGAGGAAACATCACATGGCAGTTATCTCTATGAAGCAGCTGCTGGAGGCCGGCGTTCACTTCGGTCACCAGACCCGCCGCTGGAACCCCAAAATGGCGCCGTACATCTTCACCGAGCGCAACGGCATCTACATCATCGATCTGCAGAAGACCGTCCGCAAGATCGACGAGGCGTATGCTTTCGTCCGCTCCGTGGCGATGGAGGGCAAGAGCGTCCTGTTCGTGGGCACCAAGAAGCAGGCTCAGGAGTCCATCGAGTCCGAGGCCAAGCGCTGCAACATGTTCTATGTCAATAACCGCTGGCTGGGTGGCATGATGACCAACTTCCGCACGATTAAGACCCGTATTGCGCGCCTCAACGCCATCGACGCGATGGAAGAGCGCGGCGATTTCGAGGTTCTGCCCAAGAAGGAAGTCATCAAGCTCATGGCCGAGCGCGAGAAGCTCACCGAAAATCTCGGCGGCATCCGCGAGATGAAGAGCCTGCCGGGCTGCCTGTTTGTGGTTGACCCGCGCAAGGAGCACATCGCCGTCACCGAGGCGCGCGCGCTGGGCATCCCGGTCGTCGCCATCGTTGACACCAACTGCGATCCGGACGAGATCGATTACGTGATCCCGGGCAACGACGACGCGATTCGCGCGGTCAAGCTCATCGCCGGCAAGATGGCGGACGCTGTCTTGGAAGGCAAGCAGGGCGAGCAGGCCGAGGTCGCCGAGGCGAAGTAAGCGCAAAGGCTTCCTTCCCCCTTTCTTCACTTGAATCGATTTTGGAAATCTGGAGGAAATGCTATGGCTACTATTACCTCTGCTCTGGTCAAGGAGCTGCGCGAGCGCACCGGCGCTGGCATGATGGACTGCAAGAAGGCGCTCGTTGCCAACGACGGCGATATGGATAAGGCGATCGATTTCCTGCGCGAGAAGGGCCTTGCCGCCGCC
>JAUNPI010000190.1 GCA_030536875.1 Clostridia bacterium
TGACCGAGGGATAAGCCTCATACGATGCAAAGGCGCGCTGAGCTTTTCCATTATAGCATCTTTTCGGGAAAAAGCAAAGGCATGGACGCGCCGGGCGGGGAATAGACTCAAGCGGAATGAACCGGCAAGGAGTGATGGAGGATGAAATGGCCGAAGATGAAGATCAGGTTTCGGCGCGTGGATGTCGAACGCGTGCTGATCACGTGCTCGGCGGTGCTCGTGCTGCTTTTGTCCGTCTCGGGGAGAGGCGGAGAGAGCGAACCCTACGAGGAGCCGCTGGAGGACATCCCGCAGGCGGAGGTCGCCGTGTCGGCCCAGCAGCAGGATATGCAGCAGACCGTCGTCTACTATGAGGACGGGGACGGGTATCTCGTGCCCGTTCAGCGGGATGTCGCGCGGCAGGACGGCATCGCCAAGGCGACGCTGAACCTCATGGTTCAGAGCGCCAGAAACGACATGGATGCCGCGAGGCTGGGGCTTACGCCCGTCGTGCCGGAGGGGACGACGTTCGACCTGGATATCTCGCAGGGGCACGCGCGCGTGGACATGAGCCATCAGGTGCTGGAGGCGGCGGACAAGGCGCAGGAGGAGAACCTGCGTACGGCGATCGTTTGGGCGCTCACCGAGTTTGACACGGTGAAGGACGTGGACTTCCTCGTGGACGGGAAAAAGCGCGACACGCTGACCCACGGCACGAATATATCCGGTTCCTATACGAGGGTGGGCCTCAACCAGGAGGAGCCGGCGCAGGAGACCTTCGCGGGCGGCGAGGAGGTGCAGGTGTACTTCCCCGCGCAGGACGGGCGGCTGCTGGTTCCCGTGTCCAGAACGATTTACGGCAGCGACGACGTCGCCACGGCGGTCTTTGAGTTCCTGCGCGGCCCGAAGGAGGACAGCGGGCTGGAAACGCCGCTCCCCGAGAGCGCGCAGCTGTTGGGCGTGAGCGTCAAGGACGGCGTGGTCACCATCAACTTTAGCAGCGACTTTACCAAGATCGCGGAGCAGAGCGACGGCGGCGTGCAGGCCATGCGCGCGCTGATGATGACCTGCACGCGCTATCCCGGCATCAAGAAGGTCAAGATTCTGGTGGACGGCGAGCCGTATCAGATGCCTGTGAGCGACGTGCCGACGTTTGCCAACGTGGCCTCCGAGGTGGCGGAGCAGTTCCCGGAGGTCATGACGATCGAATAGCCAGAACCGGAGGAAAAATGGGGGAAGAGGGCTGAATTGCGCGGTCAGCCCTCTTTTTTTCATGCCCGCAATGTGGTATACTACATGCGGATTTGCTGACAAGAATTTTTTAATGAGAATGTTTCAATGCGGATTTTACAACGAGGAGATGCACGGATGGAAAGACTGATCGCGGCGAGCAACAACAAAAACAAACTGAAGGAGTTTGACGCGATTCTCGGATCGCGCTTCCAAATCGTCTCCATGCGCGAGGCGGGAATCGACGAGGAGATCGAGGAGACCGGCGTGACCTTTGAGCAGAACGCGCTGATCAAGGCGCGCTTTGTGATGGAGAGGACTGGCTGCGCGGCGATCGCCGACGACAGCGGGCTGGAGGTCGACGCGCTGGGCGGCGCGCCGGGCGTCTACAGCGCGCGCTACTGCGGGCGTCACGGCGACGACGAGGCCAACAACGACCTGCTGCTCAAAAACCTTGAGGGCGTGAGCGCGCCGCGCACGGCCCGCTATGTGGCGGCGATTACGCTTGTGCGCCCGGGCCGGGAGGATATCGTCCGCCGCGGCACATGCGACGGCGAGATCCTCTTGAAGAGGCGGGGAACGGGCGGCTTCGGCTATGACCCGCTGTTTTTGTGCGAGACGGGCGAGACGTTCGCCGAGGTCAGCATGGAGACGAAGAACGCCATCAGCCACAGGCGGCGCGGCATCGAGGCCGTGCTCGCCGCGCTGGGCGAGGAGGAGAAGGCATGACCCGGATCGGCGTGTTTTCCGACAGCCACGGCGACGAGAGGGCTCTCACCCAGCTGCTGGGGCAGATGGGCTACATCGACGCGGCCTGCTTTCTGGGCGACGTGGACGCCGATGCGGAGCATCTGCGGCTGCTGCTGGCCCAGAGGCCGAACAGGCCGCCGCTCTACGCCGTGCGCGGCAACAACGATTACTTTTCGGAGCGCCCGTACGATCTGCTCATCGAGCTGGGCGGCAAGCGCCTCTTCCTCACGCACGGGCACCGCTACGGCGGGCCGATGAGCCTTTCGCTGCTCGGCGCGCAGCTGGGCGCGCAGGCCGTGCTCTTTGGGCACACGCATATCCCGACGTGCGAATACGATCGCGGCGTGCTGCTGCTCAACCCCGGCTCGGCGGGCAACTATTGCCGGGGAGGACGCGCCCGGGCGAGCCTGCTTGTGATCGACGGGGACGCTATGCGCGTGGAAGACGTGAAGCTTTGAGCCCAAACGGCTTTGAGTTAAAATTGAGGCCGGATGGAAAAGAAAAACGGAATCGGCGGCGCCAGCCGGTCGATTTGGGGCTTGATTTGCGGGAAAATGCAGGTATAATGGAAGCGTTGTAATCACAAGACACGGAGGGAACCATTATGGCAACGACTTTGGAGAGAACTTATGCGGCGGATGTTCGCGGCGCGGACGAGATCAAGGTCTGCGGCTTTGTGGAGAATATCCGCAATAAGAGCAAGATGGCGTTTATCGTCCTCAAGGATATCACCGGCAAGGTGCAGGTGACCGTTGAAAAGGGCGAGGACGAGGCGCTCGACGCGGCCATGAACCAGATCACGCTCGATTCGGTGATCACGGTTGTGGGCAAGGCGGTCGAGAGCGAATATGTGAAGCTCGGCGGCGTGGAGATCTACCCCAAGCAGATCGTCATCGAGTCTTTGGCGGCGCCGCTGCCCATCGACCGCGAGGCGCGCAAGGGGCACGAGCGCTCCTCCATCGACCAGCGCATCGATTACCGCTGGGTGGACCTGCGCACCGAGAAAAACCAGCTGATGTTCAAGGTGCAGACCGAGCTCGTCGGCGCGATGCGCGATTATCTGCGCGAGCAGAGGTTTATCGAGATTCACACGCCGAAGCTGATCGCCGCGGCGAGCGAGTCCGGCGCGGACGTCTTTGAGGTCAAGTATTTCGACCGCAAGGCGTATCTGGCCCAGAGCCCGCAGTTCTACAAGCAGATGGCGATGGCCTCCGGCCTCGAGCGCATTTTCGAGGTCGGCCCGGTCTTCCGCGCGGAGAAGAGCTTCACCAGCAAGCACACGACCGAGTTTTCCGGCTTTGATCTCGAGTTCAGCTATATCACCTCCTTCCGCGACGTCATGAAGCTGGAAGAGGAGCTGCTCACCTATGCGCTGGGCAAGGTCAAGGAGGCTTACGGCGAGGAGCTCGAGCGCGTCTTCGGCGTGCCGCTGACCGTGCCGGCGACGCCTTTCCCGGTCGTCAAGCTGTCGGAGCTGTATGACGAGCTCGAGCGCGAATTCGGCTACAAGGTTCCCGAGGAGGAAAAGGGCGATTTGACCACCGAGGCGGAGCATCTCTCCTTTGAGTGGGTGAAGAAAAAGTACGGGCACGAGTTCCTCTTCATCACCGACTACAGCGCGGAGAAGCGCGCCTTCTACCACATGCGCGACGAAAACGGCGTTCCGCAGGGATATGACCTCATTTGGCGCGGCGTGGAAATCACCACCGGCGCGCAGCGCGAGCACCGCTATGAGCAGCTCAAGGCGCAGGCGGACGAGAAGGGCCTTGCCGAGGACGTCAAGTTCTATCTCGAGTTCTTCAAGTACGGCTGCCCGCCCCACGGCGGCTTCGGTCTGGGCGTGGACCGCCTGACCATGCTGCTGCTGGGGCTGACGATCAAGGAAGCCATGTTCATCTTCCGCGGCCCCAACCGACTGAATCCGTAAAATGGAATTGCAAAAAC
>JAUNPI010000026.1 GCA_030536875.1 Clostridia bacterium
GTTGCCGGCGCGCTGCTGGCAGGCCGTGAGCGCGCGGATACCAAGGCGACCGCGCTGGTCTTCGTGGGGCATGGAACCGAGCGCTCCGCCAACGCAGCCTTCGGCAAGCTGGAGCGTGTGATGCATGAGCGCGGGTGCGAAAACGCGTTTGTCGGCGCCGCTTTGGGGCAGCCGAGCGCCGGACAGGTGCTGGAGAAGGTCAGACGGTGCGGCGCGACGAAGGTGGCGCTCATTCCGCTGATGCTCGTCGCCGGGGGACACGTGAGATGCGACATGGCGGGCGAGGCGGAGGGCTCTTGGAAAAGCGTGTTCATGCGGGCGGGCTTCGAGGTGGAATGCGTGACGGAAGGCATGGGCCAGAACGAGGCGATCCGCGCGATCTATGTGGAGCATGTGCAAAGGGCGCTGAAGGACAGCGGTTTTTGACGGAGGACGCATTTCATGCAACGTCCCGAAGGCCGCGCGCGGCGCGGGAAGGCGCAAAAAGGGGCGATTCCCCATGATGCACACGAATGCGGGGGAAGTTTCGTTCAATAGGGCGAAATTTGACGCGCATTTGTTTTGTTGTTGACAAGCATGCAAAGTTGAAATAAGATAGATACGATGCCGGATGTTAGTTAAAACTAATTTCGATGTGATTCCGGCAATCGGATCCAAGCCTGACAGTTAAAGAACGGAACGCAAGACAGGAGGACAAGCGATGAACAACAACGCAGCGTGGGCCGGATTTCAAGGCAGAAAATGGAAAGAATCCGTCGATGTCCGCGATTTTATTCAGAAAAACTACGAGCCGTACGACGGGGACGAATCCTTCCTGAGCGGCCCGACCGAGGCGACCAATACGCTTTGGGCGGATGTTTCCGCGCTCCAGAAGGAGGAACGCGCAAAGGGCGGCGTTTTGGACATGGAGACGGAGATCGTCTCCTCCATCACCGCCTATCCGGCGGCTTATATCAGCCAAGAGCACAAGGAGCTCGAGCAGATCGTGGGCCTGCAGACGGATAAGCCGCTTAAGCGCGCTTTCATGCCCTTCGGCGGAATCAAGATGGCCAATCAGGCCTGCACGACCAACGGATACACGCCCAATCCGAAGTATAACAAGATCTTTACGGATTACCGCAAGACGCATAACCAAGGCGTGTTCGACGTATACACGCCGGAGATGAAGCGCGCCCGCCACAATAAGATCATCACGGGCCTGCCGGATGCCTATGGGCGCGGCCGTATCGTGGGCGATTACCGCCGCGTGGCGCTCTACGGCATTGACTATCTGGTGGCGCAGAAGGAGAAGGACCTGACCTTTAACATCGGCGACGGCGTGACGATGACGGACGACGTTATCCGCCTGCGCGAGGAGGTCGCGGAACAGATCAAGGCGCTCAAGGCGATGAAGGTGATGGCGGAGGCCTACGGCTATGACATTTCAAAGCCGGCCACCTGCGCCAAAGAGGCGGTTCAGTGGCTCTATTTCGCCTATCTCGCCGCCATCAAGACGCAGAACGGCGCGGCGATGTCCGTGGGCCGCGTCTCCACGTTCCTGGATATTTACATTCAGCGCGATCTGAAGGCGGGCGTGATCACGGAGGAGCAGGCGCAGGAGCTGATCGACCACTTGGTGATGAAGCTTCGCATGGTGAAGTTTGCCAGGATTCCGTCTTACAACCAGCTCTTCTCCGGCGATCCGGTGTGGGCGACGCTGGAGGTTGCGGGCATGGGGCAGGATGGACGCAGCCAAGTGACCAAGACATGCTTCCGCTTCCTGCACACGCTGGAGAACATGGGCCCCTCGCCGGAGCCGAATCTGACCGTGCTTTATTCCCCCAGACTCTCGGAAAACTTCAAGAAGTTTGCGTCGCTCATCTCCGTTCGCACCAGCTCCATTCAGTATGAGAACGACGATGTGATGCGCCCGGTCTGGGGAGACGACTACTCGATCTGCTGCTGCGTTTCCGCGACGGAGACGGGCAAGGAGATGCAGTTCTTCGGCGCCCGCGCCAACCTCGCCAAGTGCCTGCTGTATGCGCTCAACGGAGGCGTCGATGAAAAGACGAAGGAGCAGGTCGGCCCCGCGCTGCGCCCGGTTACGGACGAGGTGCTGGATTACGACGTCGTGATCGACCGCTATATGGCGATGATGGACTGGCTCTCCTCTCTGTATGTCAACACGCTCAACGTCATCCAGTACATGCACGACAAGTATTTCTACGAAGCCGCTCAGATGGCGCTGATCGACACCCATGTCCGCCGCACATTCGCAACGGGCATCGCGGGCTTCTCCCATGTCGTGGACTCCCTTTGCGCCATTAAGTACGCTCAGGTTCGTCCTGTGCGCGATGAAGACGGCGTCATCGTCGATTTCAAGACCGTGGGCGATTTCCCGCGCTATGGCAATGATGACGACAGGGCGGACGACATCGCGATTTGGCTGCTGCGCACGTTCCTGACGCTGCTGCGCAAGCGCGACACGTATCGCAAGTCGCAGGCGACGACCTCGATTCTGACCATTACCTCCAACGTCGTCTATGGCAAGGCGACGGGCAGCCTTCCGGATGGGCGCAAGGCGGGCGAGCCGCTCTCCCCGGGCGCGAATCCTTCCTACGGCGCGGAGCAAAACGGCCTGCTGGCCTCCCTCAATTCCGTCGCCAAACTGCCGTATGAATACGCGCTGGACGGCATTTCCAATACGCAGACGATCAATCCGGAGGCGCTGGGCCATTCCGAGGACGAGAGGAAGGAAAATCTGATGAATGTGCTCGACGGGTATTTTGCCCAGGGGGCGCACCATCTCAACGTGAATGTCTTCGGCCGCGAGAAGCTGCTCGACGCGATGGAGCACCCGGAGAAGGAGGAATACGCGAACTTCACCATCCGCGTTTCCGGCTATGCGGTCAAGTTCATCGACCTGACCCGTGAACAGCAGCTGGATGTCATCAGCCGCACCTGCCATGCAACCATGTGATCGGATCGGGTATGTCCACCAGCTTGAGAGCTTTGGTTCGGTAGACGGGCCGGGCGTTCGCTTTGTTGTGTTCATGCAGGGATGCGCGATGCGCTGCCGATACTGCCATAACCCGGAAACATGGGCGGCAGGCGGGAAAACATGGACGGCGCAGGAGCTTTTTGACCGCGTCCGGCGATACCGAAACTACTGGGGAAAGCAGGGCGGCATCACGGTCAGCGGCGGCGAACCGCTTTTGCAAACGGAGTTTGTGACGGCGCTTTTTGGGCTCGCGCGGGCCGAGGGTATTCACACGGCCTTGGATACCGCGGGCCAGCCCTTTGTTCAGGAGGCCGCGTATCTGGAAAAGTTTGACGCGCTGATGGATGTCACAAACCTCGTCATCCTGGATCTCAAGGAGATCGACGAGCGGAGGCATCGCGCGCTGACGGGGCATACCAATGCGAACATTCTGGCGATGGCGCGCTATGTCGCCGCAAGGGGAATTCCGCTGTGGATACGGCACGTGCTTGTTCCGGGGCTGACGGATGACGAGCAGGGGCTCCGGCGCATGCAGGCGTTTATCGACACGCTTGATTCGGTCGAGAGGGTCGAGGTTTTGCCCTATCACACGCTGGGCCTGCAAAAGTGGCGAAAGCTTCGGATGGACTATTCTCTGGAGGGCGTGAGGACGCCGACGGAGGAAGAGATGCGGCGCGCGCAGGAGCTGCTGCAAACCCGGAAATACGCAGGAAGCTGAGGCTTGCGCCTGCCGATGCGGCTTTTCAGCAAAACGGCAAACGATAAAACGGCAAACAGAAGATCGCCCCGGCATAGACTTGCCGGGGTGATTTTATGTTGGAACAGTTGGTCTTGTTCTTTTTGCAGGATGCGCTTTTTCTGCTGGGGTATCTGACGAGGGGAAACGCGTTTCCCAAACCGCTGCCGCGGGAGGAAGAGGCGGAAATGATCCGGCGGATGAGCGAAGGGGACAGCGAGGCGCGCGAAAAGCTGATCGAGCACAACCTTCGCCTCGCCGCGCACATCGCAAGGAAGTACACGGTGCCGGGCTGCGACGCGGACGATTTGATTTCCATCGGCACGGTGGGGCTGATCAAGGGGATTGGCACGTTTAAGCCGGAATCCGGCACACAGCTGAGCACGTATTGCGCGCGATGCATTGAAAATGAAATTCTCATGTGCCTGCGCGCCAGCCAAAAGAGAAAGGGAGACGTTTCCCTGCATGAGCCCATCGGCATGGACGGAGAGGGAAACGAGATCACGCTGATCGACGTGCTGGGCACGGATGGGGACGAGGTTCACGGCGAGGTGGAGCGGCGCGTCAGCCTGCAAAGCGTGCGCTCGCTCGTCGAGCGCTGCTTGAGCGGCCGGGAGAGAACGGTCATCGAGATGCGCTACGGGCTGCTGGATGGAACGGTTCATGCCCAGCAGGAGGTGGCGGCCAAGCTGGGCATTTCGCGGTCGTATATCTCCCGCATTGAGAAAAAGGCGATGGAGAGGCTCAAGGAGGCTTTTGAATCCGGCGTGTAGAATCCGGGGGATTCCCATTTGGCGAAAGGTCTGCTATAATAGCCTAAGGCGCGTGTTGCGCCATGCGAGAGACGATGGGGGACACACGATGAAAATATCCAAGAAGGACGCGCTCACTTGGTTTGCGTTTTTTGCGGCGCTGCCGCCGGAAGAAGAGCTGATGCGCTACCAGCAGGAGATCGTCTACGCCGTCCTGGCGCAGATTGAGACGGCTGTCGTTGCGCGCCGCCAGACGCTTTGCAGCCAGATTGAGGGGCTCAAATCGGTCGGCGGAAGGTCGCTGTATGTCGGGCGGGACGACCGCTTTCCGCAGGGATGCCGTTCCTGCCTGATGGGCACGGGGCTCTCCGCCATTCGAAAGACGAACAGGTGCAACCTCGAATGCCCGTTCTGCTACAATTATGGGGAACTGGACTGCATCCCTCCGATCGGGGAGGGGCTTTGGGAGATCGGCGGGACGAAGTTTTACGAGCGGGACATCGATCTGCTGCTCTCGATCAGCGGCAAGCCGACAGGCGTCTCCTATGTCTACCTGGAGCCGTTCATGGAGATCGAAGCGTATTACGGCATCATCGGCCGATTCCGCGCCGCGGGCGTCCATCAGCACATGTACACCAACGGGACGCTGGCCACGGAGGAAAACCTTCGCGCCTTGGGCGAGGCGGGGCTCGACGAGCTGCGCTTCAATCTGGGCGCTACGAATTGTGCGGATCGGGTGATCGAAAACATGGCGGCGGCGAAACGCTTTATTCCGCAGGTGGGCATCGAGACGCCGATGACGCCGCAGTTCTATGAGACGTTCCTGCGCAAGAAGGACGCCATTCTCGCCGCGGGGATCGACTTTATCAACTGCGCCGAGCTGCATCTGAACGCAAACAATATCGGCAACTACGAGGGGGAGAACATGTATATCTCCCGCTTGGGCTACATCTCGCCGGTTTGGAGCCGTGAGCTGACGCTTCGGCTCATGAAGCGGGCCTGCGACGAAAGGTGGGACATCGCCGTTCACGACTGCTCCAACGACACGAAGTTTGCCCGCGACCTCAACCTGCGCGTACACGAGGGCGGATGGTTCGGCGCCAGCAGCTATGGCTGCGAGTTTGAGCGCCTGCCGTTCGAGGCGTTTTTGCCGGTGCTTCGGGATCCTGAGTTCCTGTTTGTTCAAGAGGAGGAGCTTCCCCACGGCTACCGCCCGGGCGAATGGACGCTCTGAAAATTCCGCGGCGCCGGCCTTGACACGGGGCGCTTTTTCGGCATATAATAGGGCAAAGGCTGAGAACGGAAAAGTATCCCCTTTTGCTTCCGTCAGAGAGGGCGCGTCGGCGGCTGAAAGCGCGTCCGGGAGGGCGAGGGGAGAAGTGCGTCCGGGAGCTCTGCGGCTGAGGGAAACGGGTAGGCCGCGGCATGTGCGCCGTGTTAAGGCGAAGAGGTGAGGCGCGTGTGCGCCTAATCAGAGTGGAACCGCGGCCCTGCCGTCTCTGGATAAGAGACGGCGGGGTTTTTCTCTTTCGGCGCAGAATGGAAAACCGAAAGAGGCAAGGAGTGATCCGTTTTGTTTGACAACCTGAGGGCGGATATCGCCTCCGTGCTGGAGCGAGACCCCGCCGCAAAGTCGAAGTGGGAGGTGCTTTTGTGCTATCCGTCGGTCAAGGCGATGGCCTATCACCGGCTGGCACACAAGCTCTATGACGCGGGGCATACGACGCTGGCGCGCATGGTCTCCCAACACAGCCGCCACGTCACGGGAATCGAGATTCATCCCGGCGCGCGCATTGGCAGAGGCTTTTTCATCGATCATGGCGACGGCGTAGTCATCGGCGAAACGACCGTCATTGGCGACAATGTGACGCTCTATCAGGGCGTGACGCTCGGCGGCACGGGCAAGGACGTGGGCAAGCGCCACCCGACCATCGGCAGCAATGTGACCATCGGCGCGGGCGCAAAAGTGCTTGGGCCGTTTACCGTGGGCGACGGCAGCAAGATCGGCGCCAGCGCCGTCGTGCTCAAGGAGGTGCCGCCCAACTGCACGGTGGTCGGCAACCCGGGGCGAATCGTGCGGCGCGAGGGCAAAGCCCCGGATGTCGATCTGGACCACGTCCATTTGCCCGACCCGGTCAAAGCGCATATCGACGCGCTGGAAAAGCGCGTGATGGAATTGGAAACACAGATGCATCGAATGCTAGGCACACAGAACGTGGAGGAGGAGACCGCACATGCAGATTTATAACACACAGAGCAGGAAAAAAGAGACGTTTGTCCCGATTGAGCCGGGCAAGGTTTCGATTTACGCCTGCGGGCCGACGGTATACAACTATATTCACATCGGCAACGCACGGCCGGCGATTGTCTTTGACACGCTGCGCCGCTACTTTGAGCATAAGGGCTATCAGGTGACGTTCGTGCAGAACTTTACGGATATCGACGACAAGATGATCCGCCGCGCGAACGAGGAGGGCATCACCGTGCGCGAGCTCGGCGAGCGCTTCATCAAGGAATACTATCAGGATGCGGACGCGCTGGGCATCGAGCGGGCGACGGTCAACCCGAAGGCGACCGAGCACATTCCGGAGATCATCGCCCTCGTCCAAAGGCTGGAGGAGAAGGGGCTTGCCTATGCCTGCGCCAATGGGGATGTCTATTACAACACGCAGGCGTTTGCCTCCTACGGCAAGCTCTGCGGTCAGAATCTGGACGATCTGGAGGCGGGGGCGCGCATCGACACGGACCCCAACAAGCGCCATCCGATGGATTTTGCGCTTTGGAAGGCGCAGAAGCCCGGCGAGCCTGCGTGGGAATCGCCGTGGGGGATGGGGCGCCCGGGGTGGCACATTGAGTGCTCCGCGATGAGCATGAAGTATCTGGGCGAGACGTTTGACATCCATTGCGGAGGCAAGGATCTCGTCTTCCCGCATCACGAGAATGAAATTGCCCAAAGCGAGGGCGCGACGGGCAAACCGTTTGTCCACTATTGGATGCACAACGGCTTTATCAATGTCGATAACCAGAAGATGAGCAAGTCGAAGGGCAATTTCTTTACCGTTCGCGAAATTTCCAAGGAATTCGACTTGGAGGCGGTGCGCATGTTCATGCTCAGCGCGCACTATCGCAGCCCGATCAATTTCTCACGGGAGATGATCGAGCAGGCGAAGGCCTCTTTGGATCGCCTGTATACCGCGCGCGACCACTACGCGTTCCTGCTGGAAAGCGCAAAGGATGCGGAGCTGGGCGAGCAGGAAAAGGAGCTGCTCGCCAAGGTGAAGGCCGCCAGAGACGGATTTGACGCGGCGATGGAGGACGACCTCAACACGGCCGACGCGCTGGGGAACATGTTTGAGCTCGTGCGCGCGGGCAACGCGATGCTCAGCGAGAACAGCCCGAAGCAGGCCGTTGCGGCGGTGCTGGACGCGCTGCGCGAGATGGCGGATGTCTGCGGCATTTTGAGGCACAGAACCGACGAACAGGACGAGCAGGTCACCAAGCTGCTTGAGGCGCGCGCGGCTGCTCGCGAGGCCAAGAACTGGGCGGAGAGCGACCGCCTGCGCGACGAGATCGTGAAACTGGGCTATGTGCTCAAGGACACCAAGCAGGGCCAGCAGATCAGCAAGGCCATCTGACGCGCGGCCTGCGGCATTGACCGAGGCGATTATTTCAATAACCGTTCAAATGAAAAGGAGAAAGCTTGTCGAAATGAGACGAGCTTTCCTCTTTTTTCGCACAGAGAAACGACAAGACGAAAGAGACAAACGCGATATAATGACGCCATGAAGAGGGGAGGCAACCGGTGTGACGATGGCCCTCGACCTGCTCATGGACATGCTGGCCCTCGCGATGGCGCTTCGCCTTGAAGGGCGGCGGATTCGGCCGTGGCGTCTGGCCCTTGGCGCAGCGCTCGGGGCGGCCGGAGCAAAGGGCATTTCGCTCCTATCGCTCCCCCGCGTACAGGCTGCCGCGCTATGGATTCCCTTGGCGTTTGCCATGAGGCTCGCTGCCGACGGGGGTGCGCTTGCCAGACCCGTGCGCGGCACCTTGGTGCTGCTTGCGGCCTTTGGGCTGCTGGGCGGCGTGATCTCGGCGCTCTACGGCGCGCTTGGGACGCTGGCGCCGGCGTATGCGCTGGGGCTGGGGGTGGCGGTGCTGTCGGCCGCGAGCTCGATTCGCTCGCGCCGGGCGGCGGGGGATGCGGAGCGGCTGCGCATTGCGCTCAGGTTTCGCGGCAGAGAGGCCGAGTTTGAAGCGATTGCCGACAGCGGCAATTGTCTGCGGGATTATCTGACGCACAGGCCGGTTATCGTCTTACCCGAAACGGAGGGGCGGCGCAAGCTCGCGCTTGACGATGCGCCGCTTCGCCCGATCTTCGCCGACACGGCGGGCGGCAGGCAGATGATGGGATGCTTTACCCCCGAATTAGCTGCGGTTGTAACGGACAGGGGTAGGCGGTCTCTTCAGGCGGCGGTTGCGCTCTCTCCGGGGCTGGGCGGCGATGCACCGGCGCTTGTGCCGGGCGCGCTGCTCAGCGAGGCGGAGATATAGGCGCGTTCGGACGCTCAATTGGGGGATCACAATGGGGAAAGAGGGGGATTTGAATATGGAGAGACAGAGAGCAAGACAGGGAACGGGCAGGGTGAGCTGGGCGCTTCGCCCCGCGCTTTCGATCATCAGGCCGGAAGGAACGGTCGCCTACATCGGCGGGAGCGATTCGCTGCCCGCGCCGCTTTCGCGCGAGGAGGAACAGGAGCTTTTTGCGCGCATGGAGGAGGAGCCCAATACCGTGCGCAAGACGCTCATCGAGCACAACCTGCGGCTGGTCGTCTATATCGCCAGAAAATTTGAAAACACCGGCGTGGGCATCGAGGATCTCATATCCATTGGCACCATCGGGCTGATTAAGGCCGTCAACACGTTTGATCCGAGCAAAAAGATCAAGCTGGCAACCTATGCCTCGCGCTGCATCGAGAACGAGATTCTCATGTTCCTGCGGCGAACGAGCCGCCAGAAGCTGGAGGTATCGCTTGACGAGCCGCTGAACACCGATTGGGACGGCAACGAGCTGCTGCTCTCCGACATTCTGGGCACGGAGGGGGATATGGTCTACCGCTCCATCGAGGAGACCGTCGAGCGGCAGATGCTCTCCGCGGCGCTGTCGCGCCTGTCCATGCGGGAAAAGGAGATTATGCGCCTGCGCTTTGGTCTGGGCGGCGGCACGGAGAAAACGCAAAAGGAGGTTGCCGATATCATGGGCATCAGCCAGAGCTACATATCGAGATTGGAGAAGAGAATTCTGCTTCGCCTTCAAAAGGACATGGCGCAGATGGGATAAACGGCGCGAGCGGGGAAACCCGCTCGTTTTTTCTTCGTTTGAAGACGGCGGCCCCCAGACGCGCCGGTGGGGAGGAGAGGCGGCGCTGACCCGATCGCGCGAGGCGCAAATATGCCTTGACAGCGGAACAACCTTTGCGCTAAAATAACAAAGATTCATTGTGTTTGTAAGCGCAAGGGGGGATAAACCGTGCTTTCCTATTTGCAGACGCTTTTCAGCGAGCCGCTGGCTTTTTTTGATCAGGCCATCTTCCGCGTGCTGGCCGTGCTGATCGGCCTTTGCTGCCACGAGTGGGGACATGCCTTTGTGGCCTATCGCTGCGGCGACGACACCGCCAAGCGCGCCGGACGGCTCACGCTCAATCCGCTCGCGCATCTGGATCCGCTGGGCGCGCTGCTCATGTTCTTTGCCGGCTTTGGCTGGGCCAAGCCCGTGCCGGTCAACCCTTGGAATTTCCGCGGGGATCGAACGCGCGCCGATCTCAAGGTGTCGCTTGCAGGCATTGCGGTCAACATGATTCTGTTTGTAGGCTTCACCTATCTTTCCGTGCTTTTCAGCGCGTTCATGTGGCGCGCCGACGTCGTAGCCGAAGTCGGGCTCAGCACGGTTGTCAGCTATCGCTACAACGCCGTGTGGGCGGTGATCGGCGGCACGGCGGCGCAGGAGTTTGGGGATTTGATCGCGGGGAGCTGGGCGGTGCCGTTTGTGCGCCTGTTTGCCTATACGGCGTTGGTCAATTTGAACCTGGCGGTGTTCAACCTGATCCCCTTGCCGCCGCTGGACGGCTATCATGTGGTGAACGACCTTGTGTTCAAAGGGCGTTTTCAGCTTTCGCAGAATGCCTTTCGCATCGGCATGCTGATCGTGCTCGTCCTTTCGGCGCAGGGCATATTGGGCCGCATCATCAGCGCGGTGGTTTACCCCGTGCAGGGGCTGCTGCTTGCCCCGATCAGGATGATTTGGGGGTAAGAGATGGCATACGTCGTTTCCCTCAAGCAGTTTGAAGGGCCGCTGGATTTGCTCCTGCATCTGATCACCCGAGCGAAGGTCGATATTCGCGATATTTTCGTCTCCGAGATTACGGAACAGTATCTGGCCTCGCTGGACGGCCTCGACGAATTGGATATGGACGTCGCCAGCGAGTTCCTCACGATGGCCGCAACGCTGCTGGAGATCAAATCGCGCGCGCTGCTGCCCAAGCCGCCCGCGCCGGAGGAAGAGGGCGCGGAGACGCCGGAACAGGCCTTGATTCGCCGGCTGGAGGAATATAAGCTCTACAAGGAGAGCGCGGGGCGAATGAAGGAGTTTGAGCGCGCGGCGATGCAGGTGTTTTCCAAACTGCCGGAGGAGTATCCGCTGCCGCCTCAGCCGGTGGAGCTGACGGGCCTGTCGCTGGACGGCCTCGTGCGCGCGTTGGAGCGAATCCTTGCCAGAAGCGTGCAGACGGATGAGCCGGGCCGCGTCTTCCGCTCGATCACGCGCGACCGGTTCACCATTGAGCAATGCGTGTTTAATCTGACCAGCCGGCTCAAGAAAGGGCCTGTGTTGTTTACGGACATGCTCTCCCCGCAGGTGACGCGCAACGAGATTGTCTCCTACTTTATGGCGATGCTCGAGCTGCTGAAGCTCGGGCGGCTGCACGCCGAACAGGAGGGCGTGTTTGACGATATCCTGATATTGCCCGGCAGGAGGAGCGAGGATGGAGAATCCACAGAAGATGCAGACGACAAACGAGAACAATGAGCGCCTGCCCGATGAGCGGCGGACGGTTGCCGGTGCAGAGGACGCCGCGCAGGCGACGGAAGAAAAGCGCACGCCGGAGCTCTCCGAGCGGATGGGCATCGTGGAGGCGATCCTGTTCGTGACGGGCAACGCCGTGGAGAAACGGGAAATCTGCCGCGCGATGGAAATCACCGAACCGGAGCTGGACGAGACGCTGGACGCGCTGGAGAGCGGTTACGACTTTGATCGCCGCGGGCTGCGCCTGCTGCGTTTCGGCGCGCATGTGCAGTTGGCGACGAGGCCGGATTACGCGCCTTATGTCGAAAAATTGCTTCAGCCCGTGCAAAAGCAGTCCCTGTCCCAAGCGGTAATGGAGACGCTTGCGGTGATCGCCTATAAACAGCCCGTCACCAAGGCGGAGATTGAGCTTATCCGCGGCGTCAAGTGCGATTATTCCGTGCAGTCCCTGGTTTCCAAGGGGCTGATTGAAGAGGTGGGGCGCAAGGAAGCGCTGGGCCGCCCGATCCTCTATGGAACGACGGATGCATTTTTGCGCCACTTTTGCCTCTCTTCGCTCGCCGACCTGCCGGAGATTGATTTTTCCGCGCTGGCGGCGAAGCTGGACGAGGCAAAGCCGGAGGGCGAGGCGCTTAAGGCGCCGGATGAAAACGGTATAGACGGCGAAAAAAGCGCCGGGCTATCATAGACAAACCAAAGAACAAACAAAGGAGAGTGCAAACATGAAAAAGCTTCTGGAGGACTTTAAAGCCTTTGCCATGCGCGGCAATGTGATCGACATGGCGGTCGGCGTCATCATCGGCGGCGCATTCGGCAAGATCACCACGTCGTTGGTGAGCGATATCTTCATGCCGCTGCTGGGCGTGATCACGGGCGGCATCAATTTCAGCGGCCTGTTCTATGCGCTGGACGGCAATACCTATGCTTCCATCGAGGCGGCGGCCGAGGCGGGTGTCGGCACGCTGAACTACGGCCTGTTTATTCAGAATATCATCGATTTCCTGCTCATCGCGCTGTGCATGTTTATCGTGGTTCGGCTGATGAACAGATTCCACCACGAGGAGCCCGAAACGCCCGCCAAAGAGCCGCGTCTGTGCCCCTATTGCAGAAGCGAAATCGCAGACGACGCAACCCGCTGCCCGCACTGCACATCCGTTCTGGAAAAGTGACGGGCGCCGTATCAGCAGTCCATACAAGGCCGGGCGGCTTTCCACTGGGAAGCCGCCCGGTTTTTATGCGTTCGGCAGGGTCAACAAGCTTTGAACGGCATGGCCGGCGCTCGAGGGAGGCTCAATCGCTTTGACGCAGCATATCGGGGAAATTTGAGGGCAGGATGCGCGTTCTTGCGCGTGCCTTTTGCGCATACCCTCGCAGGGAGGCGATGATATGGAATGGGTGGCGTTTGGCGGAGACGCGAGGATGGAGGGCGCGCTGGCGGCCGCACGGCGCGCGGGCCATACGACGAGGCATGTGCAGGGAGAAAATGACATGGAGGGCGATGTGCGGGCCGACGTCGTGCTCCTGCCGTGGCCCAGAAGCTTTCGGGAGGATCGGCTGGTCGGCGGGAGGCTGAGCAAGGAGGAGGTTCTCCGGCGGATTCCTGCTTGCCGCATGGCGCTCATAGGCGGGGATGTCGATCCAAGGGAGCTGCCTCAGGCGGAGCGGTGGGTCAACCCGCAAAAGGATGAGGCGTTTCTGCGCGTGAATGCGCTGCTGACGGCGGAAGGGGCCCTGTTTGCCGCCATGAACAGGAGGAAGCGCGCTTTCCTGCACAGCACATGCGTCGTCACGGGGTTCGGCCGCATCGCACAGGCATTGGCCCGGCGCCTTTGCGCGATGGACGCGTTTGTGATTGTCTGCGCGAGGAATGAAGCGCAGATGCGTGCGGCCCATCAGATCGGCGCGCATCCCGTTCCGCTTGCGCAAATCGCCTCGGCATGCGCTCAGGCCGATATGGTGTTTAACACCGTGCCGGCGCGTGTGCTGGGGGACGAGGCGCTCGCGGCGATGAAGGAGAGGGGAGCGCTCATGCTTGAGCTGGCGAGCGCGCCCTATGGGGCGGACATCGAAAGGGCGGCCCAGATGGGAGTGGAGATTGCGGTGGAAAGCGGCATCCCGGGGCGATATGCGCCGATGGAGGCCGGAGCGGCGCTCTGCGAAGCGCTGCTGCGCGCGATGAGCCACGCAGCGGAACGCAAAGAGGGCGAGGAGCAAGGAGGTCGGACGGATGGCTGAGATTCGGATCGGTTTTGCCATAACGGGGTCTTTTTGTACGTTTAAAGCGGTGTTCCCGCAGATGAAGCTGCTCGTGGAAAAGGGCTATCGCGTGACGCCGATTATGTCCGAAAACGCATATGGCACGGATACGCGCTTTGGCAACGCGAGGGATTGGGTGCGGCAGGCGGAGGAGACGACCGGGCAGACGGTCATTCATACCATCGCACAGGCAGAGCCTATCGGCCCCAAGAAGCTGCTCGATTTGCTCATCATCGCGCCGTGTACGGGCAATACGCTGGGAAAGCTGGCCTGCGGCATATACGATACCGCGCCCACGCTGGCGGTCAAGAGTCACAGGAGAAACGATGGCCCGGTGCTCATCGCCGTATCCACCAACGATGCGCTGTCGAGCTCGGCGGCGAGCATCGGCATGCTGCAAAGCCGGAAGGGGATCTTCTTTGTGCCCTATGAGCAGGATGATTTCCGCGCGAAGCCGACCAGCTGTGTGGCGGACTTTACAAAGCTTCTCCCGGCTGCGGAAGCGGCTTTGGCGGGGGAGCAAATGCAACCGGTTCTTTTTTGACCGAGAAGGGATGAAAACGGAGGGCTGATTCGTCTTCTTGACAATGGACGTTTTTCCCCGTATGATAGACGCAAGAGGTGATCAGGATGATGAAAAAACTGGCGGTGTGGATGCTGATCCTGTGTCTGCCCGCGGTAGGCGCGGCGGAGATCGCCGTGAAGGGCGACGCGCAGAACGATGGAACCAATCAGATTGTTCGCTTTACGGCGGAAGCCGTGGAAGAGGCGGATGAAAAACAGGATGAAGCCGAGATGTCCGAGGAGGAGCAGCTTGCGCAGCAGACGCTTTTGCTGAAGGTGAACGGGATGCTCGACATGCGCTTTTCTCAGAGCAAGGCGGCGGAGCTCTATGAGCGCGCGCAGCGGCAGAGCGGCGGACAGTTGGTGATTCGCCAAATTCCGCACGGCTATTCGGATGAGAAGGTCGCTTCACTGGCGCTTGTTTGGGAGGGAGAGCATCCGGACGGATCGCACGGATGCAAGCCGTACAGCCTTGCGCTGAACCTTGAGACCGGAGATGAAATCGCCACAGTGGACGCGTTGTTCGGCGAGCCGGAAGCGGCCGTCGCCGCGATGGAGGCGATCATTGAGCGAGATTATCTCGAAGATATGAATACCTACATTGAGGTGGCGGAGCTTTTGCCGCTGCCGCGCGACTGCTTTTCCTTTGATGAAGTCGGCCTCACCGTCTACTATGGAGACGAGCGCTACCGCACGTTTGACGGGCAAAGCGGCTACGTGACCTTCTATTGGTATGAATTGGCGCAGTATATCGGCGAGGAGAGCCCGGTGTATGCGCTCTCCCGCCAGCAGCCTGCGGATGCCGAGACGATTCGCGCGGCGGAAGGGTTCTTTGGCGAGCACAGGCTGTTGGGGCTAGGCGAGCCGCTTGGCAAGGCGATGGAGGCCTATGGACTGACCGATGAAGCGGATTATACGGCAAACTCCATTCTCTATCCGCTGGAGCTGCCTGAATTGCGGGGCTGCTTTGTGGAGATTCCCAAGTACGCCGAGACGGAGACTGAGGATACGCCGATCTCTGCCGTGCGCCATACGCGCGTGAGCTGGCATGGATTGACCACGGGCACGACCACGCGAGAGGAGATCGAAGCGCTGCTGGGCGAGCCGGAAAAGACGATGGTCTATGACGAGGACGACGCGGCGGACATGATGCTCGAGCCGGGGGAGAGCCTGCTTTACACCTGTTCGAATTTTGTGCTGGAAGCGCATCTTGACGAGCAGCAGGTGCTTTCCTGTGTAATATTGCGCACAGAAATGCCGGAATAAGGCGGATTTTGACGCTCCGCCCGTTTTAGAAAAGAGCTTATTGATAATTGGAAAAAAGCTGCGGCTCAGAAGTGCCATAATCCTTAAAATCATAAGGATTATGGTGCTTTTGACTATACAAAAAACGTGCATAATGCTGACTGCAGGGCGATTTCGTATGGTTTAACGGTCAACCCCTCGAGCAGCGCCGCTCGTATTATACCGACAGCCGTCTGCTAAAGGGTTTGCATAAAACGGAAAAGTATGCTACAATAGGAGCGGCTGCCGGATGTACGCGGCTTTCTTTTGGACAATGAGTTAGCCTAAGCTAATACGATCTGTTTTTCCCCTGCGGCATACCGGAACGCGCAGCGGACGGGACGCGACCGTATGGACGTTATGAGGTGAGCATCATGGATCAATCCCGAATCAGTGACGCGAGGAGGATCGCCTATGATTTGTCTGAAATGCGGGTTGGGTTGCGTTGCTTTGTATTTGGCGGCCTGCTGTTTAGGGAGTATAAGCGGATCGGGCAGAATGACTCGGAAGGACAAAAGCTTGATCGCTCACGAGGCGAATCTTGGAAGGAGCCGCTATGAAATACAATGGATTCTACTTCGCTTTGTTTCGCGGCACGATGAAAAAGGTGCTGTCGGAGCAGTATGGAAAAGCGTTTGCCAGAGAGACCATGAAGAAATCTCGCGGACTGTACAAAAAGCTGGTGGTTGAGGCAGACGACATCGGCGACGGAAACCCGATGGCCTATAATGAGCTGTTCGCGCTGGCCTTTGTGGCGCCTTATCTCGCCAGCAGCAAAAGAATTGCGCCGGAGGTTGTTCAAGAGATGATGCGCCGGAGCTTGTATCATGTAAAGCTCTATTTTTCCTTGGTGGATTTAAATACGCCCAAGGGTAAGCTGGCCAATCAGAGGAGCATTCTGCAATATGTGCGATGGTATACGCCGGAACGGGAGAGGCAGTATCCCGACTCGTTTAAGGTGGATTTTGTGGGAAAGCCTTACGAGGGGGCCTGTTACTATCGCATTACCCGCTGCCCCATCTGCGCCTATTGTCAGAAGCTGGGTGTGAGCGAGCTGATGCCGCTGCTGTGCGAATTGGATGGGGTGATGATCGGCCTTCAACACGGGGTATTGCATCGCAAGCAGACCATCGCCTCCGGCGGGGCATACTGCGATTATTTTATCACGGGAGACAAAGAGAGCAGACTGTAAACAGAAAGGGATGACCCCAAGAGATGAACAGAATGAAAATCGAAAAGAACACGGTGCAGGAGACGCTGATCATTCCTCTTTACGGGCGAAAGCTTTGCACCGAACGATTTCCGGGGATGTTTCAGGATCGAGCAGCGGTCGCGCTGATGGAGCGGCTGGACTATGATTTTTCCGAGCTGGAAAAGAAGTCGGAGAGCGTGACCCATGTATTTGGCGCGCTGGAATGCGCCATGCGCCAGAAGGATTTGGCGTGGGAGGTGCGCGATTATCTGAAAACGCATCCGAACGCGGCGGTTGTCAACCTGGGCTGCGGACTGGATCAGACCGGAAGAAATAACGACAACGGCTGCTGCCGAATGTACAATGTCGATTTTCCGGACGTCATCGAGGTGAGAAACCGGCTGCTGCCGGCGGACGATAGGGAGAAGAACGTGGCCGCCGATTTAAACGACTTCAGTTGGTTTGACGAGATCGACGCGTCCGAAGGCGCGGTGTTTTTCGCGGCCGGCGTGTTTTACTACTTTAGGACGGAGCAGGTCAGGAAGCTTGCGGCCGCTATGGCGGAACGCTTTCCCGGCGGCAGGCTCGTGTTTGATGCGGCTGGGAAAACGGCTGTCAAGCTGATGCTGAAGACATGGATCAAGCAGGCGGACATCAAGGATGTGAATGCGTATTTTTCTGTATCCAACGCAGAGAAAGAGCTGAGCCCGTGGTCGGATCAGCTTCAGGTATCCAGCCGGGGGTATATGCTGGGGTATTTCCCGATGAACGATCCGAATATCAAGCCCCTTCATCGCCTCCTTGCCAGGCTTGGCGACGGAGCGATGAAGATGCAGATTGTGAGAATGGATTTTCAAGCGGCAAGGTAGACGAATAGAGGCTTTTTGAAACGGGAATGACGGGAGTTAGAATAAAGGAGCTGTGGATGATGGAGCAGGTCAACATTCAAGGCGTGCCGGAGACGATGCTGCAGACGCTGTTTGCCCGGGCGGATCATTCCCAAAGGCCGGGGCACAGGTTTTATGATGAGAAGGCCATAGAGATCGTAGAGCGGCTGGACTACGATTTTTCCAACGCGAAGAGGGACGCGGCCATGAGCAGCGGCGTCATTGCCCGCACCATTTTGCTGGATCGGATGGTGAGCGGTTTTCTCGAGAAAAACCCGAACGCCACGGTCGTCAACATCGCATGCGGGCTGGATACCCGGTTTTACCGGTTGGACAACGGAAGGGTTCGTTGGTACAATCTGGATCTTCCGGAGGTGATCGACGTACGGCGGCGTTTCTTGAACGAAAACGGGCGCGTATCGATGATCGCCAAGTCGGCGATGGATGAAAGCTGGGCCGCGGAAATCGAAGAGCCGATGGGCGAGGGACTTGCTGTGATCGAAGGTCTGGTCATGTATTTGACGGAGGCGGATGTAGAGAAGATCCTGTCCATTCTGTGCCGGAAATTTGAACACGTGGAAATCATCATGGAGACTATGAATCCCTTCGTCATGAAGCATATGAGAGAAAAATCGATCGAAGCGACCAAGGCTCGCTTCACTTGGGGGCTCAAAAGCGGCAAGGAGCTGGAAAAAATGGCGCCGGGGCTCACGTGGATAGAGGATGTGAGCTTGGTGGAAGGGATGAAGGAATTGTATCCGGTTTATCGGGCGCTTGGGCGAATCCGCGCGATTCAAAACGTCTCCAACAAGCTGGTCGTTTTGAGAAGATAGGCGATATCCGAGGAAAAAGGCTGGCGGCTTTTTGGAAGCCGTTTTTTTTTTTCCCAAGCCCGGCGAGCCTCAAAAGCCGTCCGGATACCAGCCATTTCCACCTTTTCCATGCGCATATTTTGCCCAGTCGTTCCCATACTAGGGAGGCCGAAAGAAAGCAAGATCAGAAGGAGGCAGCATTCGTGCGAGCAACGGGTATTGTGCGCAGAATCGACGAATTGGGGCGCGTGGTGATCCCCAAGGAGATACGGCGGACGCTGCGGATTCGCGAGGGCGACCCGCTAGAAATCTACACGGACAAAGACGGTGAAGTCATCTTAAAGAAGTATTCGCCGATCGGCGAGATTTCAAACTTTGCAAAGGATTATACGGAGTCGTTGTTTCGTTCCCTCGGTCACATTGCCTGCATCACCGATAAGGACATGATCGTCTCGGCGAGCGGCGTGTCGCGCAAGGAGCTTTGGGAAAAGCCGATCAGCCGCGACCTTGAGCAGGCAATACAGAGCCGTCAGGTGGTGACCGCCAACCGCGGCAGCGGCACGCGCCTCGTCCCCGTGACCAACGAGGAGGACGCGCAGGCCTACACGGCGCAGGTGATCTGCCCGATCATCGCGGACGGCGAGTCCATCGGCGCGGTCGTGCTCCTTTCACGCGAGCCGGCTGCCAAGATGGGCGATACCGAGCTCAAGGTCGCCGAGACGACCGCGAGCATTGTCGGACGGCAGATGGAACAATAACGACATAGGCGAATCAGCCCCGCGGAGTGCAGCTGCGCGGGGCTGATGCCATGTTCGGGCATGCCGAAGGGAAGATTTCTCGCATCCGAAGCCGCCAAGTCTTGATTGGGAAGAAAAGATGTGTTAAAATATAACAGAATGATAGAAACAGGCGGTCATGCGCCTTTTTTCATGACGAGGAGGATACAGATGAAGAGGCTGCTGCAATGGGCTTTGCTGGCTGCGATGATCTTTGCGCTTGCGCTTCTGGCGCCTTCGCCCGCCCTTGTGGAGGAAATTGCGCTGAATCCGGCGCAGGCTGTGCCCATCCCGCTGGACGCCGCGGCGGGGTATCCTCCGCTTGAGGCGGGGTATGCCGGCGATTGCGCCTATCAGGATGCGACCATCCGCGTGGAGATCGCAAAGGATGTTTACTGCGATACGCCCGTGTATGTGGCCAGAGTCCGCGTGGCGGACGCTTCGCAGCTGCGCACGATGCTGGCGGACAAATATGGGAGCCAGCGCACCGTGCTGGCGACGCGGCTGGCGGAGAGGGGCAACGCCGTGCTCGCCGTCAACGGAGACTACTATTCCTACATGTCGACCGGGCTCGTCGTCCGTCAGGGCAAGCTGTGGCGATGCCGGCCGGACGCGGCGCTCGACGCCCTGATCATCGACACAAACGGCGATCTGCACGCCGTGAAAAACATAGACGAGGCGGCGCTCGATGAGGCGATGGAGCGCTTTGGCGGCGCGGCGGCGGACGGCGGCAGCATCGCGCAGGCGCTGACATTTGGCCCCGCGCTGGTGATCGACGGCAAGCGCGCGCATGAGACGTTTGTCCGGCCGGACGGAGGGGAGAGCAAGAGAACGCAGCGCATGGTCATCGCGCAGGACGCCCCGCTCTCCTATTTGCTTGTCTGCTGCGAAGGGCCGGATAACGACCACTCTCGCGGGCTTACGCTGGAGGAAATGGCGCAGTATGTGCTCTCTCTGGGCGTGAATACGGCGTATAATCTCGACGGCGGAGGCTCGGCGACGATGGTCTTCCGCGGGGAGAAGATCAATGCGCTATCCACAAGCAAAAACCGCTCCGTGTCGGATATCGTCTATTTTTGCACGGCGCTGAGAGACGGGGGCGACGGCGGACAATGACGGGAATTTCGGTGACGGCATATGGCGCGACGGTGGCGCTCGCGGCGTCGGCTGCCGTGACGATGCTGTTTCTGCGCGCAAAAAAAGCGGCCTGTCCCGCCGTGGATCCGCTGCGGCTCGCGCTTGTCTGCCTGCCGGCGGCGCTTATCGGGGCGCGGCTGCTATACTGTTTCGCGCGTGCGGATTATTACCTTGTCGAACTGGGCGTCGCGAGCGTGTTTCGGACATGGGAGGGCGGCTTTCTGCTCTATGGCGCGGCGTTTGGCGCGATAGCCGCCGCGGCGCTGCTGGCTCGGCTTTATGGCGCGTCCGTGCCCGCGGCGCTTGATGAAATGGCCGCGCCGGGGATGTTGGCGGTCGTCGTTTGCCGGCTGGCGGAGCGCTTTACGCCCGAGGGCGTGGGCCCTTGGCTGGAAAACGAGGCGCTTTGCCGCTTTCCGTTTGCCGTGCGAAACGAATATGGGGAGTGGCAGCTCGCTCTCTTTTTCATGGAGGCGCTCGCCGCGGCGCTGATCCTTTTTCATCTGCTGCGGATGCGGCGCAGGGCGGACAGGCAGGCGGGGGAGGAAATCCTCCGCGCGCTGCTGCTGTATGCATGCTGCCAGATCGTCTTCGAGAGCCTGCGGATGGACAGCTGTCTGCGCGTCGGGTTTGTCCGCGTGTCGCAGGTGATTTCGGGCGTCGTGATTCTCGGGGTGACGGTGATTGCCACCCGCCGCAGGGGCGGATGGCGCGCCGCTCTCGGCCGGGCGGCGGCGACGCTCGCGTGTGTGGGCGCTGTCGGGGGAATCGAGTGGGCGCTGGACAAGACATCCGTGCCGAATATCGCGCTTTACGCGGCGATGTGCGCGCTCTGCGCTGCGATGGCGGCCAATGCGCTTGGCGCGGGAAGCCCCGCCAAGGACGGCGGCGGCGCTTAAGGTAACGACAGATTAATAGGCTGAGGCGGGAGGATCCCGCCTTTTTTGCGTTCCCCCGAAGGAGAGGAGCCGGTTTAGACAGGGAGGAATTGTACGTGCCGCGTAAAGAGAACGGGCCCCTGCCGCAGGCGGAAAGCAATTTGAACGCGCGCTCATATTTTTCCATCCATGCGCGCAGAATAGAGTTCAGCGTGACGCCGGTTTTGCATGCGGGCGGCATATGAATGTCCATAGACCCAAGGGGAGGCGCAGAGATGACAGAAAAGTGGACAGATCTGGCGATGGAAGTACATGGTCAGACCGGGCAGAGCGTCGAGCAGCTTCAAAGCGGCATCGAGCGCACGGTCGTCGTCATCGACGACGAGGAGCAGGCGAGGGCGCTCGGGCGGCCTGAGGGCAGGTATGTGACGCTCAGCTGTCCGCAGGCGATGTCCATCGAGCTGGGCACGCGCAAAGCGCTGAGCGAGGAGATCGGAAAGACGATTGCGCAGATGCTGCCGGAGGGAGCGAAGACCGTGCTCGTCACGGGGCTGGGCAACCGGAGCGTGACGCCGGACGCGCTCGGCCCGCGTGTGGTGGAGCGCGTGCTCGTCACGCGCCATATGGCGGGATGTCTGCCGGAGGACGTGGGGGATCGGATGGCGAACGTCTGCGCGGCGGCGCCCGGCGTGCTCGGCGTCACGGGCATTGAGACGGCGGAGGTTTTGCGAGGCATGGTGGAACACGTTCATCCGGATGCGGTGATCGCCATCGACGCGCTGGCCGCGCGGAGCTCTTCGCGCATCTGCTCCACCATACAGGTTGCCGACACGGGCATCACGCCCGGCTCAGGCGTGGGAAACCACCAAAAGGCGCTCACGCGCCAGACGCTCGGCGTGCCCGTGATCGCCGTCGGGGTGCCGATGGTGGTTTACGCTTGGGCGATTGCCAGCGACGCGCTGAGCACGCTCGGCGAGACGGAGGCGGATGAGCAGGAGCTCTCCGCATGTGTGGAGCGCGTGGTTTCAAGGCAGCTGGGCGATCTCATCGTGACCCCGCGGGAGGTCGACGCGCTCGTGGAGCGCATGGCGGGCATCGTGGCCGAGGGGATCAATATGGCGCTTCATCCGGCGCTCACGGCGCGGGAGATCGCGCAGCTGATGGCGCAGTGACAGTTGATGGCGCAGAAATAGGAAAAAGGGGGAACGACGATGGGAAAACGGTGGATGGCGGCGCTTTTGAGCGCGGCGATGCTCTTTGCGCCTGCGGTCGCATGGGCGCAGGACGAGGCGGCGATGGAGAGCGGGACGCCCTTTGAGCTGACCAGCCCGAGCGTGATTTTGACCGAGGCGTCGACCGGGCGCGTGATCTTTGAAAAAAACGCCGACGAGCGCAGGCCCGTCGCCAGCGTGACCAAGGTGATGACCATCCTGCTGACGCTGGAGGCCCTGGACGAGGGGCGCGCCGGCATCCATGACAGCGTTCCGGTCACGGCGCACGCGGCGAGCATGGGCGGCAGTCAGGCCTTTCTCGACGCGAACCGGAGCTACCCGCTGGGCGAGCTGCTCAAGAGCATGATCGTCGCCAGCGCCAACGATTCGGCCGTCGCGCTGGCGGAATACCTCGCGGGGGCGGAGGAGGCGTTTGTGCGCCGAATGAACGAGCGTGCGGAGGAACTCGGGCTTGAAAATACGCACTACGTCAACTGCACGGGCCTGCCCGCGCAGGGGCACTACACCACCGCGCGCGATGTGGCGAAACTCAGCGCCCAGCTTGACAAGCATCCGCGATATTATGAGTATTCGACCATCTGGATGGACGAAATCGCCCACAACGGCGGCCGCGTGACCCAGCTGACAAACACAAACCGGCTCGTTCGCTTTTACCAAGGCTGCGACGGCTATAAGACCGGGTCGACCAACGAAGCGCGCTATTGCATAAGCGCGACGGCAAAGAAAAACGGCATGCGGCTGATCGCTGTGGTGCTCGGCTGCCAGGCGGGGCAGACGCGCTTTGACGAGGCGAGAAGCATGCTCGAATATGGTTTTTCCGGCTATCAGCTCTTTACGCCGGTTGAGGAGGGCGACAGCCTGAGCATGAGCGTCCCCGTGCGCCTCGGCGGCAGGGACTCCGTGAGCGCGGTCAGCGGCGGAACGGGTTCGCTGCTGCTGAAGAAGGGGGAACAGAGCGGCGTGTCGCTGGAGGCGGCGCTTGTGGAATCCGTCACCGCGCCCGTCCAAAAGGGCGATGTGCTCGGAGAAATCCGCGTCAAGCAGGGGGATGAAGTCGTCTTGACGCTGCCCGCCGTCGCCGGCGAGACGGTGGAGCTGCCGGGCATGCTGAACGCGCTGCTGCGCATCCGCGACCGTTTTATGCTCGGCAGGTGATCAATAGGCGACCGTCAGCTGGGAGAGGGTGCGCCCGGAGGCGTAGAGCCGCTTGTACACGCGCTTGCACTTGTCGAACTTGTCAAACTGTTTCTGCGCGTCGCACAGGTTGGTGTACGCCTTCCAACAGCCGCAGCAGGGGCAGTTCTGACCCCGGTTCTCGATAAAAGCGACGACGTCGGAGAGCGGATAGCCGAGGAACAAGCCGACCTCATGCGGGAACTGCTCGCTCTGGGCGAGGCGAACGCAGAGCGTATCCAGCGCGTGGCGGACGTCGAGGCTGGTATAGCCCTGCTCGCGCAAAAACGCGGAGACGCCCGGATCGAGCAGGATCGTTTCCAATTGAGCGCTGCGATA
>JAUNPI010000027.1 GCA_030536875.1 Clostridia bacterium
CCCAGCCGAACAGAAAGACGAGCTGCAGCCCAAGCCCGAGGAGCAGGCCGGATCGCCCGAGGCGCTGCCTGATGCGCAGCAGGCCAAGGCGCCGCGCGCCGGCAAGCCGCGCCCGCAAAAGCCGCGCCCGCCCAAGGAGCCCAAGCCGGTGCAGGAGGGCGCCTTGCGCGAGGAGAGGGATTATGCGCCCATGATTCCGGCGCAGCCGTTTGCCCCGACGGAGCCGCCGGTCATCCACGACGAGAACACGGCGGCGGGCCGCGCGCAGCGCTTCCTCATGGACGTGACCGCGCGCATGAACGTGAAGGTCGACGTCTATGTGGACGACAGCCGCGAGGACAGCCTGTACATCCACATGATCGGCGACACGCTGGGAATCCTCATCGGGCGGCGGGGCGAGACGCTCGACGCGCTGCAGTATTTGACCAGCCTTCAGGTCAACAAGGGCCGGGAGGGCTATACGCGTGTGACGCTGGACACGGAAAACTACCGCGCCAAGAGGGAGGACAGCCTGCGCCGTCTCGCGCAGCGCATGGCCAACCGCGCCCAGAAGACGGGGCGCAAGGTGGTGCTTGAGCCGATGAACCCCTATGAGCGCCGTGTGCTGCACACCGCGCTGCAAAACCATCCGGCGGTGACGACGCACTCGGAGGGCGAGGAACCGAACCGCCGCGTGGTCATCATGCTCAGAAATCAGCCGGAGCGGGCGGACAGGGCCGACAAGCCCGAGCGCGCGACGCAGGGCGACAAGCCCGCGGGAACGCGCAACCGCCGCCGCCGCGGACGCCGGGGCGGAAGACCGGCGGGGAACGCCCCGGCTGCGGAGGCCGCGATTGCTCCTGAGCAGACGGTGAATCAGCTGGGCGAGGAGGAGTAATTCTCCCGCCCCTTTTTCTACCTGTCAGGGCGGAACGCTTAGGAGGGTGTGAGATGAAGAAAAACATCGGTTTGGCCGCGGATGCCGCGCGCAGTGCGCTGCTCTGGGCGGCGTCAAACGTGAGCCTATATGTATTCATGGCGTTTTTTTACACCGGCGTGCTGACGATGGGCATCCTGTTCTATCACCATCTGGAGCCGGTTGAGATGGTCGGGCGCTATGTTCTGATTCCGTGGGGGATGGCGCTGTGCTTGCTCAGGCTCTACAAGGGGGCGCAGAGCGAGAGGAAGCCGTCGGCGGAGCTCATACCGCTGGGGCTGCTGGTGTTCTGGCTGGCCGTTCCATACGTGATGCGCTTTGGCCTGACCGTCAACAATATGGACTGCTGGAGCTGGTATGCGTCCGTCTACTTTGGGGTGTACGCGCTGGCCAGCGAGGAAAGCGCCGCGCGGCGCGAGAGCCTGATGGATACGATCTGCGCCGTCTTTTTGGTGTTTTCGCTGGTCTATGCCGGGCTTGCGCTCTACACGGCCTACACCGTGCAGGCGCTTTGGGAGATACCAGGGAGCATCTATGGCTTCGGCATCTGCGACGGCATGTACCTGCGCGGCGGCGTCCACTATAACATCACGGGCATGATCGCGGTGTGCAGCGCGATGATCTGCCTGTGCGGCGCCGCGCGCTGGCGCTTTGCGCCGCTGCGCGCGCTTTCTTTGACCGCCTCCGTGATGATGATGGTGGTCGTCGTGCTCACGCAGAGCCGAACGGCACGCTATGCGCTCATCGGCGCGCTTGCGGCCGGCGCCTACGCGCTCGTCGCCGGCACAGGGAAGAGGACGCCTTTGCGCCGCGCAATGGGCGCAGCCGTAGGCGGCGTCGTGCTTGTCGGCGCGTATCTGGGCATGGGCGCGGTCAGCGACGCGGCGCTTGCACACTATGATCATGTGCGTGCGGCGCGCGCATATGCCGCCGCGCAGGCGCTGGCGACGCCGGAACCTGCGGAGGCTGCCGAGCCTGCGCGGAGCTTCGAGCCCGAGGAGGCTCTTGAACCCGCGGAGAGCATCGATCCCGAAATGAATCCCGAATCCGTCCAGACGCCCGAGATGGCCCCTGACGCGGCGGCGAACCCCGACGCGGGAGAGGGCGTGGAAGAGCCCGAGGCCGTCGCCTCTGCGCCGCTTGCCCAAGAGGCGACGCCGGTTCCGGTGGCAACGCCTGAACCGCTTGTGCCGCGGGAGGCGGTGGACGCTTCCTTCTCCGGGCGCACGGAGCTCTGGCGGAACCTGCTCGCGCTCTGGCGCGACGACCCGTGGCACCTGCTGATCGGCAACGGCGCGGGGCGCAGCGGCGGCATGGTTGTCGAAGGCACGATGCACGAGTCGCTCACCGAGATCTCCCTGCACAACGCCTATTTGCAGTTTGTCGCGGACTTTGGCCTCATCGGCTTCGTGCTCAAAGCGCTGTTTTTCGCGTTCATCCTGCGGCCCGTCCTGCGCGTGTTTTCGGCGCCGAGGAGGGAGCTGCGCGGCGAGCTGGCGCTGTGCATGCTGGTGGTCGCGTGCCTGCTCACCGGACTTATGGAAAGCGCGCCGCTAAGCTGGAGGACGCCGATGAATGTGACGCTCTATTTTGCGCTGGGCGTGCTCGTCTCGAAGGGACGAGAGCTGGCGCAAAGGGCCTGAGCAAGCAACCTCGACACAGAAAAGGGGGTTTTCCAATTGAAGCATCAAGCCGTGGCGTTTCTGTTTGCCGCATGGTTCCTGCTTGCAGGGCAGACGGCGCTTGCGCAGCAGCCGACCTACGTTTTTCCCTACGAAGGCTTCCGCTATGCGCAGCAGGAGGGCGAGACCGTGCTCACGCAGACGAATCTGGAGGAGCACGAAGATCTCATCGAGGCGTTGGGGACGACGAAGGAGGCCGTGCTGGCGAGCTACATCGCCTCCGGCATCGTGATGGAGGTCATCCCGGACGAAGGCGGTCAGATCGCCGTGAGCGTCGTCAGCGCGGGCGCGTTTTCCGACGTCCAGAATATCGACGAGCTGGATGAGGAGCGCCTCTCCGCCTTCGAGGCGCAGTTTGCTTCCAGCGGGCTCTATGAGAGCTGCGAGCTGACGCAGACGACGCCCGTCTGTGTGCGCATGACCTCCTCGGCGATGGTGGCTTCCATGCCGGTCTATACGCTGCGCTATGCCACGCTGAACTTGGGGCAGCTCTACATGCTGACGCAGACGGTCGTGGGGCGCGCGCCGGACGAGGAGGATGACGCGCGCATTCAGCGCGTGCTTTCGGGCATGAAGATGCTGAAGACGCTTTCCGAAGCGACGCCGGAGCCCACCGCCATGCCCACGCCGGCGCCGGAAGTGACGCCGGAGCCCACGCCCGGCGTGGCGCAGGCCGTCTCCGCGAGCGGCGAGATGACCGTTGAGGGCGTTCCCGCCTATACGAGCGGCGCGACGCTCGCGCTCAGCGGCACGGCTGCGGCCTCTGTGCCCGTGACCGTTTCGGTGAATGGAGAGACGATCGCCACGGCGAACGCCAAGAAGGACGGGACGTTCTCCGTGACGGTGACCCTGCCCGAGGAGGGCGACCTCACGCTCTGCGTCGCATCCGATACCGCGGAGCGCGTGTTTGCCGTCCGCTATGAGATGGCGGCGCTGCCGCTTGCCATCACCGAGCCGGAGAGCCCTGTCTTCACCGGAACGAGCGTGACGGTAAGGGGCGTGACCGAGCCGGGCGCGACCGTGTATGTCGAGGGCAAGGGCGTGAGCACCAATGTGAAGGCGGGTCAGAACGGCGCTTTCAGCACGCGCATCACCATGAACAGCGCGGGGACGGAGACCTTTACATTCCGCGCCCGCCTCAAGGGATATCGCGATACGGAAATCACCTATACGCTCACGCGCGAGCTCACCGAGCGGGAGGGCCTGGCGCTCTTTAGGCAGAAGGTGATCGAACCGAAATACGAAGATCTCTGCGCGAATCCCGCCAAATACGCGGGGAAACAGTTCATCAGCCGCGGCAAGGTGGCGGAGTTCACCGATTATGACGGCAGCCCATGCGCGCTGGTGCTCACCCGCAATGTCTCCACGGGGGTTTGGCGTGATCCGATCTGGATCGTGCTGGGCGAGGACATGGAGGTCGCCGAGGGCGACATCGTGACCTTCTACCTCGTCGGCGAGGGACAGACCCTGCCGGCCGCCGGCGAGTATACCGCCAGCGGCGAGGAGGCCGAGGCGCCCGTGGCAAGAGCTGCGTATATGAACGATCAGAGGCAATAAGGCAAGCGGACGCTCCGAACGAAGAGTCGGAGCGTCTTTTAATTGCAAGACGACAAGAAATTATTGAAATTCGATAAAAACAGATTGACAATCGATGCATACTGTGATATACTGACTCCCGAGGTGATCGATATGAAGGCACAGGAAGACAAGAAGGTCAGGGCAGTCTTTACCGCGCTGCAGGCCGCGGCGGTTCTCTCGGGCGTGCTGGGGACGCTCATTGCTGCGCTGCTTGCAGACGTTGGGGCGATGTGGCTGTCCCTCGGGGTGGGGGATCACGCCGCGCGCATCGTCGCCTCGTGCGTCGTGGGGTTTGCCGTGCTGATTGCCGTCAGCGCGCTTTGCTGGCTTGCGCTGGTCACGTTTTTCCGCATGTGCGGGCGGCTGAAGAGGGAACGCGCGTTTACGGAGGTCAACGAGCTCGCCCTGCGGCGCATAGCCCGGTGCTTTGCGGGCTGCTCCGGCGCGCTGGCGATCAGCCTTCCCCTGCTTGGGCTGCTGCTGGGCGAAAGCGTCTTGGCGATGATTTGGATTGCGCTGATCGCGTTCCTGTTCTTTTTTCTCGCGCTGATCGTACATGCGCTGGAGCGGCTCGTGCGCCGCGCCGAGCTGCTCCAGACGGAGAGCGATTTGACGGTATGACGGGAGGCAGATCATGATTCGAGTGGATTTAGACGTCATGCTTGCACGGCGCAAGATGAGCCTGACAGAGCTGTCCGGCCGCGTAGGGATCACGATGGCCAACCTTTCCATCCTCAAGAACGGGCGGGCAAGAGCCGTGCGCTTTGAGACGCTGGACGCGATCTGCCGCGCGCTCTCCTGCCAGCCGGGCGATCTGCTCGTCTACGAGCCGGATGAGCCCGAAAACCGAAACGGCGACTGACCCCAATCAAAATTGTTAGCACTCATGCCGAATGAGTGCTAATTTTCTCTTGACAGCGGAAGCAATTGGCGATACAATACGCATGCGGTTCAAAATCCGTGTTCACGGGGCGAAAGATGCCTGTGGATGACCCGCTTTGGCGCTATGGCGGCCGTTTATCGCAGGCCGGCTATCGCCGGGGCTTCAAATACAAAAAACGTCTGGGAGGTCAGAGATATGAATCCGATTCAGGGCAATGTTTCGATCGACGCGCAGAATATCATGCCGATTATCAAGAAGTGGCTGTATTCCGACAAGGACATCTTTATCCGCGAGGTCGTCTCGAACGGATGCGATGCGATCACCAAGCTGCGCATGGTGGATTACAAGCTCGCCGAGGGCTGCGCGATCCACGTCGAGGTCGACAAGGCGGCGAAGGAGCTGCGCTTTATCGACGACGGCGTGGGCATGACCGAGGAGGAGGTCAAGACCAACATCAATCAGGTTGCCTTCTCCGGGGCCAAATCCTTCCTCGAGGAATATGCCAAGTCCGAAGGCAAGGATGACGACCAGAACGGCATCATCGGTCACTTTGGCCTGGGCTTTTATTCCGTGTTCATGGTCGCCGACAAGGTGAGCATCGACACGCTTTCCTTCCGTGAGGGCGCGGAGGCCGTCCGTTGGGAGAGCGAGGATGGCATGAGCTTCACGATGGGGCCGAGCGAGCGGGCCGAGCGCGGAACGACCATCACGCTGCATATCAGCGACGCAGAGGAGGAGTTCCTCGACGTTTGGCGCGTGCGCGAGGTGCTCGAACGCTACTGCTCGTTCATGGCGGTGCCGATCTACCTCGATGAAATCAAAGAGGTCAAACAGGAAGAGGAGGTCAAGGTGACCGGCGAGGGCGAAGGCGCGCAGGCGGAGAGCGAAGATCAAGACGGCAAGGCCGAGCCCGAGGCGCCGAAGCCCATCAACGACACGAAGCCCCTTTACGCCAAAGCGCCGCAGGACTGCACGGACGAGGAATACAAGGAATTCTACCGCAAGGTTTTCCATGAGTATGAAGATCCGCTCTTCTGGATCCACCTGAACGTCGATTATCCCTTCAAGCTCAAGGGCATTCTGTACTTCCCCAAGCTCAAGGAGAAGTTCGGAGGCATCGAGGGGCAGATCAAGCTCTATTCCGGTCAGGTCTTTGTCGCCGACAACATCAAGGAGGTCATTCCGGAATTCCTGATGCTGCTCAAGGGCGTCATCGACTGCGCGGACTTCCCGCTCAACGTCTCCCGCTCCTTCCTCCAAAATGACGGGTATGTGCGCCGCATCAGCAATCACATCACCAAGAAGGTGGCGGACAAGCTGACCGGCATGTTTAAAACCGAGCGCGAGACCTATGAAGGCTTCTGGCCGGACATCCATCCCTTTATCAAGTACGGCGTCATGCGCGAGGAAAAGTTTGCCGAGAGGATGAAGGACTGTCTGCTGTTTAAGACGACGGAGGGGAAGTTCCTGACCCTTGATGAGTACAAGAGCCGGAACGGAGAGAAGCTGCCGGACAAGATGGTCTACACCTCCGACCCGGCGCGTCAGGACGCCGCCATCCGCCTGTTCACCGAGCGGGGAATCGACGTCGTTGTGCTCGATCAGCTGATCGATGTGAACTTTGTCTCCTACATGGAATACAGCGCGGACCCGGAGAGCAAGTTCAAGTACTGCCGTGTCGACGCGGAGCTGGACAGCCTGACCAGCGACGCCGAGGCGCCGGAGCTCGACGGCGACAAGCTGACGGCCCTTGTGCGCGAGGCCGCGGGCAAGGACGATTTGACGGTCGAGCTAAAGCCGCTGGCCAACGAGAGCATTCCGCTCATGCTCATTGAGGACGAGCAGACCCGGCGCTTCAACGAGATGGGCCGCATCTATGGGCGCAGCGAGTTCAATATGCCGGCCAAGTACAGCGTTGTTCTGAACAGCCGCAGCAAGACCGTCCAGAAGCTCGCCGAGCGCGAGAAGGACGAGCGCAGCGTCTTGCTGATGCATCAGCTCTTTGATCTTGCGGAGCTCTCCCGCCAGCCGCTGGAGGCCGAGCAGATGACCGAGTTCATCCGCCGCTCGATGGAGATCGTGGAATTCGCCGCGCAGATGTAAGGCCAGACGCGATGCGGATTTTCGCTCTTGACACAGAGGTGTAAATGGCCTTATAATAGATGGGTCTTCCGGGCGGAAGACCCATTTTGTGGAGAGTTGTCCGAGCGGTCGAAGGTGCAGCACTCGAAATGCTGTGTGGGTGAAACCACCTAGGGTTCGAATCCCTAACTCTCCGCCATATAATCTACCAGCTTTTGAACCAAAGGCTGGTAGATTTCTTTTACCCCCCCTAATGCGCAGAAAACGTAGAGAAACGGATGTCAGACTTTGCTATTTTGATTTCCGTGGCGTAAAATTTCTCCGCCTTGCTTTTTCTTTCTCTGCGTGATATGATACGAACAGCAGGGCCTTTGGGCCGCGGGGAGGGACGGGCATGAGAGAGGATATGCCGGCTTTTTTGGGCGAGCAGCTGCTCTTGCAGTATGGCGAGGAGGAGGCTGCGCGCATCGAGGCGGGGCTTGCGTCGCGCCGGCGCGTGTCGCTGCGGGTCAACCGCCTGAAAGCCGAGCCTAAGGCCGTCATGGAGGCGCTTGACGAGGCGGGAATCCGATATGAGGGCGTTTTGTGGAGCGAGGACGCGCTGGTTCTGCCGGACGTGCGGGAGGATGCGCTTACCGCGCTGCCGCTCTATGAGCGGGGGGAAATCTACCTGCAGAGCCTCTCGTCGATGATTCCGCCGCTTGTGCTGGGCGCGAGGGAAGGGGAAAACCTGCTGGACATGGCGGCGGCCCCCGGGGGAAAGACGACGCAGATCGCCGCGCTGACGGGAAACCGGGCAATGATCACCGCCTGCGAGCGCCACGCGGCGCGGGCGGAGCGGCTCAAATTCAACCTCGCACGGCAGGGAGCCGCGCGCGTCACGGTCATGAACATCGACGCGCGCCAGCTGGACGACCTGTTCAGCTTCGACCGCATCCTGCTGGACGCGCCGTGCAGCGGAAGCGGCACGCTGGCGCTCGGTGCGCTGGGCAGGCGGAAGGCGCAGTTCAGCCGGGAGCTGCTTGCGCGGACGGCGAAGACGCAGGGGGCGCTGCTGGAGAAGGCGCTCCGGCTGCTGCGGCCAGGGCATGAGATGGTCTATTCGACCTGCTCCGTGCTGGAGCAGGAGAACGGCGAGGTGATCCGCAGGGCGCTCAAGAGAGGCGGCGTTCAGGTCGTGCCGGTCGATCCCGCGGCGTTTGGCGGCGTGCCGACGCTGCCGGTCAGCGTGCCGGGGACGCTCTGCGTCTGCCCTGACGAGCGCTACGAGGGCTTTTTCGTGGCGAAGCTGCGCAAGGCGGAAAGATGAAAACGGGGAACAGGGGCGAGGCGAAGATGGGCGAATCGGCGAACCGGTCCAAGCGCGCCGCGCTGCGGCTTAAGCCTTGCACGCACCGGCCGAGGGCGGAAGCATGCGGGCCCAAGCGCGTTTAAGCCGCATAAAAAAGAGCGCGCAGGGCGCGCCGGGGAGTGGTGCTTCGTGGAGATCAACACGATCAAGGATATTGCGCGCAAGGCCGGCGTGGCGGTCAGCACGGTTTCGCGCGTGCTCAACGACCGGCCGGATGTGAGCGAGCAGACGCGGCGCAAGGTGATGGCGGTCGTCGAGGACTGCGGCTATGTGCAAAACGGAAACGCCAGCTCCCTCAAGCGCAAGCGCGCGCAGTGTGCGGCGATCATCGTTCGCGGGCGGCGCAGCCTGTTTCTTAGCGACACGGCGGAACAGATGCTCGTCTGCGCGCAAGGAGGCAAGACGCCCTTCATCGTCAAATACATCGACGAGGAGGACGACGAATTCGGCGCCATGCGCAGGCTCTATACGGAGCGGCGCGCGCGCGGCTTTATTTTGCTGGGCTCGCGCCTGGACGAGCGCTGCGAGACCGTGCGCACGCTGGGGGCGCCCTGCGTGTTTGCGACGGTGGATGCCTCGGCCAGCGGATTGGACAACGCATCCAGCGTGTTTATCGACGACAGGGCCGCGGCGCGCGAGCTGATGGACAGGCTCGTCGGCTGCGGGCACCGGCGCGTGGCGATCTTCGGCGGATGCAGCGAGGGCGACGACCCGTTCGCGCGGCGCTATCAGGGGGCGATCGACAGCCTTAAGGCGCACGGCGTCGCGTTCGATCCGGATCTCTACGTCGTCACGCGCTTTGAGATCAGAGAGGCTTACGAGCGCGCGATGAGCTTTTTTGAGCGGGATCTCGGGGTGACCGCGGTGATGGCGATGAGCGACGCGGCGGCGGCGGGCGTCATCCGCGCGCTGCACGACAGGGGGCTGCGCGTGCCGGAGGACGTATCCGTCACCGGGTTTGACGGCACGCAGACCGCCCGCTACTACATTCCCGCCATCGAGACGGTCAGCCAGCCGACGGAGGAGATCGCGCGCGAAAGCGTGCGCCTTCTGTGCGAGATGATGGAGGGCGCGGACGCCAGAAACGTCAAGGTCGGCTATGTGCTCATCGACGGAGAATCCGTGGCGCCCGTGCGGGAGCGACGCGCTTGAGCGCCATGCCCTTTTTCAGGCTTTTTCAAGGAACGGCCGGATGCTCTGGGCGTCTCTTCTGCCCTTGTCATACATCTGCTGGAGCTTTTCCTTGTCCTTGGTGAGGGTGGACAGGCCGCAGACATCGTCCGGCGCGACGACCAGCACATGGCCCTGCCGCTGCATTTCCAGCGCATAGGCCACGCCGTCGTTGTAGAGCTTGTAGCGCTCAAGGAGCCGCTTGCCCGCCGCCGGGTAGCTTCGGCTGAGGATTTTGGCGAGCATGACGTCCTTTTTCTGCACGCGCGGCTCGCCGGTGGGGCGCGTGAGGATCACGACCACGCGGTCGCAGCCGTCGCCCAGCGCCTTGAGCACGGGGATGGGGTCGCTGATGCCGCCGTCCAGGCACGGAATATCCCCGATCATCACGGGCTTGCAGAACACGGGCAGCGCGCTGGAGGCCTTAAAGATGTCGTAGTGGTCCTGGGAGAGCATCGACTTGTCGAAATAGACGCTCTCGCCCGTGCGCGCGTCGCACGCGCCGATGTAGAGCTCGGCGGGATTGGCGCTGAGAGCGGCGTAGTCGATGGGGTTTTCCCCGCCGCTGTTGGAAAGCGTGCTGTACACGTAGTCCAGATCCACGTAGTTGCGGGTTTTCAGCCAATTTTCCGGGCTGGCGTATTCCTTGCGAAACACGTATTCCATGTAAAAGGTGTAATTGCGCCCTCTCTGACCCGCCATGTAAGAGGCGACATTGGCGCTGCCGGCCGAAATGCCGATGCAGTAGTCGAAGTGAATGCCCTGTTCGAGGCAGACGTCCAAGATGCCCGCGCCGTAGATGTCGCGGAAGCCGCCGCCCACGTCGATGATGCCCGTCTTCATAGTTCCTCTCCCATTGCCGCAAAGCCGTTCTCCGTGAAGCGCATAAAGCGCCGGAGGCGTTTGCGTTCTTTTTTTAGCCGATTTCCCCGAGCCGGCTCGGGGCTGCGAACCATATGCTTCAATATTGCGATTCAATCATTTATTATAGAGCTTTTCGGGCGAAATGTCAAAGGCGGGCCGCTGACCCGCGCCGGCTTGCCTCGCGCCATTTTTTTCGGCCGTCGGGGTGAACTGGGCGTTTACTTGCGCCGCGCGCTCTGCTATAATACCTTTACTTGCAAAGGAGTGCGAATCATGTCGATCGATAAGCAATCGCCCGGGGTATACGCGGGCTTTGATCACGGCGCGGCCTTCCGCCAAGGGCTGCGCGACGGTATCCCCATCGGGCTGGGGTATTTTGCCGTCGCCTTTTCTTTGGGCATTGCGGCCAGAGGCGCCGGCCTTTCCGCCGCTCAGGGCTTTGTGGCCAGCCTTTTGACCTCCGCTTCCGCCGGGGAATACGCGGTGTTCACCTCCATTGCGGCGCAGGCGACGGTTTGGGAGATCGCCGTGATCACGCTGATCGCCAATGCGCGCTATCTGCTCATGAGCTGCGCGCTCAGCCAGCGCTTTGCGCCCGAGATGCCCTTTCACCACAGGCTGCTCATCGGCACGGCCGTGACCGACGAGATCTTCGGCATCACGATCGCGCGCCCCGGGCTGATCGACCCCTATTACACATACGGCGCGATCGTGGTCTCCGTGCTTCCGTGGGCGGCGGGCACGTCGCTGGGCATCGTCATGGGCAATATGCTGCCCGTGCGCGCGGTCAGCGCGCTGAGCGTGGCGCTCTACGGCATGTTTCTGGCGATCATCATCCCGCCCGCGCGCCAAAACCGCGTCGTTGCCGGGCTCGTCGTCGCGGGGTTCGCGCTCAGCCTCGCCGCGTCGCTGCTTCCGGCGCTGCGAGATCTCTCCGCCGGAACGCGGACGATTCTGCTGACCGTCGCGCTCTCCGGCGCTGCCGCCGCGCTGTTTCCCGTGCGGGATGATCATCAGGAGGCGTAAGCAATGAACTCTGTGAACCTGTGCATCGCCGTCATGGCGGGCGTGACCTATCTCATCCGCGTGCTGCCGCTGACGCTGATCCGGCGCCCGATTCAAAACCGGTTTATTCAATCCTTTCTCTTCTATGTGCCGTATGTGACGCTCGCCGTGATGACCTTTCCGGCGATCGTCGAGGCGACGCAGAGCCCCGTCGCCGGCGCGCTGGCCTTGGCGGTGGGCGTCGCGCTTGCCTATTGCGGCGCGGGGCTCTTCCCCGTCGCCGTCACCTGCTGCGCGGTCGTCTTTGCCGCCGAGCTGTTCCTCTGCTGAGGGCTGCGGCGGCCTCGGTCTCCGCGTCGTACTGCCGGCGCAGGCGCAGAAAGTCGCCTAAGCGCAAAAGAACCGCGTACAGCAGCGCCCGGGCCTCGAATTCCGCACGCGTTGCGGGCAGCGACTGCGCGCGCATGTCCTCAAGCAGCGCATTCAGCGCGCGCAGCAGCTCTCCGGCGCCGTCCGGCTTTCCCAACTCCTCCGCCATGCGCCTCGTGAAGGCGGCGACCGCCTTCCCCTGGGGCGGCATGCGGGGGATTTTTTTGATTTCCGCGCGCAGCTGAACGAGAACCTTGCGCTGCTGGGCGCGCATGTCCAACAGGCGAATGTCGCCGTAGGAGCGGGAAAAGAGCCTGTTGTTGGCGTTTGCAAACGCGAGGACGCCCGCCGTGCGGATATCGCCCTCCAAGGCGCTGAGCAGCTCGTCCGCCTCGGCGTCTTCCGCGCGCGTGAGAAGGACAAGCGCCCGCCTCATTCGCGCGTCGATTTGCTGGAGCAGCTTCTGCACGCGCTCTTCGTCCGAATGCAGATGGAGATTGACGGCGACGCCGCATGCCGCGCCGGTCAGCAGCAGGAGCGCTTCGTTGAGGAGCGCCGCCGGGGCCATCGATTGCTCGGTCAGAAAGTGGAGCACGAGCACGGACATCATTGAGACGGAGTGAGACCAGTTGAGCGCATAGCAGATCACCGCAAACAGGAACAGATACACGGCAAAGCCCGCGAGCGTAAACCCGAGCAGGCCGTAGGACAGCGCGGCGACGCCGAGGGCGACGGCGAAGGAGACGAGCCGAACGCCGGCGAGAACCAGCGTCTCGCGCTTTGTGCCCAGAATGCTCAGGACGGTGACGATGCCCGCCGTACCGCTGTAGGACAGGCCCATCAGCCCGGCGATCAGAATGGCGGCCGAAGCGCCGAGGGCGACCTTCAGGCCGCGAAAGACGTGGTCGCGCGTAAACGCGCTGCGAAGAAAGGGGAGCATGGCGGAACGATCCCTCCTTGGCCGGCAGCATGCCGGTATAGTTTGCGGCTGGGGCGGAGGAGATATACACCCGAGAGGATGCATGCTTCGCGCGGCGCTAAAGCGTCGAATGGATTTGACAAAATGTCTATATATTTATTTCGGAAGACGCCAAACGCGGTCGGCCAAAGAGAAGGCGGATGGAGCGGCGTCGACGGCGCTGACGGCGCGGAATCTCAAATTCGGCCTGTTTTTTAATCGAAAGGTCGAACGATGCAAAATGAGCGGCGGATTCTATCACTTTTTTGGAGCCGAATTGTCGAAAATGATGTTGACAAAATGAAAACTTGGATGTATACTTTCATCAACTTTTTGTCAAAAAAATTCTCTTGCTACAAGGAGGAAGAAACATGAAAAAGATGGTGACCCTTGTTCTTGCCCTCGCGCTGGCGATGAGCGGCGCGAGCGCGTTGGCCTGCACGGGCTTCTATGTCGGCAAACAGGCCAGCACCAGCGGAGCGACCATCATCGGCCATACGGTTGACGCCTTCACCTATGCGCAGGCGCTTGCCAAGGTTGTGCCCAGCGTGGAAAACACCCCCGGCCGCACGCTGAACACGTTCAGCAGCGTCGAGTATCCGCTGCCGGACACCACGTTCCAGTACACCAGCACGCCGTTTAACGACGGCCGCTGGGACGGCGGAACGGCCAACTCCAACGGCGTGGCCGTCAGCGCCGCGGTCACCTGCTCGACGACGAAGGAAATCGCGGAGCTCGACCCGCGCGTTCGCGACGGCGGGCTCGCCGAGGCTTTCCTCTGCGCGCTGGTTGGGGCGACGGCCACCTCCGCCCGCAACGCCGTCGAAATCATGGGCGACTATATCTACAAGTACGGCAACGCCGAGTGCAACAGCATCCTGATCGCCGACCAGAATGAGGCTTGGGTGATGGAGACCTACACCGGTCACGAATGGTGCGCCGTGAAGATGCCGGAGGACTGCGTCGCCGTGTACGGCAATCAGTTCATGATCGGCGCGGTCGATCCTCAGAGCGAGGACGTGATGTGCTCCCCGAAGCTCTTCTCCATGCCGGAGGAGGCCGGTCTGGCCGTGTATACGGAAGACGGCTTCATGGATCTGTTCGCCACCTATGCCGGCGGCAAGCTGGGCGACAACTCCAACCGCCGCACATGGTACGGTCACGTGCTCTTTGCCCCGTCGACCGCGGGCGAGTATGCCACCGAGACCCGCTATGATTTCTTCTATCAGCCCGACGAGAAGGTCTCGCTCAAGGACGTTCTGGAGATGACCCGCTCCCGCTTTGAGGGCACGGAGTTTGACCCGGATGCAAACGACCTGATCGGCATGCGCATCATCGGCGTCGAGAACCAGATTAACTGCAACGCGATCGAGGTTTACGACAATCTGCCGGCCGATATGGCCTGCGTGACGTGGAGCTGCATGGCCAACGCCGAGCACTCGGTGTATCTGCCGATGTCCAACCTCATCACGGACACGGCCGCCGCGTTCCACTATGTGAACCCGGTTGGGTCCGATCCGGCTGAGCACCCCGTCGGCAGCTGCGACGAGAACATGGCGCATTTCAACTTCAAGCGCCTGTGTACGCTGTCCGAGCAGGATCGCGTGAACTACGGCGCGGGCGTGCGCGCATACTGGAACGATGTGGAGAACGCGCTGATCGCCGAGTATCCGGACATCCTCGCCAAGACGCTTGCGATTTATGGCGTCGACAAGGAAGCCGCCGCTGCCTACATCACCGACTACACGATTCGCGTGCAGGAGAAGGCGCTGGAGGACGCAAAGCTCATGTACGACGAGCTCCTCTGGTACATGATCACCAACACGAAGACGACGCAGGACCCGGCGGAGCTCGTCCCCTTCCAGCCGTCCATCCTCGAGGTGGAGGAGGAAGCAGCCGAGACCGCCGAGGCGGCCTGACGCGGGGCTTTGCCGGTTCGGCTGAAGACGAAAATAGGGAATAAAAAAAGGGCATCTCGCCGCGGAAGCGGCGAGATGCCTTTGTCAGTGTACTCCGATCAGCGCGACCGCGACGTCGTTGACGTTTGTTCCCGTCGGGCCGGTCGTGATGAGGCCGTCCACGGCCCTAAGGGCGTGATAGGCGTCGTTGTTTGCGAGCACATCGTGGATGAAAATCCCCTGCGCGGCGAGGCGGGAGCGCGTTTCCCCGTCGACGTAGCCGCCTGCGGCGTCGGTGGGGCCGTCCGTTCCGTCGCTGCCGACGCTGAACACGGCGGCGCCGCGGATGCCCGCGATGCCCTCGGCGGCGGCGAGGGCGAGCTCCTGATTGCGCCCGCCGAGCCCCTTGCCGGTGAGCTGCACGACGGTTTCACCGCCGGCGATAAAGGCCATCGGGCGAGGGGGATTGACATGGCTCCTGACGATGGAGGCGAGGAAGCTTCCGGCCTCCTTGGCTTGGCAGCAGAGCTGATCGGTCAGGATGACGGGCTCGTAGCCGAGCGCCTGCGCGGCTTTTGCGGCGGCGGCGCAGAGCTCGCGGACGCTGCCGCTGACGTGCGTCTCCACGTTGGTCAGCCGCTTGGGCGTCTCCCCAGCAAGACAGGCGAGCGCCCGCTCGCTGAGCCGGAGGCGATATTTTTCCGCCACGCGCCGCGCGTCCGCACAGGTGGTTTGATCGGGACAGGCGGGGCCGGAGGCGATCATATCCAGGGGATCGCCCAAAATGTCGGATAGAACGATGGCGAACACGTGCGCGGGAGCGCACAGCTGCGCGAAACGCCCGCCCTTGACGGCGGAGAGGCGCTTGCGGATGGTGTTGATCTCCACGATGTCGGCGGAGCAGGCGAGCAGCTGCCGGGTGATGTCCTGAAGCTCTTCGGCGGGGATGAGCGGGCGCTCAAAGAGCGCGCTGCCGCCGCCGGAGAGCAGGAAGAGCACGGTATCCCCGGCGTTCAGGCCGCTGACGAGCTCGACGGCGGCGTCCGTGCCCCGAAAGGAGTTTTCGTCCGGAACGGGATGACCGCCTTCATAGCAGGCGCAGTTTGAAATGGGGCCCCGCACATGGCCGTATTTGGTGACGACCACGCCCTTTTGAATGTTCGGAAGGCAGGAGACGGCCGCCGCCGCCATCTGCCAGGCTGCCTTTCCGGCGGCGACGAGAAACACGCGGCCCGTGAAGCTGTGCGCGCCGAGGGTGCGGCGGACGGCTTCGTCGGGCAGAACGGCATGAATGGATTGTTCGATGATCGTGTCGGCGTGAGCGCGAAGAAGCGATGGCATCCTGATTTGATCTCCCTTCTTTGATCTTCCTTCGTGACGATCGTGCGGCGGCCGCGCTCAGCGGCCCAGCTTGATGCCGGACAGCAGCTCGTAATACTGCGCGATGGCGCTGTGGTCGCATGCGTCCAGGCCGCTTGCGGAGAGGCAGTGCAGAATTTCCTGAACGCTGGCGGTCATGGGCAGCGGCGCGCCGACGGTGTGCCCGCACGCGAGCGCGTTGTCCAGATCCTTGATGTGCAGGCCGATGCGGAAGCCGGGCCGATCGTCGCCTTCGAGCATCATGGGCGCCTTGGCCTCCATGACGGTGCTGCCGGCGAGGCCGCCGCGAATTGCTTCAAAGACGAGCTTCGGGTCGACGCCGGCCTTTTGCGAGAGGGTCAGGGCCTCGGCGAGGGCCTGAATGTTGCAGGCGACGATGATCTGGTTGGCCAGCTTTGTCGTGTTGCCTGCGCCGATTTCGCCGCAGCGAACCACGGAGGAGCCCATCGCCGAAAGCAGCGGCTTCATCCGGTCGAAGACCTCCTGCTTGCCGCCGACCATGAAAGAGAGCGTGCCGTCGATCGCCTTGGGCTCGCCGCCGGAGACCGGAGCGTCCAGCATGTCGATGCCGCGCCCGGCGAGCTCGGCGGCGATTTTCTGGCTGGCGATGGGGTTGATGGAGCTCATGTCGATGAAGACGGCGTGGGGGTTCATATGCGCTGCGACGCCGTTTGCGCCGAGCATGACCTCTTCGACCTGCGGGGAATTGGGCAGCATGGTGAGCACGACGTCGCACTGCGCGCCGATTTCCTGCTGGCTGGCGGCCTGTGCGCCGAGGGCGACCATCTCGTCGACGACGGATTGCTTATGGGTGTTGACAACGAGCGTATAGCCTGCCTTCAGCAGGTTTTTTGCCATCGGCTTGCCCATGATGCCCAAACCGATAAAACCGACCTTCATAAAATAATGCCTTCTTTCTGTTTGCCCTTTGTTTGCCTTTGGGACGGCGCTGCCGGACGGGCGCGCGGGCGCATGCAGAGCCGCGCGCCTGCCCGATGGATCCGGATCAGATGAGCTTCATCTCCGTGAGGACGCCGCGCAGCTTCTGCTTTTGCTGCGCGGTGAGCTCCTGAATGGGATCGAGGCATTTGCCGACGGGTATGCCCTCCATGACGAGGGCTTCTTTGATGGTCTGCGGGAAGGTGCCCATGTTGCAGGCGATGCGCAGCGGGGCGAGCGTGAACTGCGCGCGGCGCGCGCCTTCGTAATCGCCGTCCTCCCACTTGTCGTAGATGTCGGCGCACAGGCGCGGGGCGACGTTGGCGCAGCTGGCGATGGCGCCGGAGGCGCCGTACATGAGCCCGGCGAAGATCAGGGTATCGCGCCCGAGCAGCACGTTGAAGTGGTCGCGCATATCGACCGTCAGGCGGAGATATTCCTCGCTGTTGGTCATGTCCCCGGTGGAATCCTTGACGGCGACGATGTTGGGGCAGTCGCACGCAAGGCGGGCGACGGTTTCCGGCGCGATCATGACGTTGGTCTTGGGCTTGTTGTTGTAGAGGATGACCGGCATATCCGTCGAGCCGGCGATGGTCTTGTAATAGGTGTAGAGCTCATCCTGCGTTTGGCTGACGAACATGGGCGTGAGCACGCTGACGGCGTCGTAGCCGCCGATCTGCTCCACGAGGCGAATCAGGCGGATCACGCCGCGGGTGGTGATGTGGCTGCATCCGGCAAAGAGCTGGATGGGCCTGCCCTTGCGCGTCGTCATGCCGGAGACGGCGTCGCGGACGGTGACGAGAATTTTGACGAACTCGTCGTCGTCGATCGCGTAAAACTCGCCCGTGGTGCCCAGCGGAAAGAGGCCGTGGACGCCGTTTGCAACCAAGTGGCGGCTCATCATGGCGAGCGTTTCGTAGTTGACCGAGCCGTCTGCGTTGAAGGGGGTGATGATCGGCGGGGTGACGCCATAGGGTTTGAACTTCACGGTTTCATCATCCTTTTGTTTTTGATTGAGGTAAATGGGTCGTTATTCACATTATATAGCGTGAGGTGAAGCGATGTCAAGGAGCGGTTTGTTGAGGACGTGTGATAATCCGATAAAATATTTTTATTTTTTGAGTTAATTTTTAGAATTATTTTATATATGAAAATTAAAAATAGAAATAAATGAAATTAATGAAACGAAAGAAGCCGAAAAATGAAACCATATTAAATCCATGATGGCAGCCATAAGCTGAAAGATGGGTAATCGCATGCGATTTCTTTTTTTGAAATTATTGAAAATAAATTATTTCATAAAACGAAATGAAATAAATCAAGACTAGATTGATGCAAAAAAATTAAAAGAATTGCACAATATGGTGTTGCAAGATCGCGAGGCGTGCTGTATAATGGATGCAGCAACAGCCGCGGGCAGCCGAAGGCTACGCGGCCATTTTCGACAAAGAAAGGGGTTGTCTTGATGAAAACCAGATTCTTGCGCGCGGCGATGTGCGCTTGCCTGTCGCTGATGCTCGCCCTCGGCGCGGGCGCCGCCTTGGCGGAGGCGAAGCCGCTGCCGTCCGAGATCCCGCAGTGGGATCCGGCGAACTACTATGCCTGCCCGGTTGAGGGCTATTACGGCGCGGACATCGCCGTGGCCGAAGGGGAAACCCGCCCGTTTAACCTCTACTATCCGAAGGGCTTTGAAGCGAATTCCCCGATTGTCTACCTGACGGCGCCCGCGGGCGCGGACGCCGAGGCGTTTATCGAGACCTCCGGCTGGAAGCAGGTTGCCGACGAGAACCTCGTCCTTCTGGCGATTCTCTCCGCCGAGGGCGGCGCGTGGGGCGATTATGAAGCCGAGGCGGCGTATATCGACGCGGTATATGGCTTTGTCAGCGCCAAACCGTATATTCCGGTCCGCAAGCACAACGTCTACATGGCGGCCTATGACGGCGCGGCGCTGGGGCAGCAATATGCGGCGGAGCGGCCGAACTACTTTGCGGGCATCCTCTCCGTGGGCAGCGACGGCATGAGCGAAGAGCTTGTCCAAACGCTGAGCCAAACGGAGTCGAGCTTCTATAATAACCAGAACGAGCGGACGCCGCTTGGCGAGATCATCTTCCCGGTTTGGATTGTCGCCGAAAGCGAAACCGAGGGCGTGGGCCGCATGGTGGACTACTTCAAGAAGGCGGACCGCACCGTGGACGAGGCCGTCGCCTCCGAGCTCGCGGAGAACACCGTCTATTACGCGCCGGACGCTTCCCAATTTGACTTCGAAAAGGAGCCGGAGTTTGAGGCCGTCGCGGGCGTGTATCTGACGACGGCCGCGGCCGGCGACGTGGAAAACTACGCGTTTGCCAACGCCGTCTGGAAGAATATGTTTGAGGCCATGCGCCGCTACCCGACCTTCGGGGAGATTCGCTCCTACATGGGCCTGAACACGGAGGGGTCTGGCTACACCCGTTACGACGCGATGGTCTATGGCGGGGACTATGTGGACGGGCACACCACAAAGCCGGGGCAGACCTACAGCCGGTTCTGGTATACCTACGTGCCCAGCAACATCGACGAGCTGGAGAGCGTCCCGGTCGTATACGTGATTCACGGCTCCGGCGGCGGGCCGAACGAAATCGGGGAGCAGACGGGCTGGCGCCTGTTTGCCGAGGAGAACGGCATCATCCTGATCCTTCCGCAGGGCAGCGCGAGCTGGGGCACGGAGATGAAGAGCAAAAACGGGGTGGACTACTTCACCGTCGGCAACAGCTGGAACACCTCGGCGTCCGCGACCGCGCCCAACGATATGCTCTTCTTCGACTATATGTATGACTGGATGACCGGCGAGTTCGAGTATGCCGACAAGATCGACCTGAGCCGCGTATACGCTTCCGGCCAGTCGATGGGCGGCGGATGCAGCTACAGCCTGATCGCCTATCGCCCGTATTACTTTGCGGCGATCGCGCCGTGCTCCATGATCCGCGTGCCCGGCGACGACGCGTATACGGCGTGCGATATTCCGGTCGTCAGCTGCATGGGCCAGAAGGACGGCACGATCTCCGGCGGCTTTTCTCTGGCGGAGGGCATGGCGAACGGCAAGGGCGCGTTTGATTACTTTACCGAGCGTTACGGCCTGACCGAAAAGGGCGGGCTGAACCGCAGGTGGGAGGATTTCACCTTCCTCGTCAACGACGCCGTCTGCACCGAGGAATCCGGCTCGCTCAACCTCTATATTTTCGAGACCGAGAAGGGCGTTCCGATGTTCACCGCCGTCGAGGGGCAGGGCATGGGCCACGCGACCTCCTGCGAGCAGGTGGAATACATCTGGCAGGTGTTTGAGCATTTCACGCGCGATCCTGAGACGCAAGTCGTCTATTATGACGGCGAGGCCGTGGATACCGCCGTCAACCTTGAAAAGCTGAACCCATAACGAAGGAAAGGTAGAAGGAATATGATGAAAACCTCTGTCAAAAAGATCATTCTCTCCGCTTTATTGGCATCCTGTTTAACCCTGCCGCTCCTGCATGGATATGCATTTGCTGCGAAAGCCTCTGCGGAGGAGACCGTCACGGCGATGTCAACCACGGTTACGTACCCCGACATGAAAGGTGTTGAGCGGAGCGTCTATGGCTTCCTGACTGCGGATGCGGAAAAATAGAGGCGGACGGAGGAAGCAGGCTGCAGCTTCAGATGGTTCCCGCCGGAGAGAGCGCAGTGAAAACATACACGACCGACTATGTCTATACCGAACGAAATGACATGACCCAGACCGACTATATCGATCTGCTGCTCAACGAATGTAAAAAGGGTGCGTTTTGCGAGGTGCTCTATGATGCGTCGGGAGCGATTGTCGGCGTGCATCAGGTGCTGGACAGCAATATTCGCATCAGCAGGGGCGAAGAGAGCAGCGTCATTGGGTTTGACACCGCTCAATACGGCGGGGATATGACTGCGCCGGGAGGCGTTTCCGGGCGCATGGTATCCCAAGGCTGGCTCTATGGAATGGAATACGCTTCGGGAGAAAAGGAAGGCGTGATCACGGTAGGAGACGGAAATCACGTGACCTATGTGTTTGAAGAACGGTATAAAGTCACCGACCAGACAGGAATATACCTGATCGGCGACGATTACGGCTCCATTCCCTCCACGCTGGATGAAATTCAGGCGCATTATGTCACGGAGACGGATGAGAACGGCGATATTTACCATACAAAGGATCGCTATACGGTGGTTTGCATTTTTGCGGACGATTATCACACGGACTATCAGGACTCCGTGGTGGAGGAAATGTACGTGTATAAGACGCCCTATCAGCAGCCGGACGATTATCTGTTTGTCCCCGACGATGCCCCGAACCACAGCGACTATCGAGAAAACAACGACGCGTTTAATAAAAACTATATGCCGGAATCGCATCCGGAGATGACGTCGGCCAATCCGTTCTGCCTGATGGAAAACAAGCTCTACTGGATCGGCGACGATGAAGTGACCGTCATGCTGATGGTGGATGAATACGCGCCCGGGGAATATAACCTAGCGGTTCTGGATATGGGATGGCCTTCCAGCGGCTATCAGTACATCCGCAATATCGAGAAACTGGGGTTTGATCCCCGCGATCTGACGGTCATCAACCTGACGCATGGGCATGTCGACCATTATGGCGGAGCATGGGATTTTGCGGAGATGATTCAGCGTGCCGGAGGGAACGTGAATTTTAAAGATGACAATGGAGAACCGTGGGATATCGCGCCTCCGCTGACGGACGCTACGGCCCGCTTTATGATCACGGATTTCATTCCGATTCATGAGTGGATGGGCAACTTTGAAAGCGACGATATCCAGATCTATTACTACATTACCCCCGGACACAGCATGGGCTGCCCGTCCTTTATCATCCGCGTGGTGGCCGATGAGGACGACGAATACTTTGAGGCCGGAGAGGTGGTTGAGTTTTCTTTCATGGGCGGCTACGGCGCGCTGGCCAACCTGAACAGGGGATATCTTCGCAACGCATTTGAATACAGCCTGCGTTACATGGAGAGCTATATCATCCCCATGATGGAGGCTGAGGCGGATTACATCTACTGCATCCCCGGGCACACCAACCACTACCCGATCATGGAGGTCAACAAGGCCTACCAAAAGATCAATGAGGGAAAAGCATACGGCGACGACGGGTATGTGCCGTTTATGGCCTGCTACACGGAAGGTGCGGAATCGATCATCAACCAGTTGGAGAAGCGGCAGGCCACGCAGGTCTATGACAGCTATTTCCAAGAGTGGGTCAACGACCCAAGGCCGATCGGCTATGCATCCGACCCGCTTGACCCGGATTACAAGGTGACGGGAACCTCCCAGAACTATCAGACGAACGATACATATGGACCGTTTAAGCGTGAGGCCGGACAGTATGAAATTGAAATTCTGACGGATACTTCAAACGAAACGGGCGCGGTCATTCATGGATACAACGCGTGGCTGAATCCGAGCGAATACTTTGAGGGCCTGACGAACATCGACGGGGAGGACTTGAGCGAAGGCTTCGTCATTGAAAAGGATGCCTATGTCCATGACCCCGACGGCTGGTATGTTCAGCTTTGCGTCCATGTGAACGATGGCTACACCGGCAATATCGTGACCGGAGACCCTGAGATCCCGAGCGGCCCTGTGGAAAGCCTGCAGGGAGACGGATGGTTTGAAGTTCTCCGTACCGAGCGCCTGAACAGCCGGGAGGAGGCGGAGGCGCTGCTGTCCGCGCTTCAAACAGGCTCCGTCTATACCGTGATGCTGGATCAATCCAGTGAGATTCAACTGGCGGAGGACTTGGCCGACACGTTTCAGCCCGTTGGCGAAAAGCCGTGACGGCGAGGCCGTGGATACCGCCGTCAACCTTGAGCTTGCGGCCGCGGCGGAGGCTGCTGGCGAGTGACCTTGATTGCATCCGCTGAACAGATTCCTTCGGCCGTCCGCCGGCCTGCTGCGCATTGGACGGGCCGGCGGACGGGAAAGAAGGGTGAGCTTACTGCATGGGCGTATCGATCACCCTCGAGTGATCGCTCGCGCTAATCGCCTCCTCATCCGGCTGCCGGGGTCATTCCTGCTCCGGCAGCCCTTGAAGAGGGGGAAACCGAACGACAGAGAAAGGATGAAACACGTGAGAAAGCTCCTGGCCTTTGTCCTATGTATGGGACTGATGCTCGTTTCGGCGTATGCTTTGGCGGAGAAGATGGAGATTCAGCCTCCGGCAGACACGGAAAACTTTTCGATCGATCCCACCAACCCGCTGGATTGTCTGGCGAACGGATACTATGTGGATGATATCGTCATGGAGGATGGAACGGCCCGCCAAGTATATCACTATTACCCGGAGGATCTGCCGTATCGCCGCCCAGTGGTGTTTGTCGGCATGCCGGCGGACGAATCACCGGAGACCTTCCTTTCAGATACTGGCTGGAAGGACATTGCGGATCAGTGGGGCCTGATGCTCGCTTTGCTCACGCCGGGAGAAGGCGGATGGAAGGAGGACGAAATCGAGTACACGAACAAGGTGTATGATTTCATTCAGGGCCGCAAGTATTATACGAATGACGACAGCGCGTATTATCTCGTCGGCTACGGCGACGCCGCCAAAGCGATGATGGCCGAGGCGATGGTTCAGGCGAACAATTACGCGGGCGTCGCCGCGCTTGGGCTGGAGGGGGATCTGTCCTCCGCGATGGCGTATGCGCAGGAGACGGATCTGGAGCTGATGGCCGTCGCTCCGGGGCAGCCAGGCGACCCGAGCGTTGCCTGCAAGCTCAGCGAGATTCAGATTCCGGTCTGGATTGGCGCGAAGGAAAAGGACGCCGGGGTTACGGCCGTGATCGAGTATTGGGTGAAGACCAACAACTGCGCGTCTTTCCCGTCCTCCAATGCCTATGCGGATGAGATTTATCAGCCCGCGGCCTACCTTTCGACGAGCAATCAGCTGACGTACCAGGAGCTCTCCAAGGTGATGGTCAGCCTTGGCGAGCGCG